>NZ_JBVICA010000016.1:173492-179599 GCF_055573115.1 Streptomyces sp. NPDC030222
TTCCCCCCTGACTCATCACTCCCAAAACCCCCCCCCCCCCCCCCCCCCCCCCCCCCCCCCCCCCCCCCCCCCCCCCCCCCCCCCCCCCCCGGCCCCGTCGCCGCTCTCCGGCACGCCGGAAGCCGGTCGGAGGCTGTTGTGGCGGGGATGCCGAGTCGGTCCGAGCCTGCCGTGGCGGGGATGCCGAAGCCGTAGGACCTGCTGTGAGCGGGGGTGCCGAAGCCGTCGGACCTGCTGGGACCGGGGCGCCGGAAACCGGTCCGAGCCCGCCGTGGCGAGGGAGCGAGGCCGGTCGGAGCCCGCCGTGGCCGGCGTGCCGAGCAGGCCGGAGCCCGCCGGGGCGGGGGGCGTCGGCGTCGGCCGGGTCGGTACCTGCCGCGGGCGCGTTCCGCGGCACGCCGCCCGGTCCGGGGCGGAGGCGCCCCCGCCGACGGGGCGGAGAGGCGTGACTCACGTCGCCCCGGTGGCGCGGAACCAAAGGACGGTACGGTACCGTCTCGTCCTAGGGAGGCAGGCTTGCCCGGCCTCCGAGGTGCTTCGCCATGCCGGAAGCGCGCGGAATTCACATCAGGAAACTCCTGATAATCTGACGCGCGGTTTCAGCCCAGGCGGACTCCCCGGAGACTGCGGTGGCGACCGGTCCGGTCGAGAGAACGGGCAGGACGAACGGGCCCGAATCCCGCGTGAGCGGCCCCTCGGGGGAGTTGTGGCAAGCTTGCGCATCAATCGTCGGTAGGGCGTCGGCATAGCGCCGGAGGGGTAGATGCGGCCTCGTGAAACGTCCGCAACACCCCGGACCTCTGCCACATAGAGATCTCGCGGTGTTCAAGGAGGACGTCCATGCCGAGCAGCAAGCAGCCCATCCCCGCTGCACGCCCGGTCATCGGTGAGGAAGAGATCGAGGCGGCCGTCGCGGTTCTGCGCAGCGGTCTGGTCGTCGGCGGCCCGCAGGTCGCCGCGTTCGAGGAGGGCTTCTCGGAGCTGGTCGACGGACGCCACTGCGTCGCGGTCAACTCCGGCACCTCCGCTCTCCACCTTCTTCTGATGGCCCTGGGCATCGGTCCGGGTGACGAGGTGATCGTCCCCTCCTTCTCGTTCGCGGCCTCCGCGAACGCGGTCCGGCTCGTCGGCGCCGACGCCGTCTTCGCCGACATCGAGCCGGACAGCTACTGCCTCGACCCCGCCGCGGTCGAGGCGGCCATCACCCCGCGCACCGCTGCGATCATGCCCGTCCACCTGTACGGCCACCCGGCCGCCATGGACAAGATCATGGCGATCGCGGAGAAGCACAAGCTCGCCGTGGTCGAGGACGCCTGCCAGGCACACGCCGCGGCCCTGAACGGCACGCCGGTCGGCGCCTTCGGCTCCGGCGGCACCTTCAGCTTCTACCCGACGAAGAACATGCACTCCCTCGAGGGCGGCATGATCAGCACGCCCGACGCGGAGATCGCCCGCACCCTGCGGCTGCTGCGCAACCAGGGCATGGAGCAGCGCTACGCCAACGAGATCGTCGGCGCCAACATGCGTATGACGGACGTCGCCGCCGCCATCGGCCGCGTCCAGCTCGGCAAGCTCGCCGGCTGGACCGAGACCCGCATCGCCAACGCCGCGTACCTGAGCGAGCACATCACCGCGCCGAACATCGTCACCCCGAAGGTCGCCGAGGGTGCACGTCACATCTACCACCAGTACACGATCCGGGTGCAGGGTGACCGCGACGCCGCGATGAAGCACCTCACCGAAGAGGGCATCGGCAACGCGGTGTACTACCCGACCCCCATCCACCGGCTGAAGCCGTACTGGGAGCCGGACCAGAAGGCGGGCCGCAACTGGGACCTGCCCGAGACCGAGCGCGCCGCCGCCGAGGTCGTGTCCATCCCGGTGCACCCCTCGCTCGCCGAGGGTGACCTGGAGCGGATCGTCGCCGCCGTGAACGAGCTGGGAGACAAGCTGTGAGCAACGCCGTGCTGCGGGCCGGCCTCATCGGCCTCGGTTCGATGGGCCGCCACCACGCCCGGGTCCTCGCCAACAGCCTGGAGGGCGTCGACCTCGTCGGCGTCGTCGACCCGATGGGTGACAAGTTCGGTGCCGCGAACGGCGCGCCCGTGCTGAGCACCGTCGAGGAACTGATCGAGGCCGGCGTCGACTACGCCGTCGTCGCCTGCCCGACCGCCCTGCACGAGGAGGTCGGCCTCAAGCTCGCCGAGGCGGGCGTCCACGCCCTCGTCGAGAAGCCCGTCGCGGACACCGTCGAAGGCGCCCGCCGCATGGTCGAGGCCTTCGAGTCGCGCGGCCTGGTCGCCGGCGTCGGGCACATCGAGCGCTGCAACCCTGCCCTGCGCAGCCTGCGCGCCCGTCTGGAGGCCGGCGAGCTGGGCGACGTCTACCAGGTCGTCACCCGCCGCCAGGGCCCCTTCCCGCACCGCATCGCCGATGTCGGCGTGGTCAAGGACCTCGCCACCCACGACATCGACCTGACCGCCTGGGTGACCGGCCAGGAGTACGTCTCCATCGCCGCGCACACCGTCTCGAAGAGCGGCCGTCCGCACGAGGACATGGTCGCCGCGGTCGGCAAGCTCTCCGACGGCACCATGGTCAACCACCTGGTCAACTGGCTGAGCCCGCTCAAGGAGCGGTTCACCTCGGTCACCGGCGAGAAGGGCTGCTTCATCGCCGACACCCTCACCGCCGACCTGACCTTCTACTCGAACGCCGCCCAGGCCACCGAGTGGGAGGCGCTCCAGGCCTTCCGCGGTGTCGCCGAGGGCGACATGATCCGCTACGCGATCCCGAAGCGCGAGCCGCTCCTCGTCGAGCACGAGCTCTTCCGGGACGCCGTGCTCGGCAAGTCCCAGGACATCTGCACGCTGCGCCAGGGCCTGCGCACGGTCGAGGTCGCGGCCGCGGTGCTGGAGTCCGCGGCCGGCGGCGAGACCGTCCGGCTGTCGACGGCGGGCTGAGGCGGGGCGCTTTGTCCACTCCCGATGTCACCGTCGTCGTCGCGGTCTACAACACGATGCCCTACTTGACGGCGACGTTGAACTCGCTCGTCAAGCAGACCATCGGCCGCGAGCGCCTCGAGATCGTGGCGGTCGACGACGGTTCGACGGACGGGAGCGGCGCGGAACTCGACAAGTTCGCCGCGCGCTACCCCGGCACCGTCAAGGTGATCCACCAGGCCAACTCCGGTGGCCCGGCTGCTCCCAGCAACCGGGCCCTGGAGCTGGCCTCCGGGCGTTACGTGTTCTTCATCGGCGCCGACGACCACCTCGGCAAGGACGCCCTGCGCCGCATGGTGGCGTGCGCCGACGAACACGGCTCGGACATCGTGGCCGGCCGCATGGTCGGCGTGAACGGCCGCTACGCGCACCAGGACCTGTTCCGGAGGAGTGACCCGGACGTCAGCCTGTACGAGTCGGCGCTGCCGTTCACCATGGCCAACATCAAGCTCTTCCGCCGGGGACTGCTCGAGGAGCACGGGATCCGCTACCCCGAGCACCTTCCCGTCGGCAGCGACCAGCCCTTCACCCTGAAGGCCTGCGTCCACGCCCGGAAGATCTCGGTGCTGGCCGACTATCCGTACTACTACGCGGTCCGGCGGAAGAACGCCGGCAACATCACCTACAGCTCCAGGCATCTGTCGCGGCTGAACTGCACCGCGGAGATCATGGACCATGCCGCCGGGCTCGTCGAGGCCGGCCCCAAGCGTGACTGGGTGCTGCGCCGGCACTTCATCTGGGAGCTGTGGAAGCTGCTCCAGGCGGACTTCCTCGACCTGGACCGGGATCTCCAGGAGAAGGTCGTCCGCGGCATCGGCGAGCTCGCCGACCGGTACTTCACCGACGGCGTCCGCGACTCCGTGGAGCTCCGGCGCCGGGTGCGGATCGGTCTGTGCCAGGCCGGCGCACTGGACGAACTGTGCGAGGTCATCGCATCCGATGCCAAGGGCGGCGTCCCGCCGCTCGTCCTGGAGGAGGGCCGTGCCTACGCCTCCTATCCGGGGTTCCGTGACGGACTCGGCCTGCCCGACCGGCTGTTCGAGATCCTGGAGCCCGAGCCCAAGGCCGTCGCCGACAACGTGAGGTTCGAGTCGGCGGCCTGGGAGCAGGACGGCGAGGAGACCGTGCTCGCCCTGGCCGTACGGATCAGGGCGACCGGGGACGTGGGCGAGCCCGTCGTCCGGCTCGCCGCCGGACAGCTGCCGAAGAGCACCCTGTCGCCGGGCGGGCGCCGGGTGCCGGACGGCCACCGGCTGCCACCCGCGGCGGGCGTGTTCCGCCACGAGCAGGACGCCGAAGGGCTGCTGCTGCACGCCCGGATGCCCGTGCCGCACCGCAGGGCCAAGCGGGGCGTCCGCCTCTACGTGGATGTGGCAGGCTCGGCGTACGAGATCCCGCTCAGGACCCGGGGCCTGCCCCTGCCACCCGCCCGCCGTCTGCGCCGGGACCGCTCGCAGCGGGTCTCGGCGAACGCGAACTACCGAGGACAGCTGATCGTCACCACCGCCCCCTTGTGGGAGCCCGTGCCGGGTATCGGTGAACGGCTGATCAGTCAGGTGTACCAGCGCCAGGGGCTGCGCGTCCGACTGGCACGGTTGAAGAGGAAAGTAACCCGATGAATATCTGTGTAGTCGCGCTCGGCAAGATCGGTCTTCCGCTCGCCGTGCAGTTCGCCGCCAAGGGCCACAAGGTCATCGGCGCGGACGTCAACGAGAAGGTCGTCGAGCTCGTCAACGCCGGCACCGAGCCCTTCCCCGGTGAGTTCGACCTCGACCGTCTGCTGAAGGAGACGGTCGGCGCCGGCCTGCTGAGCGCGACGACGGACACCGCCGCCGCCGTCGCCCAGTCCGAGGCCGTCGTGGTCGTCGTTCCGCTGTTCGTGGACGCCGAGGGCGTGCCGGACTTCGGCTGGATGGACGCCGCCACCCGCGAGATCGCCAAGGGCCTCAAGCCCGGCACCCTCGTCTCCTACGAGACCACCCTCCCGGTCGGCACCACCCGCACCCGCTGGGCGCCGATGCTGGAGCAGGGCTCCGGCCTGACCGCCGGCAAGGACTTCCACCTGGTGTTCTCGCCGGAGCGGGTCCTCACCGGCCGGGTCTTCGCCGACCTGCGCCGCTACCCCAAGCTCGTCGGCGGCATCGACGAGGCCGCCACGCAGCGCGGTGTGGAGTTCTACGAGCAGGTGCTGGACTTCGACGAGCGCGACGACCTGCCGCAGCCGAACGGCGTCTGGGACCTGGGCACCGCCGAGGCCTCGGAGCTGGCGAAGCTCGCCGAGACCACCTACCGCGACGTCAACATCGGTCTGGCGAACCAGTTCGCCCGTTTCGCCGACAAGAACGACATCGACGTCAAGAAGGTCATCGAGGCCTGCAACTCGCAGCCGTACAGCCACATCCACCAGCCCGGCATCGCCGTCGGCGGCCACTGCATCCCGATCTACCCGCGGATGTATCTGTGGAACGACCCGGAGGCGACCGTGGTGCGCTCGGCCCGTGAGGCCAACGCCGCCATGCCGGAGTACGCCGTGGACCTGCTGGCCGCCGCCTACGGCGACCTGAAGGACGTGCACGTGCTGGTGCTGGGTGCCGCGTACCGCGGTGGCGTCAAGGAGACCGCGTTCTCCGGCGTCTTCCCGACCGTCGAGGCGCTCAAGGCGCGCGGCGCGGTGCCGTTCGTCTCCGACCCGATGTACACGGCCGAGGAGCTGGCCGCGCACGGCCTCACCCCGCACCAGGGGGAGAAGGTCACCGCGGCGATCCTCCAGGCCGACCACGCCGAGTACAAGGAGCTGGCCGCCTCCGACCTGCCGGACGTCACCGTCCTGGTCGACGGCCGCCGCACCACCGACCCGGCCCGCTGGGAAGGTGTCCGCCGCGTCGTCATCGGCGGCTGACCCCCTTCCGGGCGACTGATCCATCTGCGAGGCCCTGTCACTCCCGTCGGCAGGGCCTCGCGGCATTCACTCGAAAGCGAAACCCTCATGATCAGCAAGGCTGTCATTCCCGCTGCCGGGCTCGGCACGCGGTTCCTTCCGGCGACCAAGGCGACTCCGAAGGAGATGTTGCCGGTGGTGGACAAGCCGGCGATTCAGTATGTGGTGGA
>NZ_JBVICA010000017.1:0-175077 GCF_055573115.1 Streptomyces sp. NPDC030222
GGAGACCACCACGGTGTGGGACACCCCGGGGGTGTTGTCCACGAAGTTGGTGATCAACCAGTTCAGGTTCTGTGCCGCCTGGCTCATCGGGCTCAAAACTCACGCTCCTGCTGGTGAGTGGGGCGGGTGTAGCTGCCGGTGGACGAGCCGTCCCCGGAGTTCTCGGGACCGTTGCCGGCCTGGTGCCGGCCCTGCTGGATGCCGCGGCGCAGGTTGGTCAGACGACCGCGGACCTCGTCGGGAGCCCGCGACACCTGCGGTCCGGTCTGGGTGGGCTGCTGCTGCGCGGTACCGGGCACCAGGTTGGCGCGCGGCACACGGCGCGGCAGACCCGAACCGGTGACCCCGCCCGCAGCGGGCTTCCGGGTCCGCTCCGCCTGCCGCACGAACTCGTCGTTCGGCGTGGTGCGCCAGGCCGTGCCGGCCGCGGCGCCACCGGACTGCCCCTGCGGCGTCGGCTGCTGGGGTACGTGCTGCTGCGGGGCGGCGGTCTGCGGACGTTGCGCCTGCTGCCGGCCTGAGCCGTCGCCGTGGAACCAGTTGGTCTCCAGCGTGTCGTACAGCGGGGTGCGGCCGTCACCGGGGCCCGGAGCCGGGGGCAGTGCCTCGGGCTGGGGCTGCGGCGGCAGGCTCGCTGCCGGGCGGCGCGGAGCACCGGCGCCCTGGCCCTGCTGGCCGATACGCGGCCGCTGACCGGCCGGGCCGAGACCCGTGGCACCGAGGTCGCCGCCCTGGCGGCGGGCCGGCAGCTGGCCGCCCGCGGCGCCCTGCGGCGCGCCGGCGTCGGGGCGGGCGAACTGTCCGGTCGACGAGGCGTCGGGCCGGGCGAACTGGCCCGTGGACGAGGCGTCGGGCCGGGCGAACTGGCCCGTGGACGAGGCGTCGGGCCGGGCGAACTGGCCCGTGGACGAGGGGTCCTGGCCCTGTCCGGCAGGCGTTCCGTAGACGTCCGGGCGGACGAACTGGCCGGTCGCACCGGCGGTCTGGCCACCCGGCTGCGGCGCCGAGAAGTCGGGGCGCGGGAACTCCGCGGTCGAGCCGGGGCCCGACACGGGGCTCGCACCGGGACGGGCGAACTGGCCGGTGGCCTCGGACTCCTCGTGGCCGCGCGGCGCGTCGAGGGAGCCGCGCTGCGGCGCACCGAGCTGGTCGTCGGCCCAGCCGCCGGCCTGACGGCCGCCCTGTGGCTGCTGCGGACGGCCGGGACCACGGCCGGGGCCGCCCTGACCGAATCCGCTCTGGCCCGTGCCGCCCGGCCCGCCCTGCTGCGGGACGCTCTCACGGGGCGGCAGCGCGGCGCGCTGAGCCCCGCCGGGGACCTGGCCGCGCTGTGCGCCGGCGCCGAGACGTCCGGCACCGCCGGCGAGTCCGGGACGGGCACCGGGTCCGGGTGCGATACCGGAACCGGCGGCCGGACGTGCGCCGGCACCCTGGGCCTGTCCGCCCTGGCCACCCTGTCCGCCCTTGGCCGGCGGCTTCTTGCCGCCCTGGGCGACGTCGACGGGCAGCATGACCAGCGCGGTCGTACCGCCCGAGTCGGAGGGACGCAGCTGGATCCGGATGCCGTGCCGCAGGGACAGGCGGCCGACCACGAAGAGACCCATGCGCCGGGACACCGAGACGTCCACGGTGGGCGGCGACGCGAGACGCTCGTTGATCGCCGCGAGGTCCTCGGGGGAGAGGCCGATACCGGTGTCGTGGATCTCGACCAGGACGCGGCCGTCGGGCAGCGCGTGGCCGGTGACCCGGACCTTGGTCTGCGGGGAGGAGAACGAGGTGGCGTTCTCCAGCAGCTCGGCCAGGAGGTGCACGAGGTCGTTGACGACACGGCCGGCGACCTCGGTCGCGGGGACGGCGGCCAGTTCGATGCGCTCGTACTGCTCCACCTCGGAGGCGGCGGCACGCAGGACGTCGACCAGGGGGACCGGGCGGGTCCAGCGGCGGCCGGGCTCCTCGCCCGCGAGGACGAGGAGGTTCTCGCCGTTACGGCGCATACGGGTCGCGAGGTGGTCCAGCTTGAAGAGGGAGGACAGCTGGTCCGGGTCGGCCTCGCGGGACTCGAGCTCGGAGATGAGGGACAGCTGGCGCTGGATGAGGCCCTGGCTGCGGCGCGAGAGGTTGGTGAACATCGCGTTGACGTTGCCCCGCAGAAGGGCCTGCTCGGCGGCGAGGCGGACCGCCTCGCGGTGCACGTCGTCGAATGCCGCGGCCACCTGGCCGATCTCGTCCCGGCTGTGCACACCGACGGACTCGACACTGGTGTCGACGTCCTGCGGGTCGGCCTCGGAGAGCTCCTTGACGAGCTCGGGCAGACGTTCCTGGGCGACCTTGGTTGCGGTGTCCTGGAGGCGCCGCAGCGAGCGGATCATGGACCGGGCCACGATGAAGGCACCGACCAGCGAGACGCCGAGCACCAGGAGGATCAGCGCACCGTTGATGAGTGCCTCGCGCTGCGACTCCTCGCGCAGCTGACGGGCCTTCTGCTCCATCTCGCCGAGCAGCGTGGCCTCGATCATCCGCATCTGGTTGATCTTGACGTCACTCGCGTCGAACCAGTCGCGGTAGGAGGTGGCTGGCACGGTCTTGATGCCGTCCTTGCGCTGCAGCACGCGCTGTGCGTAGAGCTCGGACTTCGGGATCTCGGGGCTGCCGCTGACGAGCGGGGCCAGCAGCGCCTCGGCGTCGCCGGTGTAGACCGCGGTGAAGGTCTTGAGCTTCAGGTCCTCCGCCTCGAGGGCGTCCTTGCCGCGGAGCCGGTCGTTCTCCGACATGTGGGTGTCGTCGTCGGGCTTCGCCGGCAGGGCCGCGGCGATGATCGCGCGCTGGATCGACACGTACTCCTTGGCGGACGAGAAGGCCGCCAGGGCGCGGGTGCGCTGGATCATCTCCGGGTTGGAGGTGGCCTGGGCCATGTCCTGGGAGAGGCTCAGGAGGCTCTCCACCAGGCGGCTGTAGCGGTTGACCGTCTGGGCGACGTTGTCCGAGGAGTACGCCTCGCGCCGGATCGTCTCCAGGTTGAGGAGCTGGGTGTTGATGTCCCGCAGGTTGCTGCGGATGGAGTCCAGGTGCTCGTCCTCGTTGGCCGCCTTGATCCGGTCCGACTCCTGCTGGAACAGCTTGAACGCCTGGTCGGTGGTGCGGATGCGGTCCTGGACCACCCGGGTCGCCGACGGACCCGTGGTCTTGTTGGCGAGGGGGCCCGCCGACTCGTCGCGCTCCTCCTGGAGGGCGGAGGCGAGCTCGGTCGCCTGCCGCGTCATCTCCGTGAGCAGCTGCATGTGGTCCAGCTGCTCCATGCTGTCAAGGGACTCGTTGATACGGAGACCACCGAGCGTCGTCGCCGCGACCACGGGGAGGGCCAGCAGCGAGACCAGGCGCGTGCTGATGCGCCAGTTGCGCAGCGCTATTCGCGGGCCCGTGGAGTTGGATTTGTCGGGGGTCACCGAACTGAACGGGGAGGCCTTCTTGCCGTCACCGCCCGCACCCGGACGGTCGGTGGTGCCGCCGCCCTCGTCGCCGGCCTTCGCCGGACCCTGGCTCTGGGCGTGCTGGGGCGAGGAGCCGCGGTCGGTCCCGCCGCGCGGCTCCTGTTCAGCCGCAGCGCTGCCATCCCTCTTGAAACGTCCCTGCACTAGCGTCGCAACCTCTGGACCAGGCGCCCCTCCGTCGGACGGCGGGGCGGTGTCGGCGTTAGCGGGGCACGGTGCACCCCGTTTGGTCGTGAGTGACCGGCGCTCCCCCTTACCGCCGCACTCGGCGCTCCTTTGCGCCCCTGCACGCCGGCCTCAAACCCGCGGCGGTGCGTGGAATTCCAGCACAGTGCCGGATCTCCAACAAGGCCCGCGCCGGACAGGTACGTTTCGGTGACCCCACGCGCCTGCCCCGTCACGGGATGTGGAAAAAGAACCGGGTGAATCGGGACATCCCTTGCAATTCTCGTCGGCGGGGTGAGTGTCCCAGTCGCCATGATCAGGAGCGGAATGGCGGGTTCAGTTACGCAATGTCCGATTCCACTCCTGGTGATCCAGGTCCGAACTGTCCGGAATGCCCGGCAATCCGTGAGCAAACTCACACAATGATCGTCGTCGAAATCAACGATTCGATGGGAATTCGATGTTTAGCCTGACGCTTTACAGGGATGGCCCATCCGACAAGCGGTCCGCCGCTCCAACCGACAAGGTCCGAAGAAGCAGATGAAGACGACGATGATGTTCCGCAACATAGCCAACCCGCGTCGCACCACTCTCGCGCACCTCGACAGTGCCGCGGACCTGCACGCGGTGGAGCGGCCGGAGCACTCCGTCGACCTGCCGGCCAGCACCGCCAACCCCCGTCGCACCATCCTCATGGAGGCCCCGGCGGCCGTCGCCGGATGACACCTCCGGGACTGCCCCACCACGGCACCCCGTAATACGCAAGGCCGCCGCCCCCGGCCGCGTTAGCCTGGAGCGTCAGACTCCAGCCAGCAGGTCAAGCAGTGAGGGGCGCCAGCATCCCGTGCGCATCGCCAGGTTCTCCATCGACGGCAATGTCGCCTTCGGCGTGGTCGAGGGCGAAGACCCCGACGGCCTCGTCCTCGACATCATCAAGGGAATCCCGTACGCCGACTTCGAGCTCTCCGGGACCAAGGTCCCGCTGAGCAAGGTCCGGCTGCTGCCGCCCGTACTGCCGAACAAGGTCGTCGCCATCGGGCGCAACTACGCCGAACACGCCGCGGAACTCGGCAACGAGGTCCCGGACGTCCCCGTCGCCTTCTTCAAGCCCACCACCTCGGTGATCGGCTCCGGCGACGCCATCGAGTACCCGTCCTTCTCGGAGGAGCTGCACCACGAGGCCGAGCTGGCCGTCGTGATCGGCCGCATGTGCCGCGAGGTACCCCGTGAGCGCGTCAAGGACGTCATCCTCGGCTACACCTGCGCCAACGACGTCACGGCACGGGACGTGCAGCGGCGCGAGACGCAGTGGGCCCGCGCGAAGGGCTTCGACACCTCCTGCCCGCTCGGCCCCTGGGTGGAGACCGACCTCGACCCCGCCGACCTCACCATCCAGTGCACGGTCAACGGCGAACAACGCCAGCTGGGTCGCACGAGCGACATGATCCGCTCCATCGAGGACCTGGTCGTCCACATCACCGAGGCCATGACGCTGCTCCCCGGAGACGTCATCCTCACCGGCACCCCCGCCGGGGTCGGCCCCCTCAACGTCGGCGACGAGGTCGCCGTCACCATCGAAGGCATCGGCACTCTCACCAACAGGGTGATCAAGCGTGGCTAACCCCCCTCGCGTACGTTTCTGTCCCTCCCCGACCGGCAACCCCCATGTGGGTCTGGTCCGCACCGCCCTCTTCAACTGGGCGTTCGCCCGCCACCACGGCGGTACGTTCGTCTTCCGCATCGAGGACACGGACGCGGCCCGCGACTCCGAGGAGTCCTACGAGCAGCTCCTCGACGCGCTGCGCTGGCTCGGCTTCACCTGGGACGAGGGCCCCGAGGTCGGCGGACCGCACGCCCCCTACCGCCAGTCCCAGCGGATGGACATCTACCAGGACGTCGCCGCCAGGCTCCTCGACGGCGGCTACTCCTACCACTGCTACTGCACCGCCACCGAGCTGGAGGACCGCCGCGAGGCCGCCCGCGCCGCCGGCCTGCCCTCCGGCTACGACGGCACGTGCCGGGACCTCACCGCCGAGCAGAAGGCGGCCTACGAGGCCGAGGGGCGCGAGTCCATCGTCCGCTTCCGGATGCCCGACGAGCCGATCACCTTCACCGACCTGGTCCGCGGCGAGCTCACCTTCACCCCGGACAACGTCCCGGACTACGGCATCGTCCGCGCCAACGGCGCGCCCCTCTACACGCTCGTCAACCCGGTCGACGACGCGCTGATGGAGATCACCCACGTCCTGCGCGGCGAGGACCTCCTCTCCTCCACTCCGCGCCAGATCGCCCTCTACAAGGCGCTGATGGAACTCGGCATCGCCAAGGGCGTTCCGGAGTTCGGCCATCTGCCGTACGTCATGGGCGAGGGCAACAAGAAGCTCTCCAAGCGCGACCCGCAGTCCTCCCTCAACCTCTACCGGGAGCGCGGCTTCCTCCCTGAGGGACTGCTCAACTACCTCTCGCTGCTGGGCTGGTCCCTCTCCGCCGACCGGGACCTCTTCTCGATCGACGAGATGGTGGCGGCCTTCGACGTCAAGGACGTCAACGCCAACCCGGCCCGCTTCGACCTCAAGAAGGCCGAGGCGATCAACGCCGACCACATCCGCCGGCTCGACCCCAAGGCCTTCGCCGAGGCCTGCGAGCCCTGGCTGACCGCCCCGCACGCCCCCTGGGCGCCCGAGGCCTTCGACCGGACCGCCTGGGAGGTCATCGCCCCGCACGCCCAGACCCGCCTCACGGTCCTCTCCGACATCACCGACAACGTCGACTTCCTCTTCCTCGACGAGCCGGTGCAGGACGAGGCGTCCTGGCAGAAGGCGATGAAGGAGGGCTCCGACGCCCTGCTGCGCACCGTCCGCGCCAAGCTGGAGGCGGCGGACTGGAACGCCGAGGCACTCAAGACCGCCGTGCTCGCGGCCGGCGAGGAGCACGGCCTCAAGCTTGGCAAGGCCCAGGCGCCCGTCCGGGTCGCGGTCACCGGCCGCACGGTCGGCCTGCCGCTCTTCGAGTCCCTGGAGATCCTCGGCCGGGAGAAGACCCTGGCCCGTGTCGACGCGGCCCTGGCGAAGCTCGCCGCGTAGCCGGGCACACCCCGGATCCGATTCCTGCCCGGTGGGGCGGCGGCCCGCGCGGCTGCCGCCCCACCGGCGTTGTGGCCAGGGGTGTCCGGTGGATCATGGCCGGGCCCGACCCTGGTCCACCGGACACCCCTAGACTCGGGCCATGCCCATACGCGCGGTCCTCTGGGACATCGACGACACGCTCTTCGACTACACGGGTGCGGACCGCGCAGGGTTGTGGAAGCACCTGCAGGCGGAGGGCCTGCTCGACGGATTCACGTCCGCCGAGCACGCCCTCGCTCTGTGGCGGGAGGCGACGGACCTGCACTGGGCCCGGTTCGCGGCCGGGGAGACCGACTTCACGGGGCAGCGCCGGGACCGCGTGAGGACCTTCCTCGGCAGGCCGATGGACGACGAGACCGCGGACGTGTGGTTCGACGGGTACGTGGCCCACTACAAGGCCGCCTGGACGCTCTTCCCGGATGCGCTGCCCACACTGGACCTGCTCGCCGACGGATACCGGCACGCGGTGCTCTCGAACTCCAGCCTGACCGCGCAGGAGCCCAAGCTGCGTGCCCTCGGGGTCTGGGACCGCTTCGAGGCGGTGCTGTGCGCCGCCGAGCTGGGCGTGTCCAAGCCTGCGGTGGAGGCGTTCCTCGCGGGCTGCGCCGCCCTGGGCGCGCCCCCCGAGGAGGTGCTGTACGTCGGGGACCACCCCGAGATCGACGCCCGCGGCGCCGCCGGGGCGGGTCTGACCGGCGTCTGGCTCGACCGGGCCGGCACGGGCGGGGAGCAGGGACTGATCAGCATCAAGGGGCTCGACGAACTCCCCGGACTGCTGCGCGGGGATACCCGTTTTGGAGCGCCGGACACCTTCGGGTAATGTTCTTCCTGCGCCGCCGGGCGGGCTGAAAGGCCGGCAGGGAGGCGCAAGCCGAACAAGACCCTGTGAAGGGTTGAGTTTTGGTGGCCTATGGTGTAATTGGCAGCACGACTGATTCTGGTTCAGTTAGTCTTGGTTCGAGTCCAGGTAGGCCAGCTCGCAGAGCTCATCTGCAAAGCCCCCGTTGTGTAGCGGCCTAGCACGCTGCCCTCTCAAGGCAGTAGCGCCGGTTCGAATCCGGTCGGGGGTACTGATCCTTCCCGCGGGGTCACCTGGGTCGCACCCGGTGCCCTCGATGCAGGATCGCTAGGGCCCCCGTTGTGTAGCGGCCTAGCACGCCGCCCTCTCAAGGCGGTAGCGCCGGTTCGAATCCGGTCGGGGGTACTGGTCTATACCACCATGGGCTATGGTGTAATTGGCAGCACGACTGATTCTGGTTCAGTTAGTTTAGGTTCGAGTCCTGGTAGCCCAGCTGGATCGTCGAGATCCATGCCCCCGTTGTGTAGCGGCCTAGCACGCCGCCCTCTCAAGGCGGTAGCGCCGGTTCGAATCCGGTCGGGGGTACGTCAGGAAAAGCCCTCCGCGTGATCGCGGAGGGCTTTTCCGTGTCTGTGGTGCCGTTTCCGTGTCTGTGGTGCCGTTTCCGTGTCTGTGCTGCCGGCGGAACGCCCCGCAGCCGGCGGGCAGGGAGAAGCCCCCGGGCAGGCCGCTGCGGCGTCGGAGCGGCCGCCCGAGGGCGGAAGGACGAAAGGGGGAGGCGTCAGCCGGCCCGGCGCAGCGCCTCGGTGAGACGTGCCGCGGCGTCGATGACCGCCTGGGCGTGCATGCGGCCCGGGTGGCGGGTCAGCCGCTCGATCGGCCCGGACACCGACACGGCCGCCACCACGCGGTTCGAGGGGCCGCGCACCGGCGCGGACACCGAGGCCACGCCAGGCTCGCGCTCGCCGATCGACTGGGCCCAGCCGCGGCGCCGTACGCCCGACAGGGCCGTAGCCGTGAAGCGGGCGCCCTGAAGGCCGCGGTGCAGCCGCTCCGGCTCCTCCCAGGCCATCAGGATCTGGGCGGAGGAGCCCGCCTTCATGGTCAGCGTGGAGCCGACCGGAACGGTGTCCCGGAGTCCGGACAGCCGCTCGGCCGCCGCCACGCAGATGCGCATGTCGCCCTGGCGCCGGTAGAGCTGTGCGCTCTCCCCGGTCACATCACGCAGGTGGGTGAGTACCGGTCCTGCCGTGGCCAGGAGCCGGTCCTCGCCCGCCGCGGCGGCGAGCTCCGCCAGCCGCGGGCCCAGGATGAACCGGCCCTGCATGTCCCTCGCCACCATCCGGTGGTGTTCCAGTGCCACGGCAAGGCGATGTGCCGTGGGTCGTGCGAGCCCTGTCGCCGCGACCAGCCCGGCGAGGGTGGCCGGACCGGACTCCAGAGCGCTCAGTACCAGAGCTGCCTTGTCGAGAACGCCGACGCCGCTAGAGTTGTCCATGCAACGATACTCACGTCTCACTCTGTGAAACGCAAGTTCAAATTTCCCGGGAACTTGCGAACCTGGAGGAGAGGCCGCTGGGCGGCCCCCGTTTCGGGTCTCGAGTTTGTGCCGGTTCCGGCCGGCCGGAGGGAAAGCGATGGGTAGGACACTCGCGGAGAAGGTCTGGGACGACCACGTCGTCCGGCGCGCCGAGGGCGAGCCCGACCTGCTCTTCATCGATCTCCACCTCCTGCACGAGGTGACCAGCCCCCAGGCATTCGACGGGCTCCGCAAGGCCGGCCGCCAGGTGCGACGGCTCGACCTGACCATCGCCACCGAGGACCACAACACCCCGACGCTGGACATCGACAAACCCATCGCCGACCCGGTCTCCCGCGCCCAGCTGGAGACGCTGCGCAAGAACTGCGCGGACTTCGGCGTCCGGCTGCACCCGCTGGGCGACGTCGAGCAGGGTGTCGTCCACGTGGTGGGACCGCAGCTGGGACTGACCCAGCCCGGCACCACCGTGGTCTGCGGTGACTCCCACACCTCCACACACGGTGCCTTCGGCGCGCTGGCCTTCGGTATCGGCACCAGCCAGGTCGAGCACGTGCTGGCCACCCAGACGCTGCCCATGGCCCGTCCCAGGACCATGGCCATCACCGTCGAGGGCGAGCTGGCCGAAGGGGTCACCGCCAAGGACCTGATCCTGGCGATCATCGCG
Organism: Streptomyces sp. NPDC030222; assembly: GCF_055573115.1. NCBI lineage: Bacteria > Bacillati > Actinomycetota > Actinomycetes > Kitasatosporales > Streptomycetaceae > Streptomyces > Streptomyces sp. NPDC030222. The sequence continues at coordinate 9,782 of NZ_JBVICA010000017.1, forward strand.
AAGATCGGCACCGGCGGCGGACAGGGCTACGTCCTGGAGTACCGCGGCCCGGCCATCGAGAAGCTCTCGATGGAGGCCCGGATGACCATCTGCAACATGTCGATCGAGGCCGGCGCCCGGGCGGGCATGATCGCCCCGGACGAGACCACCTTCGCCTACCTCGAGGGCCGTCCGCATGCCCCCGAGGGCGAGGACTGGGACGCCGCGGTCGCGTACTGGAAGACCCTGCGCACCGACGACGACGCCGTCTTCGACGCCGAGGTCGTCATCGACGGGTCCGCGCTGTCACCGTTCGTCACATGGGGCACCAACCCCGGCCAGGGCGCACCCCTGTCCGCCTCCGTCCCCGACCCGGCTTCGTACGAGGACGCTTCGGAGCGTCTGGCAGCCGAAAACGCCCTGGAGTACATGGGGTTGACCGCGGGACAGCCGCTGCGCGAGATCAAGGTCGACACGGTCTTCGTAGGCTCCTGCACCAACGGGCGGATCGAGGACCTGCGCGCCGCCGCGGCAGTGCTGGAGGGCCGCAAAGTCGCCGACGGCGTACGGATGCTGGTCGTCCCCGGCTCGGTCCGGGTCGGTCTGCAGGCCGTTTCCGAGGGCCTGGACAAGGTGTTCAAGGAGGCCGGCGCCGAATGGCGGCACGCCGGCTGCTCGATGTGTCTGGGCATGAACCCCGACCAGCTGGCCCCCGGTGAGCGTTCCGCGTCCACCTCGAACCGCAACTTCGAAGGCCGGCAGGGCAAGGGCGGCCGCACCCACCTGGTCTCCCCGCAGGTCGCCGCCGCGACCGCGGTCACCGGCCACCTGGCCTCGCCCGCCGACCTGACCGACGCCCCCGCGACCGCCGGAGTCTGACCATGGAAGCCTTCACCACCCACACCGGCCGCGCCGTTCCGCTGCGCCGCAGCAACGTCGACACCGACCAGATCATCCCCGCCCACTGGCTGAAGAAGGTCACCCGCGACGGGTTCGAGGACGGTCTGTTCGAGGCCTGGCGCAAGGATCCCGGGTTCGTGCTCAACCGGCCCGAGCGCCAGGGCGCCACGGTGCTGGTGGCAGGTCCCGACTTCGGCACCGGCTCCTCCCGCGAGCACGCCGTCTGGGCCCTGCAGAACTACGGCTTCAAGGCAGTGATCTCGTCCCGCTTCGCCGACATCTTCCGTGGCAACTCGCTGAAGAACGGCCTGCTCACGGTGGTCCTGGACCAGAAGACCGTGGACGCCCTCTGGGAGCTGACCGAGGCGGACCCGACCGCCGAGATCACCGTGGACCTGGAGGACCGCCAGGTGCGCGCCGCCGGCGTGACCGCGGACTTCGAGCTCGACGAGAACGCCCGCTGGCGGCTGCTGAACGGTCTGGACGACATCAGCATCACGCTCCAGAGCGAGGCCGACATCTCGGAGTACGAGGCGGGCAGGCCCTCCTTCAAGCCGAGCACCGTCCAGGCCTGACACCCGTTCGGCACTGTTCCCCCCGGTGCGCCCCGGCCCTCCTCGGGCCGGGGCGCACCGGCTTTTTTCGGCCCCGGAGAAGACCAACTCGGCGGGATCTCCCGTAAGATGGCTGGATATGAACTTGCGTGTCGGTGGTCCGTCCGGATTGCCGACTGCGGTTCCGGGGCCGCCAGTTACCTCTGTCGGAGGCGACAACTCGCCCCAGATGGCACAATCGGCGCATGGAACGCGACAGCCAACTCGAGCTCTACGAGGTGGTGGCGAACCGACTGAAAGAAGCCCACGCCAAGGTGCGTGCACTGCAAGTCCCGGAGGGCGTGCGGATGACGCTGTCCCGGAAGCTGCTGGTCATAACCGCCGCGGCAAAACACGATCTCGCCGATGCGGCAAGGCGTCTGGACCTGTTGATGAAGGACCTCGACGAGGGTCGATTCCCCGAAGGCGACTGATCCGTTGCGGCACTAGGGTGATTAGCCCGTTTCGTGTTTGATTTGCGGTATATATCTGCCTAACGTGCGAAAACGCTTGAACACTTTCGTTCCGGCAATGTCTCCGAAGGGGAAGACGTGAACAAGGCGCAGCTCGTAGAAGCGATTGCCGACAAGCTCGGCGGCCGCCAGCAGGCCGCGGACGCTGTCGACGCGGTCCTCGATGCGATCGTTCGTGCAACCGTGGCGGGCGACCGTGTCTCGGTCACTGGTTTCGGCTCGTTCGAGAAGGTCGACCGTCCGGCCCGTTACGCGCGCAACCCGCAGACGGGCGAGCGCGTGCGGGTCAAGAAGACCTCGGTGCCGCGCTTCCGCGCCGGTCAGGGCTTCAAGGACCTGGTCAGCGGCACGAAGAAGCTCCCCAAGGGTGGCGAGGTCTCCGTCAAGAAGGCCCCGAAGGGCAGCCTCCAGCTCGCGGCGAAGAAGGCCGCGGCGAAGAAGGCGGCCGCGAAGAAGACCACGGCCGCCAAGCGGACCACCGCCGCGGCGAAGAAGACCGCCGTCAAGAAGACCGCGGCCGCCAAGAAGACGACGACCGCGAAGACCGCGGCCGCCAAGAAGACGACGACCGCGAAGACCGCGGCCGCGAAGAAGACCGCGCCCGCCAAGAAGGCCGTGGCGAAGAAGGCGCCGGCCAAGAAGGTCACCGCGCGCAAGACCACCGCGAAGAAGGCCACTGCCAGGAAGTAAGCGGCACCTGGCCGATGGGCCACTCACGCGCCGGGCCGGACTCCCTCAGGGGAGCCCGGCCCGCGGTGTTTCCGTGTGCGGGAGCGGCGGGCCGGAGGCACGTCGGATACGGGCCGCAGGACCGGCCGTGATGCGGACGGCCGGGATCGGGCCTCGGCTAGCGGGAACCCGCTGGACGGGGGCAGGTGGTTCGCCCCGGGATCTCCGGCAGCGGAGCCCGGAGCCGTTGGAACGTGAGGCGCCGGACTCGCGGGCGCCGGAACGCACGGGGCGGGAGACGGCGCGGGACATGCGGCGTGGAGCGTACGGGCGGTGGGCCGCACGCGGCGTGGAGCCTACGGGCGGTGGGCCGCACGCGGCGTGGAGCCTACGGGCAGCGTGCCGTACGAGGCGGGAGACGGCGAGGGAGGCAGGCGGCACGGTGCGTACGAGCCGGAACGCGCCGCGCGCGGATCAGAACGTCTGGAGGGTCACCAGCGTGATGCGGCGGGCATCGCCCTCGCCCTCGACCTCGATCCGCACCCGCTGACCGGGCCGCAGCAGCCGCAGCCCGCCCGCGTCGAACGCCGGGGCGTCGAACGGAACGGGTGTGCCGTCGTCGAGCAGCACACTGCCGCTGCGGGATTCGGGATCGTACGTGTACGCGGTCGCCTGCATGCCCGAAGCCTAGACCGCCGCGCACCGCGCGGTCGTCCGTGGTCCCACGCCCAGCAGCAGCGCCTCCCGCAGATCGTCGCCCGTGTCCACGTCCCGGCGCACCGAATCGACCCCTTCGAGCACGATTTCCGCGGCCCCCGAAGCCAAATGCCGGACCCGGGACGCCCCCCCGAATGCAGGTCCCAATTCCACGCCCGGAGCCGCCGACAGCAAAGTCGTCCCGATTCCTGCCGCATCCCCGAGAAATGCCCGAGGAAATACCGAAGCGGCATCCAGTACCCGGTGCAATTCCGCAGGCCGCAAGGCGGGCAGGTCCGCGTTGAGCGCTGCGACCGGTGCCCCCGGACGCTTTGCCCGCACCCGGCGGGCACCGTGCGCCAGCGCGGCATTGAGGCCGGCCCGCGGCTCGTCCGGGACGATCCGCGCACCCACCGCGGCCAGCGCGGACGCCGCCCGCGGGTCATCCGTGACCACGGCCACATCCGCCACCGAGGGGCACGACAGCGCTGCGGCCACCGTGTCCTGCGCGAACGCCAGCGCGAGCCATGGCCGCAGCGTCTCGCCCGTGGCGGCGGCCAGCCTGCTCTTGGCCAGGACCAGGGGTTTCAGCGGTACGACGAGGGACCACGACGCTATTCCCCGGGTGTCCGTGGCGAGCCCTCCGTCCATACGGTCCTTCCGTGCAGTACAAGGCACTCATTGTCGCCCGCCCCGCGGCCCGGACGGCCGTGGCCGCGACCGGGGCGTACGGTGTCCTCGACAGACCAGGGGCCCCGGGCGACACTTGAGCCCGCACAGCCTGGAACGAATGAAGGGGTGTCCGAGTGTCCCGCCGCAAGATCGGCTTCTGGTACCGCCTGGCGGCGGTCATCGCCAAACCGCCCCTGGTGGTTCTGTTCAAGCGGGACTGGCGCGGAATGGAGCACATTCCGGCCGAAGGAGGGTTCATCACCGTGGTGAACCACAACTCCTACCTCGACCCGCTGTCCTATGCGCACTACCAGTACAACACCGGCCGGGTGCCGCGGTTCCTGGCCAAGGTCGGCCTCTTCAAGAGCGGCTTCGTCGGGACGATGATGCGGGGCACCGGCCAGATCCCCGTCTACCGTGAGACCGCCAACGCCCTGGACGCCTTCCGGGCCGCGGTCGAGGCCATCGAGAAGGGCGAGTGCGTCGCCTTCTACCCGGAGGGCACCCTCACCCGGGACCCCGACATGTGGCCCATGACCGCCAAGACCGGCGCCGCACGGGTCGCGCTCGTCACCAAGTGCCCGGTGATCCCCGTCGCCCAGTGGGGTGCCAATCTGGCCATGCCGCCGTACGCCAAGGAGAACAAGCTCCGGCTGTTCCCCCGAAAGACCCTCCAGGTGCTGGCCGGCCCGCCCGTCGACCTCTCGCGCTTCCACGGCAATGAGCCCACGCCGGACGTCCTCAGGGAGGCCACCGAGGTCATCATGGCCGCCGTGACCGCCCTGCTGGAGGAGCTGCGCGGCGAGACCGCGCCGCCGGAGCCCTGGGACCCGCGCAAGGCCCGGCTCGAACAGCGCCGCAAGGCCGCGGGGGAGGGCGCCAAGTGACCCGTGCAGCCGTCTTCGGAACGGGCTCCTGGGGCACCGCCTTCGGCATGGTCCTGGCCGACGCGGGATGCGAGGTGACCCTCTGGGGCCGCCGGGCCGAGCTCGTCGAGGCCGTCAACACCACCCGCACCAACCCCGACTACCTCCCGGGCGTCGAACTGCCCGCGAACCTGCGGGCCACCACCAGCCCCGCCGAAGCCGCACGGGACGCCGCGTTCACCGTCCTCGCGGTGCCCTCCCAGACGCTCCGCGGGAACCTCGCCGAATGGGCACCCCTGCTGCCCGCCGACACCGTCCTCGTCTCCCTGATGAAGGGTGTCGAACTGGGCACCGCCAAGCGGATGAGCGAGGTGATCGAGGAGGTCGCCAAGGCGCCCGCCGACCGCGTCGCCGTCCTCACCGGGCCCAACCTGGCCAAGGAGATCGCGGCCCGGCAGCCCGCCGCGGCGGTCGTCGCCTGCCGCGACGAGGACGTGGCCCGGCGGCTCCAGGCCGCCTGCCACACTCCCTACTTCCGGCCGTACACCAACACCGACGTCGTGGGCTGCGAGCTCGGTGGAGCCGTCAAGAACGTCATCGCGCTCGCCGTCGGCATCGCGGACGGCATGGGCCTCGGGGACAACACCAAGGCGTCCCTGATCACCCGCGGCCTGGCCGAGACCACCCGGCTCGGCCTCGCCATGGGCGCCGACGCGCACACCTTCGCCGGCCTCGCCGGCATGGGCGACCTCGTCGCCACCTGCTCCTCGCCGCTCTCCCGCAACCACACCTTCGGCACCAACCTCGGCCGCGGCATGACGCTCCAGGAGACCATCGCCGCCACGAAGCAGACCGCGGAGGGCGTCAAGTCCTGCGAGTCCGTGCTCGATCTGGCCCGCAGGCACGGCGTCGACATGCCCATCACGGAGACCGTCGTCTCGATCGTCCACGAGGGGAAGCCGCCCATCGTGGCCCTCAAGGACCTCATGTCACGGAGTGCCAAGCCGGAGCGTCGCTGACGCGATTCGAACGACGGGGTACGCTCGTCGCGATATGAGCAGCGAGAACCTCCCCCAGAGCCCCGAGCAGCAGCAGCTGCGCAAGCCGCGCGTCGCCGTCGTGTTCGGCGGCCGCAGCTCCGAGCACGGCATCTCGGTCGTCACGGCCGGCGCTGTGCTCCGCTCCATCGACCGCGCCAGGTACGACGTGCTGCCGATCGGTATCACCGTGGACGGCCGCTGGGCACTCACCGCGGACGCACCCGAGCGGATGGCCATCGCCGACCGCAAGGTGCCGAACGTCGAACAGCTCGCGGACTCCGCGGACGGCACCGTCGTGCTGTCCGCCGACCCGGGCAGCCGTGAGGTCCTCTACACCGAGCCCGGTGCGGTCCCCAAGGCCCTGGGCGAGGTCGACGTCGTCTTCCCCGTGCTGCACGGCCCCTACGGCGAGGACGGCACCCTCCAGGGCCTGCTGGAACTGGCCGGCGTCCCCTACGTGGGCTCCGGTGTGCTCGCCTCCGCCGTCGGCCAGGACAAGGAGTACATGAAGCGGGTCTTCATCTCCTTCGGCCTGCCCGTCGGCCCGTACGAGGTGATCCGGCCGCAGGAGTGGGACCGGGACCCGGCCGCCGCCCGCAAGAAGATCGTCGACTTCGCGGGCGAGCACGGCTGGCCGCTGTTCATCAAGCCCGCCCGGGCCGGCTCCTCCATGGGCATCACCAAGGTCGACGACCTCTCCGGCCTGGACGAGGCGATCGAGGAGGCCCGCCGCCACGACCCCAAGATCCTCGTCGAGTCGCTGCTCCGGGGTCGCGAGATCGAATGCGGCGTGCTGGAGTTCGAGGACGGCCCGCGCGCGAGCGTGCCCGCCGAGATCCCGCCGGTCTCCGCCCACGACTTCTACGACTTCGAGGCGAAGTACATCGACTCCGCCGCCGGGATGGTGCCCGCACCGCTCACCGACGAGCAGACCGCCGAGGTACAGCGGCTCGCCGTCAAGGCCTTCGAGGCCGCGTCCTGCGAGGGCCTGGTCCGTGCGGACTTCTTCCTCACCGAGGACGGCGGGTTCGTCATCAACGAGATCAACACCATGCCCGGTTTCACCCCGATCTCCATGTACCCGCGGATGTGGGAGGAGAGCGGAGTCGACTACCCGGAGCTGATCGACCGGCTGATCCAGGCTGCGCTGCGCCGCCCGACGGGCCTGCGCTAGGCATCTGCTCCACTGGGGGGACCCGACTCCCGCCCGAGACCCGGACCCGGACCCGGCCGCACCGGCGGCCGGGTCCGGGTCGCGTTCGCACGGTTCCGGATTGCCGCCCGTACCGCCGAGGCGGCCACGGGCGGGGGAGCGGCACGGGGAAGGGCCGGGAGGGTTCAGTAGGAAGGGATGCCCTCGGGGATCGTCCGCCGGACCGGGCGGGCCAGTTCCATCAGCGCTCCGACGTCATGGGCGAACTTCGACGGGGCACTGACCTCCACCGTGGCGAGCCGCAGCGCCGTGGTTGCGCGCCAGCCGCCGTCGTCCGCCTTGTGCACCGTCCAGCCGACGTCGTCCGCGGTCACCGGGGTCACGGAATCGTCGTGCACCGGCGCGGACCGGGGGATCCCGCAGCGCAGTACGATCGCAGAATCGTCCCCCCACCGGGCGGTCAGCGGGGATTCGGGTCTGGGATCATTCCGTTCGAGACCGGCCAGCGTGCCCGGCAGCGCCTCGTCCAGGGCACGGCAGAGCGCGGCGGTCTTCTCCGGCGGCTCGGGGACCGTGATCGACACCTCCGCACCCGTGGAGGTACAGCCCGCCACGGCCAGCAGGAAGGCCGCGGCGGGTACGAGAAGAGGCCGGTGGCGGGTGAAGGTCACCGGCCCAGCGTAGACGGGGGCTACAGATGCACGACCGGGCAGGTCAATGTGCGTGTGATGCCGTCCACCTGCTGCACCTTGGCCACCACCATCCGGCCCAGCTCGTCGACCGTGTCGGCCTGCGCCCGCACGATCACGTCGTACGGCCCGGTCACGTCCTCGGCCTGGATCACTCCCGGGATCTGCCCGATGGTCTCGGCGACGAGCGACGCCTTGCCCACCTCGGTCTGGATGAGGATGTACGCCTGTACCACGGAACCTCCAGGGCGGCCACGAGGATCATGTGGGAAGAAGGGACGCCACGGTACCGCGTCGCCGCACACCACGGGGAGACCCTTCCCCCACCTACGCCGGGGATACTCCTTGCGGCCGGTGGAACCTCCGGCCCGGCGACCGGGATGCGTCCCCGAGGCGTGGCGTACGGAGATCAGAAGTTGACGTATGTGTTGACGGTAACTGGAGCGGTGACGGCTCGCGACCCGGAGCAGAACGGGCGGGAAGCCGGCCAAGAAGGGGAACGGCGATGAAGGGCACAGTCGGCGAGTTGGGCGAGTTCGGGCTCATCAGAGAGCTCACCTCCCGGCTCACCTCCACCCCGGCGGTACGGCTCGGCCCGGGGGACGACGCCGCGGTCGTGGCCGCCCCCGACCGCAGGGTGGTGGCGAGCACCGACATCCTGCTCGAAGGACGGCACTTCCGGCGCGACTGGTCGACGGCGTACGACGTCGGCCGCAAGGCCGCCGCACAGAACCTCGCCGACATCGCCGCGATGGGCGCCGTCCCCACGGCGCTGCTGCTCGGCCTCGTAGTGCCGGCGGAACTCCCCGCCACCTGGCCCACCGAGCTCATGGACGGACTGCGCGACGAATGCCAGGTCGCCGGGGCAGCCGTGGTCGGCGGCGACGTCGTGCGCGGCGACACCATCACCGTGTCCATCACCGCCCTCGGCGACCTGCGCAACCACGAGCCGGTCACCCGCGCCGGAGCCCAGCCCGGCGATGTCGTCGCCTACACCGGCTGGTTGGGCTGGTCCGCCGCCGGGTACGCGGTCCTCTCCCGCGGCTTCCGCTCGCCCCGCGCCTTCGTGGAGGCGCACCGCAGGCCCGAACCGCCGTACCACGCCGGTCCCGCCGCTGCCGGGCTCGGCGCCACCGCCATGACGGACGTCAGCGACGGACTGGTCGCCGACCTCGGTCACATCGCCGAGGCCAGCAAGGTCCGCATAGACCTGCGCTCCGGCCTCATCGACATCCCCACCCAGATGAACGACATCGGCCAGGCCGTCGGCGTCGACCCCCTGCAGTGGGTGCTGAGCGGCGGCGAGGACCACGCGATCGTCGCCACCTTCCCGCCCGACGTGAAGCTCCCCGCCCGCTGGAAGGTCATCGGCGAGGTCCTCAACCCCTCCGCGCTGCCCCAGGTCACCGTCGACGGTGCGCCGTGGACCAGCAAGGGCGGCTGGGACCACTTCGGCGGCCACGCGGACGAGCTGTGACCCCCCTGGCCGCGACCCCGCCCCGGGTACTGACCGTCGCCGGATCCGACTCCGGCGGCGGTGCCGGCATCCAGGCCGACCTCAAGACCATGCTCGCCCTCGGCGTGCACGGCATGAGCGTCGTCACCGCCGTCACCGCACAGAACTCCCGGGGCGTACAAGAAGCCTGGGAGCTCCCCGCGGAGGCGGTACGGGCCCAGTACCGCGCCGTCGTCGACGACATCGGCGTACAGGCCGTGAAGACCGGCATGCTCGCGTCCGCCACGCTCGTCGAGACCGTCGCCGAACTCCTCGCGGACACCGGCGCACCGGTCGTCGTCGACCCCGTCGGGGTCTCCAAGCACGGCGACCCGCTGCTCGCCGAGTCCGCACTCGGTTCGGTGCGGAAGAGCCTGCTGCCCCGGGCCACCGTCGCCACGCCCAACCTCGACGAGGTGGCCCGGCTCACCGGGATCGTCGTCGAGGACGAGCACGGGATGCGGCGGGCCGCCGACGCGATCCTCTCCTTCGGACCGCGCTGGGCCCTGATCAAGGGCGGGCATCTGCCCGGTGACGCCGTCGACCTGCTCACCGACGGCACCGAGGAGCACTGGCTGCGCGCCCCGCGGCACGACAACCGCCACACCCACGGCACCGGCTGCACGCTTGCCTCGGCGATCGCGTCCGGTCTCGCCAGGGGACTCGCCGTCCCCGGTGCCGTGACCGCAGCCAAGGAGTACGTCACCGGCGCCATCGCGGCGGGGTTCGCGCTCGGCGACGGGATCGGACCGGTCGACCACGGTTGGCGGTTCCGCGCGCAAGGCGCCTAGCAACACCTCGGGCGGTGTGCGCCCCGTCGGACCGCGGGCCGGCACCGCTCGCCGTGGTGTGGTCGAGCCGCGGGGCGGACGCCGTCGGCCGTCCTGTGACCCTGCTGCGGTCTCGGCCCGCGGGCGCCGAAGGGAACGGCAAAAGCCGGCCCACCGAGGTGGACCGGCTTCCAAGGCAACCGCAGGGCTGCGCTACGACGAACGGCGTTAGCGCGAGACCTTGCCGGCCTTGATGCACGAGGTGCAGGCGTTGAGCCGCTTCGGCGTCCCACCGACCACGGCACGCACGCGCTGGATGTTCGGGTTCCAGCGACGGGACGTACGGCGGTGCGAGTGCGAGATGTTGTTGCCGAAGCCCGGCCCCTTGCCGCAGACGTCGCAGTTGGCAGCCACGGGTCACTCCAAAGACTTCAGATACACGTACAGTGAAATCCGGCGTTGCCGGAATCAGACTCGAGTGACTGACGGTGGCGTGGCCGGGGACGTCCCGATATTCATCGGGCAACCGGAGCAGCATACAACGCCTGCTCCCGTAGAACGAAACTACCATGGCACCCCCGGCCACCCACCCCGAGCCCGTTCCGGCCCGGGGTCTACCCTGCGGTGCGTAAGCCGATCAAGGGACCCAGGAGGACGCCAGGTGCCGCAGACCCTCGACGCCCCCGCGGTACGCACCTGGTGCTCACTGGCCCTCGCCGCCCTCGGCAGGGACCGCGAGGAGATCGACGCGATCAACGTCTATCCGGTCGCGGACGGGGACACCGGTACGAACCTCTACCTGACCGTGGAATCCGCGGAACAGGCGGTGGAGGCCGTCTTCGCCGCCCATGAAGCGGTCGACAACGGGCCCCCGCAGCTCGCCGACGTCATCAAGGCCATGGCTCACGGGGCGCTCATCGGCGCGCGGGGCAACTCCGGCACGATCCTCGCGCAGCTGCTGCGCGGCATGGCGGAGGTGCTCGCCGCGGGCGAGACGCTCGGCCCCGCGCTGCGCCGGGCCGCCACCGCTGCGTACCGGGCCGTCGCCCACCCCGTCGAGGGCACCATCCTCACCGTCGCCACGGCGGCCGGCAACGCGGTCGGCGGCGACCCCGCGGCGGTCGCCCGCGACGCGTACGAGCGGGCCGTGGCGGCCCTGCGGGCCACGCCGGGGCAGCTCGACGTCCTCGGCCGCGCGGGCGTCGTCGACGCCGGCGGACGCGGCCTCGTCGCGGTCCTCGCCGCCCTCGTCGAGGCCCTTTCCGGGGAAGCCCCCGCGGCACTCGCCCGCACCGTCGGACCGGTGCACGACGTCGACCCCTGCGAGGCCCACGACAGCGGCCCGGCCTTCGAGGTCATCTACCTCCTCGAAGCCGACGACGCGCCCGTCGAGCGGCTCCGGTCCCGGCTGGACGGCCTCGGCGACTCCCTCGTCGTGGTCGGCGGCGACGGGCTGTGGAACGTCCACGTCCACGTCGACGACGCGGGCGCCGCCGTCGAAGCGGGAGTCGAGGCAGGCCGGCCGTACCGGATCCGCATCACCCACTTCGACAGCGCGGTGCCGACGCCCCGCGAGCAGGTCCAGCGCGCGGTCGTCGCCGTCGTGCCCGGCGAGGGCCTGGCCGGACTGTGCGAGGAAGCCGGCGCCACCACCGTCCTGGCCCGCCCCGGCGAGCCGCCCGCCAGCGGGGAACTCGTCGAGGCGATCCGCCGTGCCCACGCCCGCGAGGTCGTCCTCCTGCCCAACGACGCCGACCTGCGCCACACCGCGGCCGCCGCCGCGGAGCAGGCCCGCGGCGAGGGCGTTCGGGTCGCCCTCATCCCCACCCGGGCCGCCGTCCAGGGCATCGCCGCACTCGCCGTCCACGAACCCGACCGCCGCTTCGACGAGGACGTCGTCGCCATGACCGCGGCTGCGGGCGCCACACGCTACGGAGAGGTCGCCGTGGCCGAACGCGAGGCCTGGACCATGGCCGGCATCTGCCAGGCGGGAGACGTCCTCGGCCTGATCGACGGCGACGTCGCGGTCATCGCCGCGGACCTGGCGGAGACGGCCGAAGCCGTCCTCGACCGCATGCTCGCCGCAGGCGGCGAACTCGTCACCCTCGTGCTCGCCGACCACGCACCCGAGACGCTCGCGGAAGCACTCTCCTCCCGCGTCCGCACCTGCCATCTCGGCGTGGACACGGTGGTCTACCACGGCGGAAGCCAGTCCGCCGCGCTGCTGATCGGCGTGGAATAGCCGTCCGGGGCGAGCCGGTCCCAGCCTGCTTCGCCGACGGTCTTCGGCTCCGCCCACGGCGCGGCCGGGGCCGGGCCGGCGGGTGGGGGTGCCCGTGACGGCCCCGGCGGGTAGGGGAGCCGGGACGTGCACGGTGGATCAGTGGATCACTCGTGGCCGGCGAGCAGTTCCTCGCGCTGCCGGTGGGTGTCGGCCAGTTCCCCCGTGAGACGTTCGCGGGTCTCCGCGTCCTCCGTGGCCGCGAGCGCGGTCTCGCATTCCGTCGCGGCCTCGTCCATGAGGGCGCGCCCGTCCTCCGGGCCGAGGAGCCACGCACGTGCCCTCAGCGTGCGTACGAGCGCGTGGACCGCGCCGAGATCACGCCACAGTGAGCCCGCGCGCTCGTACGCGCGGACCGCTTCCCCGGTCAGGTCGGCGCGTGACAGCGCGTCGGCCGCCAGGTTCGCGAGCATGGCGTGATCACGCTGGTCGGGCCACTCGCGCGCGGTCTCCGCCGCCAGCAGCCACTGCTCGGCCGCCGCCCGGTACTCGCGGAGGGAGCCCAGGCATTCGCCGAGCCACCAGCGGGTCTGGACGACGGCCCCCTCGCCGTGCTCCTCGGGATCGAGGTCCCGCAGGACGGACTCCAGCACCACCGCCGCTTCCTCCGTACGGCCCTCCTGACGCATGAGGAAGCCGCCGAGCCGGTACCGCGCCCAGGCGCCCAGCCCCGCGCTCTCCCCGGCCTCGTCGGCCCAGTGCGCGGCCTCGAGGGCGTGGCCGGCGGCGTCCGCGAAGCGTCCGGTGTCGCCGAGCACGTCGGCGAGCGTCAACTGCAGCCGTGCCCGGCCGCCCGGTGCGAGGAAGGACCCCCCGTGTTCCAGGGCGGTCCTGGCGGCGCGTTCGGCGGTCTCGTGGTCGCCGAGGTGGCGTGCGGCCCCGGCCAGTTGCGCCTCGTACTCGACCGCGAACCACGGCACGCCGGCCGCGACGAACCCTTCTGCGGCGCGGGTGAACCACTCGGCGGCCGTCCCGGCGTCCCCGCGGCGCGCGGCGAGTTCACCGAGGGTGCCGTGCGCCTCCGCGATCTGGGCGGCCGGCCACCGCTCGGACGCGTGCGGTTCGCAGAAGGCGATGAGACGCCCCACGGCCTCCTCCAGGGTCTCGGCCGACGCTCCGGCCGACAGCATCCGGAGGTGCCCGACGAGCGCCGACGAGGCCTGCCGCACGTCCGCGGCGCCCTGCTCGTACAGTGCGAGGGCCCGGTCGACGTGCTCCGCGACGGAACCGGCAGCCTCGTCGCCGCGCCCGTCCAGGGCGAGGAAGTACGCGGCCCGGATGCGGGCCACCTCGGCGTCACCGGGCGCGCCTGCCTCCTCGTACAGCGCGGCAGCCTCGTGCAGCAGGGAGACCGCGTGGTCGGTGTCCTCGTGCAGGCCCCGTGCCCGGTGGTGGAGCAGTTCGGCGCGGTCCAGGGTGTCGAGGTCGTCGCTCCCCGGCGCGGCCGCGATCGCCGCCCAGGCGGCGACGGCGTCCGGATGCATCGCGTCCGTCAGCCGACGGGCCTCGGCCACCATCCCGGGTAGTGCGACGGTCTCGCCGACGCCCGCTCCGGTCGCCCCGCGGACATCGGCCGCGGGCTGCGCGGGCAGCTGTCGGGGCACCGTCGGCAGGCCGGTGGCCCGGACTCCGAGCGGCAGCCGGTCGAGCATCGGCCGCAGCTCCATCCGCTCGCGCAGCGCGTCGCCGACGTGGCTCGTACCGTTGCGTTCGTCGAAGCGGGCGGCGAGCTCCAGGGCCTCCGTACGGGCGTGGCCGGAGAGTTCACGTGCGGTCCACGACCGGCCGGCCGGCCCCGGGACCGTCTGCTCGCCGTGGCCGAGCTCGATCAGCCGGTCCGCGAGCCGGGCGGCGACGCCGAGGAAGTTCATCCGGCCGAGCGGCTTGCCGGGGTCGGTGAAGTACGCGGGCCGCTCGGCCAGCAGCTCCAGTGCCCGGGCCTCGTTGCCGGTGAGCGCGCAGAACTCGACGTGCTGCGCGAACGCCGCGCGCATGCTCTCCTTCTCCCGCACCAGCCGGAACCCGCGCAGATGGTTGGCGCGCGCCTCGTCGGCCCGGCCGAGCCGCAGCAGCGGCATCAGCGAGGACGCCAGGGTGGCGTGCGGCTCGTGGGCGCAGGTCATCTCGCCGTCCAGGACCGGCCGCCACAGCTCCAGCGCTTCGGTGTCCTCGCGCCGGTACGCCTTCCACGACCCCTGCTCGTACAGCTCGCAGGCGTGGCAGTCGGCCATGTCGTCCCGTTCGGCGGCCATCCAGCCGGCGAACGCCCGGTCCGCGCGCTCCAGATCACCGACATGGCGGGCCACGCTGTACTCGGACATCCGCACGGCCCGCTCGCTGTAGCCGGCCAGCCGGTAGCGGCGTTCCATCTCGCCGAGCCACTGCTCGACCGAGGCGAGCGGGACGTGCGGCTGGCCGATCATGCCACCGGTCATCCACTTGAACACCCAGTGCAGGGAGTGGGCCTCGTACCGGTCGAAGTCCTCGGGCCGTTCGTCCCACATGCGCAGCAGCCGCGCGAAGGGCACGAACATCTTGTCCTGCTCGGAGCTGAAGTTGTACGACTGCAGCTGATGGTTGAGACCCTCGATCACCGCGAGGGGGATGCCCAGCTTCTCGGCCTCGGCGAGCAGCTGTTCGGCGCGGGCGTTGCGGGCCGGACCCTCCGGCTGCGCGTCGTTCTCCGCGATCGCCCGGCGCAGGGCGTCGAAGTCCATGACGGCGCTCATCGGTCGCGTTCCTCCCCGTTCGTGCTGTGCGTGGCCCATTCGAGCAGGCCGATGAACGCGCGGTTGAGCAGCGCGGAGTCGGCGGGCCGCAGTGGGCGCTGGGCCATGAGCAGCGCCTGCCCGTAGAGCGCCTCCGTGGCATTGCCCGCGAGTTCGGGATCGCCGAGCGAACTGATCCTGCGGATCAGCGGGTTGAGGTGGTTGAGCACCAGCTTCGCGCGGGGTGCGGTGCCGCGCAGCGAGCCGAGGATGCCCGCCCACAGGTCGTCCGCGCCGCTCTCCGCCTCGGCGCGGGCCTGTTCGTGCCGGGTCGACCGGTCGTCGAGGTGGAGGGCCGGCACGGAGAGCGGGTGGAAGGCGCGCAGTGCCACGTCGCAGCCGAGCGGGTCCAGGGTGGCGCGGGCGGTGGCGAGGAACCCGGCGAGGGCCAGTTCCTGGTCCGGGTCGACGGAGTCGAGGTGTGCGGTGACGGTGTCGGCGTCGAGTTCGGCGACGACCGTGCCGGGGCGGACCCGGGGCAGGGCCTCGACGAGTTCGGTGTCGTAGGTGTAGCCGCCGTTGACGACGCCGATGCCCTGTGCCGAGGCGATCGGGGCGACCTGACGGTACTCCTCGACGGTGCGCGTGAAGTGGACCACGGGATGGCGCTGGGCGAACTCCTCCAGCGACAGCGAGCCGTCGGTCGTCTCGAACGGCAGCCACGGCAGCATCACGCGGTGCATGTCCCGGTCGTGCCGGGCCAGCGACTTGACGCCGAGGTGGTGCACGGACAGGAACGCGGACAGCCGCTCGGGGTCGCCCGCGGCGAGCGCCGTCAGCCAGTCCCGGATGCGCGCGCCCAGCGCCTCCCGCACGGCGGCCAGCGTCTCGTCCTCGTACAGCGCCTCGCGCGACGCCGTGGGGCGCAGACTGTCGGTGTCGATGACGCAGCGGACGAAGAACGCCCAGTCGGGCAGCAGCTGCTCGCCCCGGTCGGTGAGCAGCATGCCCTTGAGATGGACCCGGTGCACCGCCCGCTGCGCCGGGCTCACCGCCGAGGGCAGGACGTAGGCGACGCCGCGTATGCCGGCGAGCGGCAGGTCGAGGTCGATCGCGTCGAGCGGGGTGAAGCCGAACAGGTCGTGGCAGTGCCGGGCCAGCGCCACCCGGCGGGCGGCCGGGCTCGGGTGCGGGCGGTCCCAGGGGGCGGGCAGTTCGGTGACCGCGGTGTCCCCGACGCGCACGTCGTACGGAAGCAGGGACCCGAAGTCACGGGCCAGTTCGAGGACGCGCGCCGCGGTGAGCCACTCGGCGGAGCCGGCGCGGGCGACCAGGTGCACGGTGGTGCCGGGCTCCGGACGGGCCTCGTCCGGCAGGGTGCGGACCGTGTACGAGCCGTCGTCGCGGGCCGTCCACTCGACGGGCGGCGCCCCGGGGGTGCGCGCGGAGCGGCTGACGACCCTGATCCGTTCGGCGACGACGAAACAGGCGAGCAGTCCGATGCCGAACTGGCCGAGGAAGTCGCCCCGGGCCGATTCCACGCCTTCGGCACGCTTGGAACTGCGGCCGATGGTGGCGAGGAGGCTGTGCAAGTCGGCCTCGGTCAGCCCGATGCCGGAGTCCTCGACGCGCAGGGCGCCGTCCCCGGCGTGCAGACGGACCTGTGCCGGCGCCTCCGGGTCCTCGGCGCGCCGCGCGGTGATCGCGTCGACGGCGTTCTGGAGGAGCTCCCGCAGGTAGACCTTGGGGCTCGAGTACAGGTGGTGGGAGAGCAGGTCGACCAGGCCGCGCAGATCGACCTGGAACGTGTGCGGTGTGTTTTCCGGCTGAGACAGCTGAGACATCCGTTCCGGGTGTGGTGAGGTCGCGGGCAGGAGCGGTGGGCGGGCGGGGGAACCGTGGACTTCGAGATCGAAGATCGGAAGGCGCGCCATCCTATGGCTGCCGGGCCGGGCGCCGACAGGGGATATCCCGGTCGGGGCGGCGGCAGCGGGGCCGGCGCCCACGCCGGACGGCGTTCCGCGGGGAGCTCCGGTGCCGGTCGTGTACGGTTCGGCGTCGGTCGTCGGCCGTGTGGCGCCGGTTGATTGGCGGTTTGGCGTCGGTCGTCGGCGGTGTGGCGCCGGTTGTCCGTGGCGTGGTTCGGCGTCGGTCGTCGGCGGTGCGGTGCCGGTTGTCGGTGGCGTGGTGTGCAATGGAGGACGTGCCCGCGCTCGATGAACCTCTGAAGAAGGTGATCGGCCCCGCCACCGCCAAGGTGATGGCCGAGCACCTCGACCTGCACACCGTCGGCGACCTGCTGCACCACTATCCGCGCAAGTACGCGGAGCGCGGCGAGCTCACCCGCCTCTCGGACCTGCCGCTGGACGAGCTGGTCACCGTGGTCGCCCAGGTCGAGACCGCCCGGGTGCACACCTTCAACGGGGCGAAGGGCCGGGGACAGCGGCTGGAGGTCACCATCACGGACGGCAGCGGGCGGCTGCAGTTGGTGTTCTTCGGCAAGGGCGTCCACACGCCGCAGAAGGAACTCCAGCCGGGCGTGCGGGCGATGTTCGCCGGCAAGGTGTCCGTCTTCAACCGCCGGCTCCAGCTCGCCCACCCCGCCTATGAACTGCTCCGTGACGACACCGCGAGCGGCACCGTCGACGCGTGGGCCGGCGCCCTCATCCCGATCTACCCGGCCTGCAAGCAGCTGGAGTCCTGGAAGATCGCCAAGGCCGTCGACGCGGTCCTCCCCAGCGCCCGCGACGCGGTCGACCCGCTGCCGCCCGCGCTCCGCGAGGGCCGCGGCATGGAGGCGCTACCCGAGGCACTGCTGAAGATCCACCGGCCCGCGAGCAAGGCGGACATCGCCGCCGCCCGTGAGCGCCTCAAGTGGGACGAGGCGTTCGTCCTCCAGGTGGCGCTCGCCCGCAGGCGGTTCGCGGACACCCAGCTGCCCGCCGTCGCCCGCCGGCCCGGGCCGGGCGGCCTGCTCGACACGTTCGACGCGGGACTGCCGTTCACCCTCACCGAGGGCCAGCAGGCCGTCTCGAAGGAGATTTTCGACGACCTGGCCACCGAGCACCCCATGCACAGGCTCCTCCAGGGCGAGGTGGGCTCCGGCAAGACCCTGGTGGCGCTGCGGGCCATGCTCGCCGTGGTGGACGCCGGGGGCCAGGCCGCGATGCTCGCCCCGACCGAGGTGCTCGCCCAGCAGCACCACCGGTCGGTCACCGAGATGATGGGCGAACTGGCCGAGGGCGGCATGCTGGGCGGCTCCGAGCAGGGCACCAAGGTCGTGCTGCTGACCGGTTCCATGGGGGTCGCGGCCCGCCGTCAGGCACTGCTGGACCTGGTCACGGGCGAGGCCGGCATCGTCATCGGCACCCACGCCCTGATCGAGGACAAGGTGCGGTTCCACGACCTCGGACTGGTCGTCGTCGACGAGCAGCACCGCTTCGGCGTGGAGCAGCGCGACGCCCTGCGCGGCAAGGGCAAACAGCCCCCGCACCTGCTCGTCATGACGGCCACGCCCATTCCCCGGACGGTCGCGATGACGGTCTTCGGTGACCTGGAGACCTCGGTGCTGGACCAGCTGCCGGCCGGCCGTTCGCCGATCGCCAGCCACGTCGTCCCCGCCAAGGACAAACCGCACTACCTCAGCCGCGCCTGGGAGCGGGTGCGCGAGGAGGTCGAAGGAGGCCACCAGGCGTACGTGGTGTGCCCGCGCATCGGCGACGGCGACGACGAACCGAAGAAGAAGTCCGCGGAGGACGAGGCCGAGAAGCGCCCGCCGCTCGCCGTGCTGGAGGTCGCCGAACAGCTGGCCGGCGGGCCTCTCGCGGGACTTCGCGTAGAGGTGCTGCACGGCAGGATGCCGCCGGACGACAAGGACGACGTGATGCGCCGGTTCGCCGCCGGTGAGGTCGACGTCCTGGTCGCGACGACCGTCATCGAGGTCGGCGTGAACGTGCCCAACGCCACCGTGATGGTGATCATGGACGCGGACCGCTTCGGCGTCTCCCAGCTGCACCAGCTGCGCGGCCGGGTCGGACGGGGTTCCGCCCCCGGCCTGTGCCTGCTGGTCAGCGAGATGCCGGAGGGCAGTCCCGCCCGCGCCCGGCTCGCCTCGGTGGCGGCCACCCTGGACGGCTTCGAACTGTCCCGCATCGACCTCGAACAGCGTCGGGAAGGGGATGTTCTCGGCCAGGCCCAGTCCGGGGTGAAGTCCTCGCTGCGGATGCTCGCCGTCATCGACGACGAGGAGGTCATCGCGGCCGCCCGTGAGGAGGCGGTGGCGATCGTCGCCGCCGACCCTGACCTGGAGCGACTGCCGGAGCTCCGCACAGCGCTGGACGCCCTGCTGGACAAGGAGCGCGAGCAGTACCTGGAGAAGGGCTGAGGGCGGCGAAGCCCAGCGCGACGGACGACGTGTCCCGGCACGGGTAGATGCGTCCGGTTCCAGACTGATGTGTCCCGGCTCGGACTGATGTGTCCCGGCCCGCGCCGACTTGCGTCGATCCGGAGCGACTTGCGCCGACCCGGAGCGACTTGCTCCGGCCCGGACCGATGTGATCCGGCCCGGACTGGCATGACCCCGCCCAGACTGAAGTGACCCGGTCTGCACCGACCTGCCCCGGCCCGGACGGCGGCCGGCTCGTCCGGAGTCCCGTCCCGGAGGGGGCGCCGGCTCGTCCGGGAGGTCGCGTTCCGGGCCCACGAGGCGTCCCCGGCCGTCCCGCGGCCCGGGGAGGGGGGAGCCGGGCGGCCCGGCACGCCATATCGTGGAATCCCCGACCCGTCCGCGTTGTGTGAAGGACTCAGATGACCCGCGTGATCGCCGGAAGCGCCGGCGGACGCCGACTCGCCGTCCCGCCGGGCAACGGCACCCGACCGACCTCCGACCGGGCTCGCGAGGGCCTCTTCTCCACCTGGGAGGCGCTGCTCGGCCCCCTGGACGGAATCAGGGTCGCCGACCTGTACGCAGGGTCCGGTGCCGTGGGCCTGGAGGCCCTCTCCCGGGGAGCCGCGCACGCCCTCCTGGTCGAGGCGGACGCCCGGGCCGCCCGCACCGTCCGGGAGAACGTCCGGGCCCTGGCCCTGCCCGGTGCCGAGGTGCGCGCCGGACGGGCCGAACAGGTCATCGCCGGACCGGCCCCCGACCGCCCCTACGACGTGGTCTTCCTCGACCCCCCGTACGTCGTCACCGACGACGATCTTGGCGAGATACTGGTCACACTCCGGACACAGGGGTGGCTCGCGGAGGATGCCCTCGTCACCGTGGAGCGCAGCACCAGAGGCGGAGAGTTCGGGTGGCCGGAAGGATTCGAGCCATTGCGGGCCCGGCGTTACGGCGAGGGCACGCTTTGGTACGGTCGCGCCGCCGCTGCCAGCGAAGACGCACCATGACCGGACCGGAGAGCGAGGGACAACAGTTGCGCCGCGCCGTCTGTCCGGGGTCGTTCGACCCCATCACCAATGGACACCTCGACATCATCGCCCGTGCCTCCAAGCTGTACGACGTCGTGCACGTCGTGGTGATGATCAACCAGGCCAAGAAGGGCCTGTTCACCGTGGAGGAGCGGATCGACCTGATCCGCGAGGTGACCGCCGAGTACGGCAACGTCGAGGTGGAGGCCTACCACGGCCTGCTGGTCGACTACTGCAAGGAGCGGGACATCCCCGCCATCGTCAAGGGTCTGCGAGCGGTCAGCGACTTCGACTACGAGCTCCAGATGGCCCAGATGAACAACGGGCTCTCCGGCGTCGAGACCCTGTTCGTGCCGACCAGCCCGACGTACAGCTTCCTGTCGTCCTCACTGGTCAAGGAGGTCGCGGCCTGGGGCGGCGACGTGGCCCATCTGGTGCCGCCGGTGGTGCTGCAGGCACTGCGGGACCGCCTCGCCGGCGACTGACCGCGAGAACGCCCCCTCCGCCGGTGTCCGGCGGAGAGCCGACCGGTGCCCGCAAGGCCTCGGCCGGTGTCCCGGCAGCCACCTCGCACGCTGTCGGGCCCGGCCCCGGTGCCCGTACAGTCTCCCCGTGGACGTACAGAGAAAGCTCGACCGGATCGTCGAGGTGGTCGGAAGCGCCCGCTCCATGCCGATGTCGGCGTCATGCGTGGTCAACCGCACCGAGCTGCTCGCCCTGCTGGAGGAGGTCCGTCAGGCACTCCCCGGCTCCCTCGCCCAGGCCCGGGAGCTGATCGGCGGCCGTGAGCAGATGGTCGAGGAGGCCCGCCACGAGGCCGAACGGATCCTCGAGGCCGCCCGTGCCCAGCGCGGCTCGCTGATCTCCGACACCGAGGTGGCCCGGCAGTCCCGGGAGGAGGCCGACCGCATCCTCGACGAGGCCCGCCGGGAGGCCGAGCAGATCCGCGCCGAGGCCGACGACTACGTCGACAGCAAGCTCGCGAACTTCGAAGTCGTCCTCACCAAGACCATCGGCTCGGTGGACCGCGGCCGGGAGAAGTTGCTGGGCCGCGGCACCGGCCTGGACGGCGACGGCTACGCCGACGACGACGCGCCCGAGTACAGCGCCGACCCGCGGACCCTCGTCGGCCGGGCCGACGAGTACGTGGACGCCAAGCTCGGCGCCTTCGAGGCCGTCCTCAGCAAGACCCTGGAGGCGGTGGGACGCGGTCGGCAGAAACTGCAGGGCCGGACCGCCACCGACGAGCTGGGTGCCCACATGGCCGCCCAGGACGCCGCTGACCCCCGGCAGCACACCAGCGACGCCGACTACCTGGCCGGCCTCGCGGAGCTCGCCGACCCCGAGCCGCAGCCGCAATCGCATCAGCGCGCGCAGCAGCAGTCCGGGGCACAGTCGCAGCAGCAGCAGCCCGTGGTCCCCGCCCAGCCGCAGTACGACCCCTACGCGGCCGCATACCCGCAACAGCCGCAGTACGACCCCTACGGCTACCAGCAGCAGCCGGACCCGTACGCGTACGACGCCCAGCACCAGCAGTGGTACGCGGACCAGCAGCACCAGGCCCAGCCGCAGGGGCCGTCGCAGTCGCACGCCCAGCTCGACGAGACGAGCTTCTTCGACACGAGCATGATCAACCTGGATCAGCTGCGCCAGTACGAACAGGGGCGATAGGGCCGCGGTACAGGGCCGACAGGGACCAGGGGCCTCCGGATTGGGAGCTCGGCGGCCCGTCCAGTATCCTGGCTCTTCGGTCGCGCCTACGTCCGCGATTTCTCCTGCGCATTTTGCGCTCACGATCTCGAAAGCAGGAAGAGCCCTGAACGCCCGTCTGGACCACCGCAACCCTCTCGTGTTCGACACGCACGAGCTGGGCAGGCGTCCCGGCGCGCTCCAGCGGCTGACCCGTGAGATCGCGGCACCGAAGGACTTCGGTGTCGAAGGGGTCATCGGTGTGCCGGAGGGTTCGCCCGTGGAGCTGGAACTCCGCCTCGAGTCGGTCATGGAAGGTGTGCTCGTCACAGGCACCGCCCGTGCGACGGCCCGGGGGGAGTGCGTAAGGTGTCTGGAGCCGGTCGAGCTCACGCTCGACGCGGACTTCCAGGAGATGTTCTCGTACCCCGACACCGACGACCGGGGCCGTACGACGGCCTCCGGCGACGATGCCGAGGACGACGAGGACATCGTTCCCCTCGAGGACGGCCTGTTCGACCTCGAGCCCGTGCTGCGCGATGCGGTGGTGCTGTCACTGCCGATGCAGCCGGTGTGCCGGGAGGAATGCCTCGGCCTGTGCCCCGATTGCGGGTTCAGGCTGGAGGACGACCCGGACCACCACCACGACGCCGTCGACATCCGTTGGGCGGCACTGCAGGGACTCGCCGAGACCATCCAGGGCGGCGAGAAGGACAACATGGGCGGCGCCGAAGCGGGCGTCGACGAGAAGCAGGAGAAGTAGCCGTGGCTGTTCCGAAGCGGAAGATGTCGCGCAGCAACACGCGTCACCGCCGGTCGCAGTGGAAGGCTGCGGTCCCCACCCTGGTGACGTGCGAGCGCTGCCACGAGGCGAAGCTGCAGCACATCGCGTGCCCGAGCTGCGGCACCTACAACAAGCGCCAGGTCCTCGAGGTCTGAGCGGCTGGTGAAAGGCACGATGTCTGAACCGTCCAACGCCAAAAAGCAGACGGACAACTCGGCCTCGTCCCACACGCTTCTGGAAGGGCGGCTCGGCTACCAGGTCGAGTCCGCCCTTCTGGTGCGTGCGCTCACCCATCGCTCGTACGCGTACGAGAACGGCGGGTTGCCCACCAACGAGCGCCTGGAGTTCCTCGGGGACTCCGTGCTCGGTCTGGTGGTCACCGACACGCTGTACCGCACCCACCCCGACCTGCCCGAGGGCCAGCTGGCCAAGTTGCGGGCCGCGGTGGTCAACTCTCGTGCGCTTGCGGAGGTGGGCCGTGGGCTCGACCTGGGTGCCTTCATCCGGCTCGGCCGGGGCGAAGAGGGCACGGGCGGCCGGGACAAGGCGTCGATCCTCGCCGACACGCTCGAAGCGGTGATCGGCGCGGTCTATCTGGACCAGGGTCTGGAAGCGGCGTCCGAGCTGGTGCACCGGCTCTTCGACCCGTTGATCGAGAAGTCCTCCAACCTCGGTGCGGGACTGGACTGGAAGACCAGCCTCCAGGAACTCACCGCCAGCGAGGGTCTGGGCGTGCCCGAGTACCTGGTCTCCGAGACCGGCCCGGATCACGAGAAGACCTTCACTGCTGCCGCCCGCGTCGGTGGTGTCTCGTACGGCACCGGCACCGGCCGCAGCAAGAAGGAAGCGGAACAGCAGGCCGCGGAATCCGCCTGGCGCGCCATTCGCGCGGCTGCGGACGAGCGGGCCAAGGCCGCGGCCGAAGAGCGCGACGCCTCTTCTGCCACGAAGGCCGAGGCACCCGACGGCGGGACGCCGACCCCTGCCGCCGGCACCACGACAGGCTGACCGCTTCCTGCCGAGCCCCCGCCGCACCCCGGTGCCGGACGGGGGCTCAGTGCGTTGTCCGCGGTGCCGATGTCGGGGGCTGGGGCGCCGGTTTCGGTGCCGGTGCCGGCTGCCCGGCGTCGGTGTCGGACCCGCCGGGCATCGGTGCCGGTGTCGGTTTCGGTGTCGGTGCCGGCCCATCCCCGCCCCGGCCGGGGCCGTGCCCCGGTAGGCTGGCGATGCCGCCCAGAAACCCCCGTCCCTTCCGGAGGTCTCCCTTGCCCGAGCTGCCCGAGGTCGAAGTCGTCCGGCGTGGGCTGGAGCGCTGGGTGAGCGGCCGGACCGTGGCTGCGGTGGACGTGCTGCACCCGCGCGCCGTACGACGGCACCTCGCGGGAGCCGAGGACTTCGCAGGCGGCCTCCTGGGGCGGCGCATCGGTACGGCTCACCGCCGCGGCAAGTACCTCTGGCTGCCCCTGGAGGGCGAGAGCACCGCGGTTCTCGGCCATCTCGGCATGAGCGGCCAGCTCCTGGTGCAGCCTGAATCCGCCCCCGACGAGCGGCATCTGCGGATCCGGATCCGCTTCAAGGACACCGGCGACTGCGCCCCCGACACGCTCGGCACCGAACTGCGCTTCGTGGACCAGCGGACGTTCGGAGGGCTGTCACTGCATCCCACCACCCCTGACGGGGCGCCGGACGTCATCGCACACATCGCGCGTGACCCGCTGGACCCGGTGTTCGACGACGCGGCCTTCCACACCGCGCTCCGCCTGCGGCGCACCACGGTCAAGCGGGCCCTGCTCGACCAGTCGCTGATCAGCGGGGTGGGCAACATCTATGCCGACGAGGCGCTGTGGCGCGCCCAACTGCACTACGAGCGCCCGACCGCCACCCTCACCCGTACCCGCACGATGGAGCTCCTGGGACACGTCCGGGACGTCATGAACGCCGCCCTGGCCGTCGGCGGCACCAGCTTCGACCGCCTTTACGTCAATGTGAACGGCGTATCGGGCTACTTCGAACGGTCGCTCGACGCCTATGGGCGTGAGGACGAGCCCTGCCGCCGCTGCGGCACCGCGATACGCCGACGGGCCTGGATGAACCGGTCGAGCTACTTCTGCCCGCGCTGTCAGCGGCCGCCGCGCGTGTCGTCGTAGCGTTCCTGCGCCGACAGCACCTCGGTCATGCGCTGCTCCACGATGCGGATGAGCGCGAGCAGGCCCTCCGCCACCTCCCGCCCCAGCGGGGTCAGTTCGTAGTCGACGCGCGGCGGATTGCCCGGCTGTGCGTCCCGGTGCACCAGCCCGTCCCGCTCCAGGGCCTGCAGGGTCTGGGACAGCATCTTCTCGCTGACGCCGTCGACCCTCCGGCGCAGCTCGTTGAAGCGGAAGGTGCCCTCGTACAGGGCGCCGAGCGTCAGGCTGCCCCAGCGCCCGGTGACGTGCTCCAGCGTGCCCCGGGACGGGCAGGCCTTGGAGAACACGTCGAAGGCCAGGTCCTCGTCCCCCACGGTGCCGTCCATGCCCCCAACCATATCCCCGGCGCAGCGCTAACCCCTGGCTTGCGCTAACTCAAAGTTAGTGCTTTCCTTTCGTTCGTGCCTCCCATCTGGGCGGCCCTGCAGTTCCACCCAGCAGCATGCGCCGATGAGGAGCATTCACGTGACCACGCCTGTTGTCTCGATCGCCTACCACTCCGGATACGGCCACACGGCCGTCATCGCCGAGGCCGTCAGGGCCGGCGCGGTGCTCGGCGGTGCCGACGCGCACCTGATCAAGGTCGACGAGATCGGTGACGCCGAGTGGGAGCTGCTCGACCGCTCCGACGCGATCGTCTTCGGCTCGCCCACCTACATGGGCACCGCCTCCGGCGCCTTCCACGCCTTCGCCGAGGCCAGCTCCAAGCGCTGGTTCACCGACGCCTGGCAGGGCAAGCTCGCCGCCGGTTTCAGCAACTCCGCCTCCAAGAGCGGCGACAAGCTGCACACCCTGCAGTTCTTCCAGATCCTGGCCGCCCAGCACGGCATGCACTGGGTCAACCTGGGACTCAAGCCGGGCTGGAACTCCACCGAGGGCTCCGAGAACGACCTCAACCGCCTCGGCTTCTTCCTCGGCGCAGCCGCACAGACCAACTCCGACGAGGGTGCCGAGGCAGTCCACAAGGCCGACATCGCCACCGCCGAACACCTCGGCCGCCGTGTCGCCGAGACCGCGAGGATCTTCGTCGCGGGCCGCGAGGCCGTCACCGCATAAGGACTTCCATGCGTAAGGACTTCCCCGTGTGAGGACTTCCCGCGCACGATGCACGAACAGGACAGGGCCCCGGCACCGTGAATGGTGCCGGGGCCCTGTCCTGTGGCTGCGCGGTCCCCTCTTCGGCGGGACACCGCCGAAGAGGCGAACGTCAGACGCCGAACACCTGAGTCCACCAGGGACCGCCGCTGCCGAACTCCACGCCCACGCCCATGGTGTCGTACGAGCAGTTCAGGATGTTCGCCCGATGGCTGGGGCTGTTCATCCACGACTTCATCACCGCCTGCGCGGTGGCCTGGCCGCGGGCGAGGTTCTCGGCCTTCAGGCCCGACACCCCGCTCCGGGCGGCGCGGTCCCACGGGCCGTCCCCGTCGGGATCGGTGTGGTTGAAGAAGCCGCGGTTCTCCATGTCGGCGCTGTACGCGTCGGCCAGCTCGGCCAGCCGAGCGTCGGCCTTCACCGGGGAGCACCCGGCCCTCGCGCGCTCCAGGTTCACCAGCGACACCACGGTCGCCGCAGCGGAGGCCTCCGCGCCGGGGCTCTGGCCGACCGCGGGCTTCGCGGGCCTCACAGGCTTCACCGGGGCCGCGGGCTTCACCGGCTTCACCGGGGCCGCGGGCTTCACCGGCTTCTCCGGCGAAGCAGGCTTCACCGGTGCCACGGGCTTCGCGGGCTTGGGCGCGGGCTTCGCGGAAGGCGCCGGCGGCCGGGGCTTGGGTGCCTGCGGCTTGTGCGTCTTCGCCGGTGCGGGCTTGCGCGGCACCGCCGCCGGCGCCGCGTCGGACTCGGCCGACGGCTTCACCCTGGGAGCGGCTTTCACCTCGGGGGCGGCGGTACGGGAGGAGCCCGCCACACCGCTGCCCTCGCCGGCCTTCTTGCCCGCCGTGACCTCGGGCTTCGCTGTGGCCTTGGAGTCCGCCGTGGCCGACGGCGTGGCCGAGCGCTTGTACACGCTGCTCGCGCCGCGGGGCGCCGCGGATTCGGTGGGCTTCGCCGTCGCCCCGCCCTGCGACTGCAGGTCGGGAACGGTCTGCCGGCCCATCGGCTGTTCCGCGCCGATGCTCCGGGAGCTGCTGGGGCTGCCGCCCGCGGTGAGGCCGGTGCTGTCGATCGGCACGACACCCGAGGCCACCAGTGCGGCGCCGACCGCCACGGCCGCGGCGGTGCCGAGCAGCCCGATGCGCACGGGGGCGGAGCCCGTCTTCCGCTGGGCGGCGGAACGTCGATGGCGTCCCATCTGCTGCCTTCCTGATCTCTGGGGACGGCGGGCCTCACTCCGGAGGGAATGGCCCATATGGGTCGGGACTGTACGCGACGCCGGCAAACGGGCGAAGTGATGTGAAACCCACCGTGCCGCTACCGTGTGCGCTCATGAATGACGAAGTACGGCTCACCGCCTGGGTGCGCGGCCGGGTGCAGGGTGTGGGCTTCCGCTGGTTCACCAGGGCAAATGCACTCGCGATCGGACGAATCACCGGATTCGCGAGCAATCTGGAGGACGGGAGGGTGCATGTCGTGGCGGAAGGGCCACGTGATAATTGCCACCGTTTGCTGGAGTGGCTCCGTTCCGGCGACACACCCGGACGTGCCGACGGGGTCACGGAGATATGGGGGAAGCCGCGCGGGGGATACCCGGACTTCGAGATCCGGTGATACGGGAGGTGACCGGCCGGTACGGACGGTCGTACACAGGGTGCCCCGGGTGGGCGCCCTGTCCGTCCGCGGCGGTGATGACCGGCGGAAACAAGCAGATGGTTGCCAAGAGGCGCCGGAGATGGAAGGCTGCCGCTGTACGGATGATCTCCACGCCCCCAGGGCCCCGCAGGAGAGGCGGCGGAGCGCTTCAGCGCCCGCGTGCCCCCGGGATGCCCGCCGATACGGGGCGTGATCGTGTTGACCGTCAAACTTTTTGGTGAGACGCTGGAAGCCCCGCGCACCCACGCTGTTTGGCAGTGAGAACCGCAGCAATCACCAGTGCTGCCGAGCACGCGGGTGCGATTCCCTCACGACCCACCACCGCTTCGGTCGGTCACTCAGTGTGGAGGACCATCCATCATGGCAAAGGCGCTTCTCGGTTACGTCGGCGGTTCCGACCCGCGACTCCTCGCCGAGATGCGACGGCTCCAGCAGCGTGTCCAGGACCTCGAATCCGAGCTCGTACGGATCCAGTCCGAGAACGACGCGCTGACCGCCGCCGCACAGCACCGTGGAGACTCGCTGCTCGACGGCATCGACATCGACGTATCCCAGGCGGAGCCTGCGCTCACCTGACCCTACCCGGTAAGACCCGGGTCGGGAGTGCTCACGCCAGCCGCTTGAGCTGTCGCTGCTGGAACTCGATCTCGTAAGAGATGTTGCAAGGGACGCCTCGGCGTCCCTTCTTTCTTTGCCCCCCGCCTTCCTTTACCGGTTGATCTGCCCTGCGGTGTGATGCGTGAAACCGCAAAAACAAACAGTGGGCGGGTAGAGTCCGGCGGCGTGCACCTCAAGGCCCTGACCCTCCGCGGCTTCAAGTCCTTCGCGTCCGCGACGACCCTCCGGTTCGAACCGGGTATCACCTGTGTGGTCGGGCCCAATGGCTCGGGCAAGTCCAACGTGGTGGACGCACTGTCCTGGGTCATGGGCGAGCAGGGTGCCAAGTCGCTGCGCGGCGGCAAGATGGAGGACGTGATCTTCGCCGGCACCACCGGGCGGCCCCCGCTCGGGCGCGCCGAAGTGTCGCTCACGATCGACAATTCCGATGGTGCACTGCCCATCGAGTACGCCGAAGTCACCATTACGCGGATCATGTTCCGCAACGGCGGCAGCGAATACCAGATCAACGGCGACACCTGCCGGCTGCTCGACATCCAGGAACTGCTCTCCGATTCCGGTATCGGCCGGGAGATGCACGTCATCGTCGGGCAGGGGCAACTCGACTCCGTTCTGCACGCCGATCCCACCGGCCGCCGGGCCTTCATCGAGGAGGCCGCAGGCGTCCTCAAGCACCGCAAGCGGAAAGAGAAGGCGCTTCGCAAACTCGACGCGATGCAGGCCAATCTCGCGCGCGTCCAGGACCTCACCGACGAGCTGCGGCGGCAGCTCAAGCCGCTGGGCCGGCAGGCCGCCGTCGCCCGTCGCGCCGCCGTCATCCAGGCCGACCTGCGCGATGCCAGGCTGCGGCTGCTCGCCCACGACCTCGTCACTCTCCGCGAGGCGCTCGGCGCCGAGATCGCGGACGAGGCCGCCCTCAAGGAGCGCAAGGAGAAGGCCGAGGCCGAACTGAAGGCCGCGCTCACCCGGGAGGCCGAACTCGAGGACGAGGTGCGCCGGCTGTCGCCGCGTCTGCAGCGCGCCCAGCAGACCTGGTACGAGCTCTCACAGCTCGCCGAACGCGTCCGCGGAACGATCTCCCTCGCCGACGCCAGGGTCAAGAGCGCCACCGCGGCTCCCACCGAGGAACGCCGCGGCCGCGACCCCGAGGACATGGAGCGCGAGGCCGCCCGGATCCGCGAACAGGAAGCCGAGCTGGAGGCCGCCCTGGAGGCGGCCCAGCGCGCCCTGGAGGACACCGTCGCCCATCGCGCCGGACTGGAGCGCGAGCTGGCGGTCGAGGAACGCCGTCTCAAGGACGCCGCGCGTGCCATCGCCGACCGGCGCGAGGGCCTGGCCCGGCTGCACGGCCAGGTCAACGCGGCCCGCTCCCGCGCCGCTTCGGCGCAGGCGGAGATCGACCGCCTCGCCGAGGCCCGTGACCAGGCGCAGGAACGGGCTGTCGCGGCCCAGGAGGAGTACGAGCAGCTCAAGGCGGAGGTCGACGGTCTCGACGCCGACGACGCCGAACTGACCGAGCAGCACGAGGCGGCCCGGCGCGAGCTCGCCGGTGCCGAGTCCGCGTTCTCCGCCGCCCGGGAGGCCGCGACCGCCGCCGAACGAGAACGCGCCGCCCTCGCCGCCCGCCACGACGCGCTCGCCCTGGGCCTGCGCCGCAAGGACGGCACGGCCGCCCTGCTCTCCGCCGGCCGGCTGACCGGCCTGCTCGGCCCTGCCGCGGAGCTCCTCACCGTTACGCCGGGCTTCGAGGTCGCCGTGGCCGCGGCGCTCGGCGCCGCCGCCGACGCGATCGCCGTCGCCGACCCCGCCACGGCGGCGGAGGCGATCCGTCTCCTCCGCAAGCAGGACGCCGGCCGCGCTGCGATGCTGCTGAGCGGCCCCGCGCCGGTGGATCCGCGGGCCGTACCGGCCGTGGTTCCGGCGGTGGCTGTGACCGGGGAGGCCGCCGGTCACGCCATGGGTCCGGTGCCCGGGAGTTCCGCGGCCGGGGCGGCCGGGCCTGCCGGCCTCACCCGGGTGGGCGACCTGGTGCAGGGGCCCCCAGGGCTCATGACGGCAGTGCGCCGGCTCGTGCGGGACATGGTGGTCGCCGGGACCCTGGAGGACGCCGAGGACCTGGTCGCCGGGCACCCGGAACTGACCGTGGTGACCGCCGAAGGGGACGTGCTGAGCGGGCACTTCGCGCACGGCGGGTCCGCGGGGGCGCCGAGCCTGCTGGAGGTGCAGGCATCCGTCGACCAGGCGGCCGCCGAACTGGCCTCGCTCGCAGTGCGCTGCGAGGAGCTGGCGCAGGCGCAGCACACGGCGGGGGAGCGGCGGACCGTCGGCGCCGAGCGCGTCGAGGAGTTGGCGGAGCGGCGCCGTTCGGCCGAGCGGGCCAAGTCGGGTGTGGCGCAGCAGCTCGGCCGGCTCGCCGGGCAGGCCAGGGGAGCGGCAGGGGAGGCGGAGCGGATGACCGCGGCCGCCGCCCGCGCCCAGGAGGCCCTGGACCGGGCGGCCGAGGACGCCGAGGAGCTGGCCGAGCGGCTGCTCGTGGCGGAGGAGACCCCGGCCGAGGAGGAGCCGGACACTTCGGTGCGGGACCGCCTCGCCGCGGACGGGGCCAACGCGCGCCAGACCGAGATGGAGGCGCGGCTCCAGGTCCGTACCCACGAGGAGCGGGTGAAGGGGCTGGCCGGCCGGGCCGACGCCCTGGACCGGGGCGCCCGCGCCGAGCGCGAGGCACGGGCGCGTGCGGAACGCCGGCGCGCCCGGATGCGGTACGAGGCGGAGGTCGCGGCGGCCGTCGCGAGCGGCGCCCGTCAGCTGCTGGCCCATGTGGAGGTGTCGCTCGTCCGGGCCGAGGCCGAGCGCACGGAGGCCGAGAGCGCCCGGGCGTACGGCGAGCGCGAACTGGGCGCGGCCCGGGCCCGCGGCCGGGACCTGAAGAGCGAGCTGGACAAACTGACGGACTCGGTGCACCGCGGCGAGGTGCTGGGCGCGGAGAAGCGTCTGCGCATCGAGCAGCTGGAGACGAAGGCGCTGGAGGAGCTGGGCGTGGAGCCGGCCGGACTGGTCGGCGAGTACGGCCCGGACCAGCCGGTGCCGCCGTCGCCTCCCGCCGAGGGCGAGGAGCTGCCGGAGGACCCGGAGCATCCGCTCAACCAGCCGCGGCCGTTCGTGCGGTCCGAGCAGGAGAAGCGGCTCAAGGCGGCGGAGCGGGCCTACCAGCAGCTGGGCAAGGTGAACCCGCTGGCGCTGGAGGAGTTCGCGGCGCTGGAGGAGCGGCACAAGTTCCTGTCGGAGCAGCTGGAGGACCTGAAGAAGACCCGGGCCGACCTCCTTCAGGTGGTGAAGGAGGTCGACGAGCGGGTCGAGCAGGTCTTCACGGAGGCGTACCGGGACACGGCGAGGGAATTCGAAGGAGTGTTCTCCCGGCTGTTCCCGGGCGGCGAGGGCCGGTTGGTCCTGACCGATCCGGACAACATGCTGACCACGGGTGTGGAGGTGGAGGCGCGGCCGCCGGGCAAGAAGGTCAAGAGGCTCTCCCTGCTGTCCGGTGGCGAGCGCTCGTTGACGGCCGTGGCCCTGCTCGTGTCGATCTTCAAGGCCCGGCCGAGCCCGTTCTACGTGATGGACGAGGTGGAGGCGGCGCTGGACGACACCAACCTCCAGCGCCTGATCCGGATCATGCAGGAGCTCCAGGAGAGTTCGCAGCTGATCGTCATCACGCACCAGAAGCGGACGATGGAGGTCGCCGACGCCCTGTACGGCGTGTCCATGCAGGGCGACGGCGTATCGAAGGTCATCAGCCAGCGTCTTCGCTGATCAACCCCTCCGTTGATCAACATCTACGCCGATCAACGTCTACACCGATCAACGTCTCCCCTGATCAAGTTCAAAACTTGAAGACTGTGCCCTGGCCTCTCTTGTTGTATCGCCATAGATCCGAGTTTTGACTTCGAAACTTGAAGTCATAGGCTCTGCAGCGTCGTTTCTATGTTCAAGTGGTGGGCGGCGAGAAGTTGTGCGCCACTGGAAGAGCTTCCCCGCGTGTCCGGCAGCGTTGCCGGACGGGCCCCAGGAGTACACGTGACCAGCACAGCGCAGGCGCCCGAAGGCCGTCAGGCCAGGCCGGAACATCTCGGCCACGTCGTCTTCATCGCGGCGTCGGCCGCCATGGGCGGCTTCCTCTTCGGTTACGACAGTGCTGTGATCAACGGGGCCGTCGTGGCCATCCGCGATCGCTTCGACGTGGGTTCCGAAGCCCTCGCCCAGGTCATTGCCGCCGCGCTGATCGGCTGTGCCATCGGCGCCGCGACCGCCGGCCGCATCGCCGACCGCATCGGCCGGATCCGCGTCATGCAGATCGCCGCGGTGCTCTTCACCGCCAGCGCGCTCGGCTCCGCCCTGCCGTTCGCCCTCTGGGACCTCGCCGCCTGGCGCGTGCTGGGCGGCGTCGCCATCGGCATGGCCTCGGTCATCGGCCCGGCCTACATCGCCGAGGTCTCCCCGCCCGCCTACCGGGGCCGCCTCGCCTCCTTCCAGCAGGCCGCCATCGTCACCGGCATCGCGGTCTCACAGCTGGTCAACTGGGGCATCCTCAATCTCGCGGGCGGCGATCAGCGCGGCACGCTCGCCGGCCTGGAGGCCTGGCAGTGGATGCTCGGCATCATGGTCGTCCCCGCGCTGACCTACGGACTGCTCTCCCTGGTCATTCCCGAGTCGCCCCGCTATCTGATCTCCGTCGGCCGCTTCGAGCGGGCCCGCGAGGTGCTCCGCGACGTCGAGGGCAAGAAGGTGGACCTGGACACCCGGGTCGCCGAGATCGAACGGAACATGCGCCACGAGCAGAAGTCGACCTTCAAGGACCTCCGGGGCGGCAGGTTCTTCCTCCTCCCCATCGTCTGGGTCGGTATCGGGCTCTCCGTCTTCCAGCAGCTCGTCGGCATCAACGTGATCTTCTACTACAGCTCCTCGCTGTGGCAGTCGGTCGGGATCGACCCGGAGAGCTCGTTCCTGTACGCCTTCGAGACGTCCATCGTGAACATCATCGGCACGGTGATCGCGATGGCCCTCGTGGACCGGATCGGCCGCAAGCCGCTCGCCCTCATCGGCTCGGCCGGCATGGCGGTCTCGCTGGCCCTCGCCGCCTGGGCCTTCTCCTACAAGACGGAGGTGGGCGGCGTCGTCTCGCTCCCCAGCCTCCAGGGCACGGTCGCCCTGATCGCGGCCAACTGCTTCGTGCTCTTCTTCGCCCTCTCCTGGGGCGTGGTGGTGTGGGTGCTGCTCGGCGAGATGTTCCCCGGCAGGATCCGGGCCGCCGCCCTGGGCATCGCCGCCTCCGCCCAGTGGGTCGCCAACTGGCTGATCACCGTGACCTTCCCGACCCTGTCGGACTGGTCGCTCTCCGGGGCGTACGTCATCTACACGGTCTTCGCCGTACTCTCCATCCCCTTCGTGCTCAAGTTCGTGAAGGAGACCAAGGGCAAGGCGTTGGAGGAGATGGGCTGATCCCCGCTGCCCCTCTCCTCGGACACGGGACTGCCCCGGCTCACCCCTTGAGCCGGGGCAGCACCCGTTCCGCGAAGAGCTCCAGGCCGCGCCGCCCCTCCTCCACCGGCATCCCCCCGCACAGCGGGTGCAGCACCAGACTGTCCGCGCCGAGCCCCAGGCACTCGTCCGGTGTGACGACCCGGTACACACCCTCCCGGCGCAGCTCGTCCACCGACCCCGCGGCCGACCGCACCGCCGAACGGATGCCCCGTGACTGCCAGGAGGCGTAGGTGCGCGCCTCATGGAGGAAGTGCCCGCCGTACCGGGCCCACACCCGGTCCGGGTCCTCCGCGACGTGCAGCAGCGGAGTCCGCTCGGCCGGCATCATGCAGAACCCGTCCGTCCCGTGTTCCGTCCGTTGCTCGTGGTAGTACGCCTCCAGTTCCGGCAGGTGCGCGCTGGGGAAGAACGGCAGGCCCAGCCGGGCCGCCCGGCGCGCCGCCGCCCGGGAACTCCCGCCGACGAGCAGCAGCGGGTGCGGCCGGGTGAACGGGCGGGGGGTCACCCGGACCGTACGGCCGCGGTGGACGAACTCCTCGCCGCTCCACGCCTTCAGCAGCGTCTCCAGCAGCTCGTCCTGGAGAGCGCCGCGACGGTTCCAGTCGACCCCGTGCGCCGCGTACTCCTCGGGCCGGTAGCCGATCCCGGCGACCGTCACCAGCCGCCCGGCGCTCAGCAGGTCCAGCACAGCGATGTCCTCCGCCAGCCGCAGCGGATCGTGCAGCGGACCGATCACGGCCGACACCGTCACGGCGATCCGGCGGGTCGCGCCGAGGACCGCGCCCGCGAAGGTCAGCGGCGAGGGAAGCCAGTTGTCGGCGGCCCCGTGGTGCTCCTCGGTCTGGACGGTGTCGATGCCGTGCTCGTCGGCGTAGGCCGCCAGCTCCAGCGCGGCCCGGTAGCGGGCCGAGAGGGTCTCGGGTGTGCCCTCGGGATCGACCACATTGAACCGGACCACTGTGAAGGCCATGGCGGGGGTCCCTTCGCCGGTACGGGCGCATGATGGGGCGGGCGCGTGCCGTGGGTGCGTCCGGCGGACGCGTCCGGTGGAGGTGTCTCCAGGGGCGTTCCACGGGCGCGCCCTGCGGGCGGGGCGGACATTAGCTGACACGGCGTCAGATGGACAGGGCCGTGTCACTGCGCGGCACACCGCGGTCACAGGGCCGCCGTGACGGGGTCCCCGCCAGGGCCGTGTCCGATACTGGGAGCGTTATGGACATCCTCATCCTTGCTGTAGTCATCGCCCTGGTCGCGGTCGGCGTGATCAGCGGGCTCGTGGTCAGCAGCCGCCGCAAGAAGCAGCTGCCGCCCGCGCCGCCGAGCACGCCGACCATCACTGCTCCCCCCACAGAGCCGCACGTCGGCGAGGAGGCGGAGACCCCGCGCGAAGAACCGCGCCGCACGATCGAAGAGGTCGACCTCCCGGTCTCCGAGGCCCCGGCCCCGGAGGCACCGGTCGCCGTCGAGCCCGAGCCCGAGGCCCCCGTCCTCGAGGTCCCCGCGCCCACCGCCGGACGCCTGATCCGGCTGCGCGCCCGGCTGGCCCGTTCGCAGAACTCCATCGGCAAGGGCCTGCTCACCCTGCTCTCCCGCGAACGCCTCGACGAGGAGACCTGGGAGGAGGTCGAGGACACCCTGCTCACCGCCGACGTCGGCGTGGCCCCGACCCAGGAGCTGGTCGAGAGGCTGCGCGAGCGGGTCAAGGTGCTGGGCACCCGTACGCCCGAGGAACTGCGCGGCCTGCTCCGCGAGGAACTGCTCACGCTCGTCGGCACAGACATGGACCGGACGGTGCACACCGAGAGCGATCTGGACACCCCGGGCATCGTGATGGTCGTCGGCGTCAACGGCACCGGCAAGACCACCACCACGGGCAAGCTCGCCAGGGTCCTGGTCGCCGACGGCAAGTCGGTCGTCCTCGGCGCCGCCGACACGTTCCGTGCCGCCGCCACCGACCAGCTCCAGACCTGGGGTGAGCGGGTCGGTGCGCGCACCGTCCGCGGCCCGGAGAACGGCGACCCGGCGTCGGTCGCCTTCGACGCGGTCAAGGAGGGCATCGACGAGGGCGCGGACGTCGTCCTCATCGACACCGCGGGCCGTCTGCACACCAAGACCGGCCTCATGGACGAGCTCGGCAAGGTCAAGCGCGTCGTCGAGAAGCACGCGCCGCTCGACGAGGTCCTGCTGGTCCTCGACGCCACCACCGGCCAGAACGGTCTCGTCCAGGCCCGTGTCTTCTCCGAGGTCGTGGACATCACGGGAATCGTGCTCACCAAGCTCGACGGCACCGCCAAGGGCGGCATCGTGGTCGCGGTCCAGCGAGAGCTCGGCGTCCCGGTCAAGCTCGTCGGCCTCGGCGAGGGTCCCGACGACCTGGCCCCCTTCGAGCCGGAGGCCTTCGTCGACGCGCTGATCGGGGACTAGCCGATCGGGGACCGGGCGTCATCGCCTGGTCCCCGGTTCGCCGTCACCGATGTGGGGCGCGGGGTCCGACCCCGCGCCCCACACATGTTCCTGCCGTGATGTCCGCGGACGGGTGCGCGGCTCGTGGCATCGGTGATGGGCCGGCGGACCGAGCGCCGACCCTGCACGAGTGGCCGGGGTCGCTCCCTGCGCCGCCCGCCCGTCAGGACGACGAGCGGTGGCAGATGTACGCGAGCGTGCCCAGCAGCAACCGGGCCTGGGGCGGGCGCACCGCCGTGTCCGGGGACGGCGGCCGCAGCCAGCGGACCGGGCCGAGACCTGCGAGGTCGGACGGTGGCGCCGTGACGTGGTCGCCGGGGCCGAGGCCCCGTAGGTCGAGGTACGCGTCGTCCCAGCCCATGCGGTACAGCAGCCGGGGCAGCTCGGCGGCGGCGCCCGGTGCGACGAAGAACTGTGCGCGGCCGGTCGGCGTGACCGCGACCGGACCCAGCGGCAGACCCATCCGCTCCAGTCGGACCAGGGCCCGCCGCCCCGCCGGCTCCGCGACGTCGAGCACGTCGAAGCTCCGGCCGGCCGGCAGCAGCACCGCCGCGCCCGGCACCTCCGCCCATGCCTCGGTCGCCTCGTCGAGGGTCGCGCCCGCCGGGACCTCGGGTGCGAAGGACAGCGGGTGCGCGCCCGGTGCAGTACAGCCCGGGTCGCCGCAGGAGCACCGGCCGGCCGCGCACCGCGCGCCGGGCACCACGTCCCAGCCCCACAGGCCCGTGTACTCGGCGACCGCCGTGCACGACGTCGTACTGGCGCGGCCACGGCGCCGCGAGCCGGACCGCAGGTCCCGGATGCCGCCGATAGTGAAGCCCATGCCCCCTCCAACGGGTCGAGCGCGCCGGTGGTTACGACATGGAGTCATACCGTGACCCAGCGTTGCGCTCGCTGTGGCGTCGTTGGCGCACGGAGGTGTGCGGGGTGGTGCGCCCCGGTTCATGCGCCCCCGGTGTGCACCCCTCATTCGACTCCAGGTCGTTGCGTTCCCAGTGAATCGCGCCTGGCCACCGGTGGGTTCTCCCAAGGGGGTGGCGAATGGTGGCGTTTACCGGAACCGACTCCCCCGCCAGTGATCGTAGGATTACTTTCAGTGCGCAACTCTGGGGCGCGGCGCCCGTGGGTATGCCGGAGGCATGTCGGTCTCTCGTTCGAAGGGGCCAACCTCCGGACAGGCGGTTACCGGGCGCGGCATTCTGGCAAGGGTTCGCGCGATGAAAGCTTCGGCGGAATGGGGGCGTTCCAGTGAGCGGCAGCGGGGCAAGCGGTACGAACACCGGGAAGCGCCCCAACGAGCAGCTCGGCTCGTGGTTCGTGCGCAGCGGCTGGTCCAAGGGTGAGCTCGCCCGTCAGGTCAACCGCCGGGCGCGCCAGATGGGCGCCCACCACATCAGTACCGACACCTCGCGCGTCCGCCGCTGGCTGGACGGCGAACAGCCGCGCGAACCCATCCCGCGGATCCTCTCCGAACTGTTCTCCGAACGTTTCGGCAGCGTCGTCGCGGTCGAGGACCTCGGCCTCCGCACCGCCCACCAGTCACCCTCCGTGTCCGGCGTCGACCTGCCCTGGGCGGGACCCCAGACCGTCACCCTGCTCAGCGAGTTCTCGCGCAGCGACCTCATGCTCGCCCGGCGCGGCTTCCTCGGCTCCTCGCTCTCCCTGTCCGCCGGACCCCAGCTGATCGAGCCGATGCAGCGCTGGCTGGTCCCCACCCCGGCGTCGGAGCCCGCAACCCCCGAGACCGGGTCCGCGGGCCGCCGGACCACCCGGCTGTCCAGGCCCGAGATGGACCTGCTGGAGGCGACCACCGCGATGTTCCGCCAGTGGGACGCCCAGTGCGGCGGCGGACTGCGGCGCAAGGCGGTGGTCGGACAGCTCCACGAGGTCACCGACCTTCTCCAGGAACCGCATCCGTCCGACACCCGGCGGCGGCTGTTCAAGGTCGCCGCGGAACTCGCCGAACTCGCCGGCTGGATGAGCTACGACGTGGGCCTCCAGCCCACCGCGCAGAAGTACTTCGTCCTCGCCCTGCACGCCTCCAAGGAGGCCGGGGACAAGCCCCTCGGCTCGTACATCCTGTCCTCGATGAGCCGCCAGATGATCCACCTCGGCCGGCCCGACGACGCGCTCGAACTCATCCACCTCGCCCAGTACGGCAGTCGTGACTGCGCCACCTCGCGCACCCAGGCCATGCTGTATGCGATGGAGGCCCGCGCCTACGCCAACATGGGCCAGCCGAGCAAGTGCAAACGAGCCGTCCGCATGGCCGAGGAGACCTTCGCCGACGTCGGCCTGGACGACGAGCCCGACCCCGACTGGATCCGGTTCTTCTCCGAGGCGGAACTCAACGGGGAGAACGCCCACTCGTACCGCGACCTGGCCTACGTCGCCGGTCGCAGCCCCACCTACGCCTCGCTCGCCGAGCCGGTCATGGAGCGGGCCGTCGAACTCTTCGGCAAGGACCCCGACCACCAGCGTTCGTACGCGCTGAACCTCATCGGCATGGCCACCGTCCACCTCCTCAAGCGCGAACCCGAGCAGTCCACCGTGCTCGCCAAGCAGGCCCTGGGCATCGCCCGGCAGATCCGCTCCGAGCGGGTCAACACCAGGCTGCGCAAGACCGTGGACACGGCGGCCCGGGACTTCGGCGACCTCGCCGAGGTCATCCGGCTCACCGATGAGATCACCCGGCAGCTGCCCGAGGCGGCGGAGGCGGTCTGAGCCCCCGCCAGGCCATACCGCCCGGCATCCGCGAAGATCCGGCAGTTCATTCCGGCGTAACACGCCGGACCTCTTCGTCACTGCGGCGAAACATCGTGCGGCATCGACGGAAACCGCGCTGCGCCAACCTCATGGCGCATAACCGGCCCACGCCTCACTGCCCCGCACGACCGCACAGGCTCCGCCCGCACGGGCCGCACGACGACGAGGAGACGCCGATGCCCCCAGGCATCACGCTTGCCGCAGACGCCCCCGAGCTGTCTGCCGCGAACACCGGGTTCATGCTCATCTGCTCCGCCCTGGTGATGCTCATGACGCCAGGCCTCGCCTTCTTCTACGGAGGCATGGTCCGCGTCAAGAGCACCCTCAACATGCTGATGATGAGTTTCATCAGCCTCGGGATCGTGACGATCCTCTGGGTGCTGTACGGCTTCAGCCTCGCGTTCGGCACCGACTCCGGCTCCCTCATCGGCTGGAGCTCCGAATACGTCGGCCTCAGCGGCATCGGCCTCAACGAGCTGTGGGACGGCTACACCATCCCGGTGTACGTCTTCGCCGTCTTCCAGCTGATGTTCGCGATCATCACCCCGGCCCTGATCAGCGGCGCCCTCGCGGACCGTGTGAAGTTCACCGCCTGGGCACTGTTCATCGCCCTGTGGGTCACCGTCGTCTACTTCCCGGTCGCCCACTGGGTCTGGGGCTCGGGCGGCTGGCTCTTCGAGATGGGCGTCATCGACTTCGCCGGCGGTACGGCCGTCCACATCAACGCCGGTGCCGCGGCCCTCGGCGTGATCCTCGTCATCGGCAAGCGGGTCGGCTTCAAGAAGGACCCGATGCGCCCGCACAGCCTCCCGCTGGTCATGCTCGGCGCGGGCCTCCTGTGGTTCGGCTGGTTCGGCTTCAACGCGGGCTCCTGGCTCGGCAACGACGACGGCGTCGGCGCCGTGATGTTCGTCAACACCCAGGTCGCCACCGCCGCCGCCATGCTCGCCTGGCTCATCTACGAGAAGATCCGCCACGGCGCCTTCACCACCCTCGGTGCCGCGTCCGGCGCCGTCGCCGGCCTCGTCGCCATCACCCCCTCCGGTGGTTCCTGCTCGCCGCTCGGTGCCATCGCGATCGGCGCCATCGCCGGTGTCGTCTGCGCCATGGCGGTCGGCCTCAAGTACAAGCTCGGCTACGACGACTCCCTCGACGTCGTCGGCGTCCACCTCGTCGGCGGTGTCCTCGGCTCCCTGCTCGTCGGCTTCTTCGCCACCGGCGGCGTCCAGTCCGACGTCAAGGGCCTCTTCTACGGCGGCGGCGCCGACCAGCTCGTCAAGCAGGCCATCGGAGTCTTCTCCGTCCTCGCCTACTCTCTGGTGGTGTCCGCGGTACTCGCCTTCGTCCTGGACAAGACGATCGGCATGCGGGTCACCGAGGACGACGAGGTCTCCGGCATCGACCAGGTCGAGCACGCCGAGACCGCGTACGACTTCAGCGGAGCGGGCGGCGGGGCAGGCTCCCGCAAGACCGCACCCGCACCGACGGCCGGCGCGGCCGTGGCAGCCGCAGAGCAGACCAAGAAGGTGGATGCATGAAGCTCATCACCGCAGTCGTGAAGCCGCACCGGCTGGACGAGATCAAGGAGGCTCTGCAGGCCTTCGGCGTACAGGGCCTGACCGTCACCGAAGCCAGCGGCTACGGACGGCAGCGCGGCCACACCGAGGTCTACCGGGGCGCCGAGTACACCGTCGACCTCGTACCCAAGATCCGCATCGAGGTCCTGGTCGAGGACGAGGACGCCGAACAGCTCATCGACGTCGTCGTCAAGGCGGCCCGCACCGGCAAGATCGGCGACGGTAAGGTGTGGAGCGTCCCGGTCGAGACCGCGGTCCGCGTCCGCACGGGCGAGCGCGGCCCCGACGCGCTCTAAAGACGGGAGCTGTTGGGTGACGAGCCTCGACCAGACCACCGAGAACCACGACTCGGGACCCAGCGGTTACGCGGCGGCCCGGCTGCGCCTCCTCCAGCAGGAGACGCAGTCCGGGCCGCCCCGGCGTACCGCCCTCGCCCGGCTCACCGACGACTGGCTCACCGGACTGTTCGCCGCCGCGGCCCGGGACACCGGCGTACGGGGCGCCTCCCTCGTCGCCGTCGGCGGGTACGGGCGCGGTGAACTCTCCCCGCGCAGCGACCTCGACCTGCTGCTCCTGCACGACGGGA
The DNA here is from genome assembly GCF_055573115.1 of Streptomyces sp. NPDC030222. Classification (NCBI taxonomy): domain Bacteria; kingdom Bacillati; phylum Actinomycetota; class Actinomycetes; order Kitasatosporales; family Streptomycetaceae; genus Streptomyces; species Streptomyces sp. NPDC030222. Next base: position 51,133 of record NZ_JBVICA010000017.1, read on the forward strand.
CCGCCGACCCCGGCGCCGTCGCCGCCCTCGCGGACCGCATCTGGTACCCGGTCTGGGACCTCGGCCTGGCCCTGGACCACTCCGTCCGCACCCCCGCCGAGGCCCGCAAGACCTCCGGCGAGGACCTCAAGGTGCACCTCGGGCTCCTCGACGCCCGTCATGTCGCCGGCGACCTCGCCCTCACCGCCGCTCTCCGCACCACCGTCCTGGCCGACTGGCGCAACCAGGCCCCCAGGCGCCTGCCGGAACTCGACGAACTGTGCCAGGAGCGCGCCGCCCGCCAGGGCGAACTCCGCTTCCTCCTCGAACCCGACCTCAAGGAGGCCAGGGGCGGACTCCGTGACGCCACCGCCCTCCGCGCGGTCGCCGCTTCCTGGCTCGCCGACGCGCCCCGCGAAGGCCTCGCGGAGGCCCGCCGCGCACTCCTCGACGTACGCGACGCACTGCACCTCGCCACCGGCCGGGCCACCGACCGGCTCGCCCTCCAGGAACAGGACTCCGTCGCCACCGGACTGGGCCTGCTGGACGCCGACGCCCTGCTCCGCCACGTCTACGAAGCGGCCCGTACCGTCGCCTACGCCGGCGACGTCACCTGGCGCGAGGTCAACCGCGTGCTTCGCGCCCGCGCCAAGCGGCCCCGGCTGCGCGGCCTCCTCGGCGGCGCCAAGCCCGCCGCCGAACGCACCCCGCTGGCCGAAGGCGTCGTCGAGCACGACGGCGAGGCCGTGCTCGCCCGCACCGCACGCCCCGAGCGCGACCCCGTCCTGCCGCTCCGCGCCGCCGCGGCCGCGGCCCAGGCCGGACTGCCCCTCTCCCTCCACGCCGTACGCCACCTGGCCGCCGCCGCCGGCCCCCTACCCGTACCGTGGCCCGCCGAGGCACGGGACGAACTCGTCACCCTCCTCGGCGCGGGAGAACACACCGTGCCGGTGTGGGAGGCGCTGGAGGCCGAGGGACTGATCACCCGGTACCTCCCCGACTGGGAGCGCGTCCGCTGCCGCCCGCAGCGCAACGCGGTCCACACCTGGACCGTCGACCGCCACCTCGTCGAGACGGCCGTACGGGCCTCCGCGATGACCCGCCGGGTCGGCCGGCCCGACCTGCTGCTCGTCGCCGCACTCCTGCACGACATCGGCAAGGGCTGGCCGGGCGACCACTCCGTCGCCGGCGAGGTCATCGCCCGCGACGTCGCCACCCGCATCGGCTACGACCGGCACGACGTCGACATCGTCGCCGTGCTGGTGCGCCACCACCTGCTGCTCGTCGAGACCGCGACACGGCGGGACCTCGACGACCCCGCGACGGTCGCCCTCGTCGCCGAGGCGGTGCGAACCCCGGTCGCCCTGGAGCTGCTGCACGCGCTCACCGAGGCCGACGCCCTCGCCACCGGACCCGCCGCATGGTCCTCGTGGCGCGGATCGCTCGTCGCCGACCTCGTCAAACGCGTCGCCGCCGTCCTCGCGGGCGACACTCCCGACGCCGACCGGGAACCCGCCCCGACCACCGCAGAACAGGAACGGCTCGCCCTGGAGGCGCACCGCACCGGCGGACCGGTCCTGGCCCTCCGCACCCAGACCGACGGCCCGCCCGCGCCCCACGAGGGTCCCGAACCGGTCGGTGTCGAGCTCCTCATCGCCGTACCGGACCAGCCCGGCGTACTGCCCGCCGCGGCAGGCGTCCTCGCCATGCACCGGCTCACCGTGCGCGCCGCGGAGCTCCGTGCCGTCGCTCTGCCCGACGCCGTCGGGCCGGGCGGCGGGGTGCTGCTGCTCGACTGGCGCGTCGCCGCGGAGTACGGCTCCCTGCCGCAGGCCGCCCGCCTCCGCTCCGACCTGGTCCGCGCCCTCGCCGGCAGCCTCGACATCCCGGCCCGCCTCGCCGAACGCGAAGCCGCCTATCCGCGCCGCCGTGGCGTCACGGCGCCCCCGCCCCGGGTGACCGTCGCCGAGGCGGGCTCGCGGTCCGCGACGGTCATTGAGGTGCGGGCCCAGGACGCGCCGGGTCTGCTGCACCGGATCGGACGTGCGCTGGAGGGGTCGGGGGTGCGGGTGCGCAGCGCGCACGTCAGCACCCTGGGCGCCAATGCCGTGGACACGGTGTACGTCACACGTGAGGACGGCTCGCCGCTGCCGGACACGGAAGCCGCGGCCCTGGCGAAGACGGTCGAGGACACCCTGCGGTAGCCCGTGACGGACGCCCCGCTCTGCCGGGCACGGCGCCTTCACCGGCCGAATCCGACCGGTGAAGGTGCTTCGCTCCTCCGGCCCGATACTCTGGAGGGCGATTGTCTCCGCCCCCGACCCGAGGATCCGCGACCGCCGTGTTCGATACGCTCTCCGACCGCCTCAGCGCGACTTTCAAGAACCTCCGGGGCAAAGGCCGCCTCAGCGAGGCCGACATCGACGCCACGGCACGTGAGATCCGTATCGCGCTGCTCGAGGCCGACGTCGCGCTCCCCGTCGTCCGGTCCTTCATCGCGAACGTCAAGGAGCGGGCGCGCGGCGCCGAGGTCTCCAAGGCGCTCAACCCCTCGCAGCAGATCATCAAGATCGTCAACGAGGAGCTGATCACGATCCTCGGCGGCGAGACCCGCCGCCTGCGGTTCGCCAAGAACCCGCCGACCGTGATCATGCTCGCCGGCCTCCAGGGTGCCGGTAAGACCACCCTTGCCGGAAAGCTGGGCAAGTGGCTCAAGGGCCAGGGACACTCCCCGCTGCTGGTCGCCTGTGACCTCCAGCGCCCGAACGCCGTGAACCAGCTCGCCGTGGTCGCCGAGCGGGCCGGCGTCGCCGTGTTCGCGCCGCAGCCGGGCAACGGTGTGGGCGACCCGGTCCAGGTCGCCAAGGAGTCGATCGAGCACGCCCGCAGCAGGCAGTACGACATCGTCGTCGTCGACACCGCGGGCCGCCTCGGTATCGACCAGGAGATGATGCAGCAGGCCGCGGACATCCGTGACGCGATCAGCCCCGACGAGATCCTCTTCGTCGTCGACGCGATGATCGGTCAGGACGCGGTCAACACCGCCGAGGCGTTCCGCGACGGCGTCGGCTTCGACGGCGTCGTGCTCTCCAAGCTCGACGGCGACGCCCGCGGTGGTGCCGCGCTCTCCATCGCGCACGTCACCGGCAAGCAGATCATGTTCGCGTCGAACGGCGAGAAGCTGGACGACTTCGACGCGTTCCACCCGGACCGCATGGCGTCCCGCATCCTCGACCTGGGTGACCTGCTCACCCTGATCGAGCAGGCGGAGAAGACCTTCAGCCAGGCCGAAGCCGAGAAGATGGCGGCCAAGCTGGCGAAGGGGCCGAAGGAGTTCACGCTCGACGACTTCCTGTCCCAGATGGAGCAGGTCCGCAAGATGGGCAGCATCTCCAAGCTGCTCGGCATGCTCCCCGGCATGGGCCAGATCAAGGACCAGATCAACAACCTCGACGAGCGTGACGTCGACCGCACGGCCGCGATCATCAAGTCGATGACCCCGGCGGAGCGCCAGGACCCGACGATCATCAACGGTTCCCGCCGTGCGCGTATCGCCAAGGGTTCCGGTGTCGAGGTCAGTGCGGTGAAGTCGCTGGTCGAGCGGTTCTTCGACGCGCGGAAGATGATGTCCCGCATGGCCCAGGGCGGCGGGATGCCGGGCATGCCCGGCATCCCCGGCATGGGCGGCGGCCCGGGCCGGCAGAAGAAGCAGCAGAAGCAGGCCAAGGGCAAGCGTCAGAGCGGCAATCCGATGAAGCGCAAGGCGGAGGAGGCGGCGGCGGCCGCCCGCCGCGAGCAGGCGGCCCAGTCCGGCGGAGCGTTCGGCCTGCCTGCCGGCGAGCCCGGCAAGGACTTCGAGCTGCCGGACGAGTTCAAGAAGTTCATGGGCTGACGCCCTGCACGGGCCGCGACCGCGGGCATCCGTCCTCCCCGGAGGAGCGGGTGCCCGCGTCGCTTATGTGACGTAACGTCCGGAACATGAGCAATTCCGTGCCGCCGCGGGACCGCACCGACCAGCCGTGGCGCTCCGAGGGCGCGCCCCCGCCGGCCCCGCCGAAACGGCGGCTGCCCGGTGGCTGGATCGGGCTCTTCCTCGCCGCGGTCGTGGTGTTCGTCGCGGCCAACGTGGTGGTGTCGTACGTCACGGAGGGCGACGAGCGGACGGTCTCCTACACGGAGTTCACCGAGCAGGTCGGAGCGGGCAACGTCTCCAAGATCTACTCCAAGGGCGACGCGATCCAGGGCCGGCTCAAGAAGGCACAGCCGCTGCCCGGCAACGACGAGACGTACACGGAGTTCACCACCCAGCGGCCCGCCTTCGCCGATGACGACCTCTGGAAGGAGCTCACCGCCAAGGACGTCACCGTCACCGCGGAACCGGTCGTCCGGGAGCGCAGTCTCCTCGTCAACGTGCTGATCTCGCTGGCCCCGATACTGCTCCTGGTCGGGCTCTGGCTGTACATCAGCCGCCGTATGGGCGGGGCCCTGGGCGGAGGGATGCTGGGCCGCAAGGCCCCGCCCAAGCCCGTGGCGCTCACCGAGGGCAGACGGACGACGTTCGAGGACGTGGCCGGCATCGACGAGGTCGCCGGCGAGCTGAACGACGTCGTGGACTTCCTGAAGCATCCCGACGCCTACCGCCGCATGGGGGCGAGGATGCCCGGCGGTGTGCTGCTGTCCGGGCCGCCCGGCACCGGGAAGACGCTGCTGGCCAGGGCGGTGGCGGGGGAGGCGGGGGTGCCGTTCTTCTCCGCGTCCGCCTCCGAGTTCATCGAGATGATCGTGGGTGTGGGAGCGGGCCGGGTCCGGGAGCTCTTCGCCGAGGCGCGCAAGGTCGCCCCGGCCATCATCTTCATCGACGAGATCGACACCATCGGCCGGGTCCGGGGCGCCGGCGCCGGCCTGGGAGGCCATGACGAGCGGGAGCAGACGCTCAACCAGATCCTCACCGAGATGGACGGCTTCTCCGGCTCGGAGGGCGTCGTCGTCATCGCGGCCACCAACCGCGCCGACGTGCTGGACCCGGCACTCACCCGGCCCGGCCGTTTCGACCGCATCGTCAACGTCAGTCCGCCCGACCGCGGTGGCCGGGAGGCCATCCTGAGGATCCACACCCGGGAGATCCCGCTGGCCGGGGACGTCGACCTGGCGCAGCTCGCCCGGACCACGCCCGGGATGACGGGCGCCGAGCTCTCCAATCTCGCCAATGAGGCCGCGCTGCTCGCGGTGAAGCGCCAGCAGTCCGCGGTGACCAGGGCCGATCTCTCCGAAGCGCTGGAGAAGGTGCAGCTCGGTGCCGAGCGGCCGCTGGTGATGCCGCCCGAGGAGCGGCGGCGGACGGCGTACCACGAGAGCGGTCACGCCCTGCTGGGCATGCTCCAGCCGGGCGCCGACCCGGTCCGCAAGGTGACGATCGTGCCGCGCGGCAGGGCGCTGGGCGTCACGATCTCCACCCCGGAGACCGACAAGTACGCCCACACCGAGGAGTACCTGCGCGGCCGGATCATCGGCGCTCTCGGCGGCATGGCGGCCGAGGACGTCGTCTTCGGTGTCGTCACCACGGGTGCGGAGAGCGATCTGGAGCAGGTGACGAACCTGGCCAGGGGAATGGTCGGCCGGTGGGGGATGAGCGAACGGGTGGGCCGGCTGACGGCGATCCCGAGCGACGCCCAGCAGGCGTACGGCCTGTCGGCGGCCCCGGGCACCCTGGACCGGGTCGACAGCGAGATGCGGCGGATCGTCGACGAGTGCTACGAGAGTGCGTGCCGGCTGCTGCGGGAGAACCGCGCCCGGCTGGACGCGCTGGCGGAGGCGCTGCTGGAGGACGAGACGCTGGAGGAGGAGGCGGCGTACCGGGCTGCCGGCATCCCCCGGCTCACCAAGGACGACACCCACGACGTCCAATGACGACACCGGGGCACGGCGGCCGGCCGGGACGGCGGTGCCGGGGAGGGGCATGCGGGGAGGTCCGGCCCTGAGCACGGAGCGTTCTCGGTCCGGTCCGGTTCGATTCAGTTCGGTCACCGTCCGGTCCGTCCGGTCCGGTTCGATTCAGTTCGGTCACCGTCCGGTCCGTCCGGTCCGTCCGTGGCTCACCCCACCCGGGCGATCAGATAGCGGAACACGTTCGGCATCCAGACGGTGCCGTCGTCGCGGACATGGCCGTGCAGAGCCTCGGCGAGCTCCTTCTCGACCTGGAGCCGGTCGGTGGCCCGTACCGCCGCGTCGAAGAGTCCGGTCGAGAGCAGTCCGCGTACCGCGCTGTCGATGCTGCCGTAGCCGAAGGGGCACGCGACGCGTCCCGAACCGTCGGGCCGGAGCCCGGCGCGTTCGGCCACGTTCTCCAGGTCGTCACGGCCGAACGCCGGCGGGCTGTCCTCCATTCGGGTGGCGATCCGCAGGACGGCCGAGGTGCTGCACCGCTCGGGAGGTCCCCAGCCGGTCAGGACGACCGGGCTGCGGCGGGCCAGCATCGGTACGGCCGCCGCGAGTGAGGCGGCGAGCTCCTTCGAGTCCCCGGCCGCCCAGCCGATCGGGCTGAACGCGGTGGCCAGGTTGTAGACGGTCCCCCGGGCCCGGTCTGCCGTGCCCGTCACCAGCCGGGCCCCGCTGCGGGAGCCGTCCGGCGGGAGGAGCCGCTCGCGGGCCAGCGCCATCCGCTCGGCATGGGTGTCGACCCCGGTGACCTCGGCGCCCCGGCCGGCCGCCATCAGCAGCGCGAGGCCGGACCCGCAGCCGAGGCCGAGCAGCCGGGTGCCGGGGCCGACGTCGAGGCGTTCGTACACCGCTTCGTAGAGCGGCACCAGCATCCGTTCCTGGATCTCGGCCCAGTCCCGGGCCCGGGCGCGGGCGTCGTCGGGCCCCGGGGAAGGGGGAGCCGCGGTCGCGTGCGGGTGGTGCCGGACGAGCGTTGGTGTCATGGAAAGCGCCCCAATCCGCCGAGAGGTCGAGTGTGCCGGTGTGACAGCCCCCGTGTCGGTCCGTGCGCTCGCACGCCCCCTTGTGCCAGGGAACTGCGCATCCGTGTCCGCGTCCAGAGGTCGAGCGGAACCGGGTCGCCGGACCAGCCCGGGTCGCGCCCGGGGCGATTCACGAATCATCATGCGTACGCAATACGATTCCCGCCATGGCAAAGGCACCGGTTCTCACGCCGCAGGCGGAAGACTTCCCCCGCTGGTACCAGGATCTGATCAACAAGGCCGAGCTGGCGGACAACGGCCCGGTGCGCGGCACCATGGTGATCCGGCCCTACGGGTACGGGCTGTGGGAGCGGATGCAGCAGGAGATGGACGCCCGGATCAAGGACGCGGGTGCCTCCAACGCCTACTTCCCGCTGTTCATCCCGCAGTCGTACCTGACGCGGGAGGCCGAGCACGTGGAAGGGTTCGCCCCCGAGCTCGCGGTGGTCACGCACGGTGGCGGCAAGGAGCTGGAGGAGCCGGTCGTCGTCCGCCCCACCTCCGAGACGATCGTCAACGAATACTTCTCCAAGTGGGTGCAGAGCTACCGCGACCTGCCGCTGCTGATCAACCAGTGGGCGAACGTGGTCCGCTGGGAGATGAGGCCGCGCGTGTTCCTGCGAACGAGTGAATTCCTCTGGCAGGAGGGTCACACGGCGCACGCCACCTACGAGGACGCCCGTGACTACGCGGCCCGCATCCACCGGGACGTGTACGCCGACTTCATGGTGAACGTGCTGGGCATCGACGTGGTGCTGGGCCGCAAGACGCCGAAGGAGCGGTTCGCCGGCGCGATCAACACCCTGACGCTCGAAGGCATGATGGGCGACGGCAAGGCGCTGCAGATGGGCACGAGCCACGAGCTGGGCCAGAACTTCTCCAAGGCGTTCAACACGACGTACCTGTCGAAGGACGGCAAGCAGGAGCTGTGCTGGCAGACCTCCTGGGGCGTCTCGACCCGGATGGTCGGCGGACTGATCATGTCGCACGGTGACGACAACGGTCTGCGCGTCCCGCCCCGGCTCGCCCCGGTCCAGGCCGTGGTCCTCGCGATCAAGGGCGATGACGCGGTACTGGCCAAGGTACGCGAGATCGGCGACCGGCTGCGGGCCGCGGGTATCCGTGTCCAGGTCGACGACCGCACGGACACCCCGTTCGGCCGCCGGGCCGTGGACTGGGAGCTCAAGGGCGTCCCGGTGCGGATCGAGGTCGGCCCGCGGGACCTGGAGGCGGGTACGGCGATGCTGGCGCGGCGGATCCCGGGGGGTAAGGAGCCGGTGGCGATCGACGGCCTGGCGGAACTGCTGCCCGCGGTACTGGAGGAGGACCAGGCCCTGCTGCTGAGGCAGTCCCGTGAGCGCCGCGAGTCCCGGACGGCCGACGTGGCGACTCCGGAGGAGGCCGTGGAGGCCTCGGCGACCGGCTGGGCGCGCATCCCGTGGGCAACGCTGGGACCCGAGGGCGAGGCGCGGCTGGCGGAGCACTCGGTGACCGTGCGCTGTCTGCTCGCCGAGGACGGGTCGGTGCCGGATGCCGACGACGCTCCCGGTACCGTCGCAGTCGTGGCACGCGCCTACTGAGCGAAAGCCGCCGGGCGTCCGTATCTCCTGGAGTGGAGTCCTGACGCGGGAGTCCTGACATGGGGAGTCCTGGCGTCCTGTCCCGATGGCGAACAGCGCGGGACTCCGGGCGTCCGCGTCCTGTGCCCAGCGCACGTCGGTTTCCCGCGCGCTGGGGCGTACAAGCCGGTAAGTACCGGCTTGTAGTGAGCTGCGCGGCTTCTCCGCAGATCAGGGCACCCGCCCTCGTCCGGACGCATGAATGGCAACTGACTGGTTGGTGCAAATTATTTGGGATGCCCCGGAATAGGAACACCGGGGCACTCAGGCTCGTTGTCACGACGTGAGCACGACACCACCTGTCCTCGCCGCAGAGCTGGCGCACGCGTGGGCCGACATTCAGCGGTACCACCCCGAGCTGCCGGACCTTGCCGCGCCCGAGTCCCTGATCGGAGAGTCGTCGTCCGCCTGCGGCGCCGAACTCTCCTTCGAGCGACTGCTCCACGAGGCAGTCCACGGCATCGCCGCCGCCCGCGGTGTGCGAGACACCTCCCGCGCCGGCCGCTACCACAACCGCAGATTCCTGGCGATCGCCGAGGAACTCGGCCTGGACCATCCGGAGGAGCCCCACCCCAGCAGTGGCTTCTCCCTGGTCACGCTGAACGCCGAGGCGCGCAGGCGATACCGGCCCACCATCGAGCGGCTGCAGCGTGCGCTGCGGGCGCACAGCGCCGCGACCGCCGCGGACACCAAGCGCAGTTTCCGCGGACCGGCCGCCCGGCACGGCTCCTCGGGAGGGGGCGTACGGGTCAAGGCGGTCTGCGACTGCGGGCGCAATGTGCGCGTGGTGCCGTCGGTGCTGGCCCAGGCCCCGATCGTGTGCGGCGGCTGCGGCAAGCCGTTCCGCATCCCGGAGCCGGTGGCCGCGGCGGGCTGACCGTACGGCGTGTGGCACAATGGCTAGCTGTACTCGACAGTCGCACAGGACCCCTCTCTCCTCCGGCTGACGCGTCCATCGGGCCGATCGGGTACCGCAACCCCACGCGGCATCTCGTAGTGCCCAACCACGTCAAGACCAGGAGACACCACTCCCGTGGCAGTCAAGATCAAGCTGAAGCGTCTGGGCAAGATCCGTGCGCCTCACTACCGCATCGTCGTCGCCGACTCCCGTACCCGCCGTGACGGCCGGGCCATCGAGGAGATCGGTCTGTACCACCCGACGTACAACCCGTCGCGCATCGAGGTCGACGCCGACCGCGTTGCGTACTGGCTGGGTGTCGGCGCGCAGCCGACCGAGCCCGTGCTCGCCATCCTGAAGAAGACCGGCGACTGGCAGAAGTTCAAGGGCGAGCCCGCCCCGGCGCCGCTGCTCGTCGCCGAGCCGAAGGCCGCCCGCCCGTCCTTCGAGGCCCTGGGCACCGGTGACGAGCCCAAGGGTGAGGCCATCACCCAGAAGAAGAAGGCCGAGAAGAAGGACGAGGCTGCGGCCGAGTCCGAGTCGACCGAGGCCTGAGCATGCTCGAGGAGGCTCTCGAGCACCTCGTGAAGGGCATCGTCGACAACCCCGACGACGTGCAGGTCGCCTCGCGCAACCTGCGTCGCGGGCGCGTGCTCGAGGTCCGGGTGCACCCCGACGACCTCGGCAAGGTGATCGGCCGCAACGGCCGCACCGCGCGCGCCCTGCGGACCGTCGTGGGCGCCATCGGCGGGCGGGGCATCCGTGTCGACCTCGTCGACGTGGATCACGTTCGCTGAGAACGTCGAATCACCGGCTCGGGCCGGGGAGCGGTGACACCGTGCGGCTCTGGCCGTGCGGTGGGGCCGCTCCCCGGCCCGTGGTCGTCTGTGCTGCGGCACACTTCATCGAGGACAGGAGAAGTCAGACGTGCAGCTCGTAGTCGCGCGGATCGGCCGCGCCCACGGCATCAAGGGCGAGGTCACCGTCGAGGTGCGGACCGACGAGCCGGAGCTGAGGCTCGGGCCCGGCGCCGTGCTGGCCACCGACCCGGCGTCCCGCGGCCCGCTGACCGTCGAGTCCGGCCGGGTGCACAGCGGCCGCCTCCTGCTGCGCTTCGAGGGCGTCAAGGACCGCAACGGCGCGGAGGAACTCCGCAACACCCTCCTCATCGCCGACATCGACCCGGACGAACTGCCCGAGGACCCCGACGAGTACTACGACCACCAGCTGATCGACCTCGACGTGGTCACGGCCGACGGCACAGAGGTCGGACGGATCACCGAGATCGCGCACCTGCCGTCGCAGGACCTGTTCATCGTCGAGCGTCCCGACGGCAGCGAGGTCATGATCCCGTTCGTCGAGGAGATCGTCGGCGAGATCGACCTGGAGAACCAGCGGGCCGTCGTCACCCCGCCGCCGGGCCTGATCGACGACCGCGCCGTGATCGCCTCCGACCGGGATGAGGCCTGATGCGGATCGACGTCGTCACGATCTTCCCCGAGTACCTGGAGCCGCTGAACGTCTCGCTCGTCGGCAAGGCCCGTGCCCGCGGGGTGCTCGACGTCCACGTCCACGACCTGCGGGACTGGACTCACGACCGGCACAACACCGTCGACGACACCCCGTACGGCGGCGGCCCCGGCATGGTCATGAAGACCGAACCCTGGGGCGAGGCACTCGACGACGCCCTGGCGAACGGATACGAGGCGGGTGCCCACGGCCCCGCCCTGGTCGTCCCGACGCCCAGCGGCCGGCCGTTCACCCAGGAAGTCGCCGTCGAGCTCTCCGCCCGCCCCTGGCTGATCTTCACGCCCGCCCGCTACGAGGGCATCGACCGCCGGGTGATCGACGAGTACGCCACCCGGATACCCGTGTACGAGGTGTCCATCGGCGACTACGTCCTCGCCGGCGGCGAGGCCGCCGTCCTGGTCGTCACCGAGGCCGTCGCCCGGCTGCTGCCCGGTGTCCTCGGCAACGCCGAGTCGCACCGGGACGACTCCTTCGCCCCCGGCGCCATGGCGAACCTCCTGGAAGGCCCCGTCTACACCAAGCCCCCGCAGTGGCGCGGCCGCGGCATCCCCGACGTGCTGCTCAGCGGCCACCACGGGAAGATCGCCCGCTGGCGCCGCGACGAGGCGTTCCGCCGCACCACCCTGAACAGGCCCGACCTGATCGAACGCTGCGACCCCTCCGCCCTCGACAAGAAGGATCGCCAGATGCTCGCCGAGCTGGGCTGGCGCCAGGGTCCGGACGGCCGATTTGGGCGTCCGGCCGAGCACGTGGAAGAATAGGCGGCTGCTGTGCGTCCGGCGTGCGCCCCTGCCACGGGGGGAACGACGCCGCCCGACGTGAACGGCACTCAGAACCCAAGCACGAGATTCCGCCCATGACCTGTGGCATGGGCGAAGAAAGCAGACATCATGTCGCACCTGCTCGACACCGTCGACGCCGCGTCGCTGCGCACCGACGTCCCCGCCTTCCGTCCGGGTGACACCGTGAACGTCCACGTTCGCGTCATCGAGGGCAACCGCTCCCGGATCCAGCAGTTCAAGGGTGTCGTCATCCGCCGCCAGGGCTCCGGCGTCCGCGAGACCTTCACGGTCCGGAAGGTCTCCTTCTCCGTCGGCGTCGAGCGCACCTTCCCGGTGCACAGCCCGATCTTCGAGAAGATCGAGCTCGTCACCCGCGGTGACGTCCGTCGCGCCAAGCTGTACTACCTGCGCGAGCTGCGCGGCAAGGCTGCGAAGATCAAGGAGAAGCGCGAGAACTGATCGCGCGCTCCGTTCCACAGGGAGGCCGGATAGGCTCCCTGTGATGGACACCGAAGCACCAGCCACCGAGCGCGACCGCTCTCCCGGATCCCCCAGCGGGGAGGGAGAGGGGTCGCGCTCGGTGCGTTCGGTCAGCCGTCCGGGTGGTCCGGCCGGCCGGCTCCTGGTGTCCTTCCGCACGTTTGTGGTGCTCGTCACCGGGCTCCTGACCGTATTGCTGCTGGTCACCACGTTCGTGGTGCAGCCCTTCCAGATCCCCAGCGTCTCCATGGAGCCCACGCTCCAGGTCGGAGACCGGGTGCTCGTCAACAAGCTGGCGTACCGTTTCGGTTCCGGGCCGCAACGCGGTGACGTGGTCGTGTTCGACGGCGAGGACTCCTTCGCACGGAGCGGGACCACCGGCATCGACTTCGTGAAACGCGTCGTGGGCGTGGGCGGCGACCGCGTGGCCTGCTGTGACGAACGGGGGAGGATCCAGGTGAACGGCAGAGCTGTGGACGAGGAGTACCTGTATCCGGGAGACACTCCCTCCGAGGTGCCCTTCGACGTCGTCGTCCCGTCCGGCACGCTGTGGGTGATGGGCGACCACCGCAGCAGGTCGAGCGACTCGCGCGACCACCTCGGCGAGCCCGGCGGCGGGATGGTGCCGCTCGACAGGGTCCTCGGCCGGGCCGACTGGATCGCCTGGCCCCACGGCCGCGCCGGGGGTCTTTCCCCCACCGGCGTCTTCGAGGACGTGCCGGTCCCTGGAGGTGCCCATGGGTAGCCGGGGCAAGCCGCGCACCGCGGTCCCCCTGGACGATGTGCTGCCGAACGGGATGCGGCCCACCGGTCCGCGCCCGATGCCCGGCCGCGCCGAACGGCGCAAGCTGGCCCGCAAGGTGAAGCGGCGCCGACGCCGGTCCACGGTCAAGGAAGTGCCGCTGCTCATCGGAGTGGCGCTGCTCATCGCGCTGGTCCTCAAGACCTTCCTGGTACAGGCGTTCGTCATTCCCTCGGGTTCGATGGAGCAGACGATCCAGATCGGCGACCGGGTGCTGGTCGACAAGCTGACCCCGTGGTTCGGGACGAAGCCGCAGCGCGGCGACGTCGTCGTGTTCAGGGACCCCGGCGGTTGGCTGGAGGACGAACAGCTCGACGGCGAGGAGGACCCGGTGGTCGTCAAGCAGGCCAAGGCCGCCCTGGCCTTCATCGGTCTGTTGCCCTCGGACGACGAGCAGGACCTCATCAAGCGGGTCGTGGCAGTCGGGGGGGACACGGTGCGGTGCTGCGACCAGGACGGCCGTGTCACCGTCAACGGCGTGCCGCTGGTCGAGCCGTACATCCACCCCGACAGCAAACCTTCACAGATGCCCTTCGAGGTCCGGGTGCCGCAGGGACGGCTGTTCGTCCTGGGCGACCACCGCTCCGCCTCGGCCGACTCCCGGTTCCACCTGGACGAGCCCGGTCAGGGCACGGTCGGCGAGGACGGCGTCGTCGGACGGGCCGTGGTGATCGCCTGGCCGTTCGACCACTGGCGGGGCCTGGAGGAGGCCGACACCTTCGCGGGTGTTCCGAGCGCGCGGCCGGGGTCGGACACGACGCTCGGTGCTTCGCATAGTGTGTCCCCGGATCACAACGACACGGTCCGGCTCCCGACCCCTGCGGAACTCCCGCTCGTTATGGGAGTGGTGGGCCTGCATCTTGCACGGATCAGGCATGGGTACGGAGTAAGGAGTGAATGTGGGGGATTTGGCGGTCGGCGCACGATCCGGACACGACGAGCCGGAGGAGGGGCCCGCGAGGGCTGCCGGGCACGTCCACGGTTCCGCCGGCGAGATCCCAACCAATGCCATGGACGAGAACCCCGCAGATGAGGCCGAGCCCGGAACGGACGACGAACAGCCCAAGCAGCGCTCGTTCTGGAAGGAGCTGCCGCTGCTGGTCGGCATCGCCCTCCTGCTCGCTCTGCTGATCAAGACGTTCCTGGTCCAGGCCTTCTCGATCCCCTCGGACTCGATGCAGAACACCCTCCAGCGCGGCGACCGGGTGCTGGTGGACAAGCTGACGCCGTGGTTCGGGTCGGAGCCCAAGCGCGGTGAGGTGGTCGTGTTCCACGATCCGGGCGGCTGGCTGGAAGGAACCCCGACGCCCGAGCCGAATGTGGTGCAGAAGTTCCTGAGCTTCATCGGTCTCATGCCGTCCGCCGAGGAGAAGGACCTGATCAAGCGGGTCATCGCGGTCGGCGGCGACACGGTGGAGTGCAAGAAGGGCGGCAAGGTCACCGTCAACGGCAAGCCGCTCGACGAGCCGTACATCTACCCCGGGAACACTCCCTGCGACGACTCGCCGTTCGGACCGATCAAGGTGCCCGAGGGCCGGATCTGGGTGATGGGCGACCACCGGCAGAACTCGCTCGACTCCCGGTACCACCAGGAGCTGCCGGGCAACGGCACCGTGTCCAATGACGAAGTCGTGGGCCGAGCCGTCGTCGTCGCCTGGCCGCTGGACCGCCTGTCGACGCTGCCGGTGCCCGACACCTTCGACCAGCCGGGCCTCAACGCCGCAGCGGCGGCCGCGCCGGGCGTGATCGGCGTCGCGGGTGCCCTGCCCGTGGTGCTGTGGCGCAGGCGACAGCTGACCTCCGGGCGCAGCGACGGATAGGGTTCCGTCCCGAAGCATCGGTTTCCGGGCCGTGTGCCGAGAGGCACCGCGGGTGCCGGGAGAGGAGCGGGGATGGGCGGAGCAGGACGTACGGGCGACGGCCACGGCCGGCTCGGCAGTGTGCTGTCGGGTCTGGCCGTGGCCGTCGGCTGTGTGCTCTTCCTCGGCGGCTTCGTCTGGGGAGCGGTCGTCTACCAGCCCTACACCGTGCCCACCGACTCGATGACGCCGACCGTGAAGGCCGGCTCCAAGGTGCTCGCCGAGCGAATAGACGCCGACCAGGTGCGACGCGGCGACGTGGTCGTCTTCACGAACGAGGTGTGGGGCGACGTCCCGATGCTGAAGCGTGTCGTCGGGATCGGCGGGGACAAGATCGTGTGCTGCGACAAGCAGGGCCGGCTCTCGGTGAACGGCGACCCGCAGGACGAGCCGTACCTCGACGGCGGCGGCCCCGCCTCGACCGTCGGTTTCAGCGCGGACGTGCCGAAGGGCAAGCTGTTCCTGCTCGGTGACGAGCGGGCCACTTCCGTCGACTCGCGCGGACACCTCAACGACTCCACGCAGGGCACCGTCCCGGTTTCCGCGGTAAAGGCGCGGGTGGACGCGGTGGCCTGGCCCAGCGTGTCGATGGTGGAGCGCCCGGCCAACTTCGCGGACATGCCCGGAGGCGTCTCCCGGCCGGGACCGCTGAAGCTCGTGCTCGGCGTGGTCGTCGCCGGGGCGGTGCTGATCTTCGGCGGTGCCGGGATCGGGCCGGCCGTCAGGCGACTGGGGCGCGGAAGGGCCACGAGCCGTGCCGTCTGATCCGCCGGGCGGTCCGCAGGGGACGGCTGGACCGGAGGATCCGGCGGGCTGCCGGAGACGGGCGTACCGGGGGTGAAGGGTGTGAGCGGCGGGCTGCCGGAGACGGGCGTACCGGGGGTGAAGGGTGTGAGCGACGGGCTGCCGGAGACGGGCATACCGGGGGTGACGGGTGTGAGCGACGGGCTGCCGGAGACGGGTGTACCGGGGGTGACGGGTGTGAGCGACGGGCTGCCGGAGACAGGCGTATCCGGGGAGCCGGGCGGGACCGGCGGGCTCCGGAAGGTGGCCCGTGTGGTACTCCTCGACCCCGAGGACCGCATTCTGCTCCTGCACGGCTTCGAACCGGACGATCCCACGGACAACTGGTGGTTCACCCCGGGTGGCGGCGTCGAGGGGGACGAGACGCGAGAGGAGGCCGCCCTGCGGGAGCTCGCGGAGGAGACGGGCATCACCGACGTCCGCCTCGGTCCTCTGCTGTGGCGGCGGACCTGCTCGTTCCCGTTCGACGGACGCCGCTGGGACCAGGAAGAGTGGTACTACCTGGCGCGCACGTCACAAACCGAGACGGCGGGCCCCGTCGCGCTCACCGATCTGGAGGAGCGCAGTCTCGGTGGCCTGAGATGGTGGACGTCCGCCGAACTGTCGGCGGCGCGTGAGACGGTGTATCCGACCAGGCTCGCCGAGCTGCTGCGCACGCTGCTCGACGAGGGTCCTCCGGAAGTGCCGGTGGTCCTGGCCCCGGAAATCGCCTAGGGCCGTGGGCACTGGCGCACAATGGGGGGACGCACGGCTGAAGGGGAACATGCCATGAGCGCCGAGGACCTCGAGAAGTACGAGACCGAGATGGAGCTGAAGCTCTACCGGGAGTACCGCGACGTCGTCGGCCTGTTCAAATACGTGATCGAGACCGAGCGGCGCTTCTACCTCACCAACGACTACGAGATGCAGGTGCACTCCGTGCACGGTGAGGTCTTCTTCGAAGTCTCCATGGCGGACGCCTGGGTCTGGGACATGTACAGGCCGGCCAGGTTCGTGAAGCAGGTCCGTGTCCTCACGTTCAAGGACGTGAACATCGAGGAGCTGAACAAGACCGACCTCGAGCTTCCGGGTGGCTGAGTTATCCACAACCGGTGAGTTGTCCACCAAGATCCACTCCTGAGGATCCAGTGCGTCACAGTCGGTGCCGGAGGTGGTGCCGAAATGAACGCAACGGGGGCATTGGGACGGTACGGCGAGGAAGTGGCGGCCCGACGGCTGGCCGAGGAGGGCGTCTCCGTGCTCGCCCGCAACTGGCGGTGCGGGCGGAGCGGTGAGATCGACATCGTCGCCCGGGAAGGCGACGTCCTGGTCGTCTGCGAGGTCAAGACCCGCCGGGATGGGACCTTCGAACACCCGATGGCGGCCCTCACGCCCGCGAAGACGGCCCGTCTGCGCGGCCTCGCTGAGCGCTGGATCGCCGAACACGGCGGGGCACCACCGGGCGGCGTCCGCATCGATCTGATCGGTGTCGTCCTGCCGACCCGGGGCGGGCCCCTCGTCGAGCACGTGCGAGGGGTGGCCTGATGGGATTCGCCCGCACATGCTCCGTGGCACTCGTCGGGGTCGAGGGGGTGGTCGTCGAGGTCCAGGCCGACCTCGAACCGGGGGTGGCCGCGTTCACCCTCGTGGGGCTTCCCGACAAGAGCCTCGTCGAGAGCAAGGACCGGGTCAGGGCCGCGGTCACGAATTCGGGGGCGGCCTGGCCCCAGAAGAAGCTGACCGTCGGACTCAGCCCGGCGTCCGTGCCCAAGGGCGGCAGCGGCTTCGACCTGGCCGTGGCCGTCGCCGTCCTCGGCGCCGCCGAATGCATCGACCCGGAACAGATCAGCGATCTCGTGCTGATCGGCGAACTGGGACTGGACGGACGGGCACGGCCGGTGCGCGGAGTCCTGCCGGCCGTGCTCGCCGCCGCCGAGGCCGGATACCGGCAGGTCGTCGTTCCCGAGCAGACCGCGGCCGAGGCCGCCCTGGTGCCCGGCGTCGCCGTGCTCGGCGTACGCAGCCTGCGCCAGCTGATCGCGGTGCTCACCGACGCACCCGTGCCCGACGAGGCGCCGGCCGAACCGGGCCGCCCGGACGCCGGACTCTCCGGCCTCCTGGTCCCGGGCGCGGGCCTCGGCGCCGGCCTCGCCACCGCGGGTTCGGCCCGTCCGGACCTCGCGGACGTGGCGGGGCAGCACCTCGCGCGCAGAGCCCTGGAGGTCGCCGCGGCCGGCCGCCACCATCTGCTGCTCTCGGGGCCGCCCGGCGCGGGCAAGACCATGATCGCAGAGCGTCTGCCGGCGATCCTGCCACCCCTCACCAGACGGGAATCCCTCGAGGTGACCGCGGTGCACTCGGTCGCGGGAATCCTGCCGCCCGGCGAGCCGCTCATCGCCACGGCGCCCTACTGCGCACCGCACCACTCGGCGACGATGCAGGCACTCGTCGGAGGGGGCAACGGCCTGCCGCGTCCGGGCGCGGTGTCCCTCGCCCATCGCGGGGTGCTCTTTCTCGACGAGGCGCCGGAGTTCAGCGGCAAGGCCCTGGACGCCCTGCGCCAGCCGCTCGAATCGGGCCATGTGGTCGTGGCCCGCGCCGCCGGGGTGGTGCGGCTGCCCGCCCGTTTCCTGATGGTGCTCGCGGCCAACCCCTGCCCCTGCGGTCGGCACACCCTCACCGGCGACGGATGCGAATGCCCCGCCTCGGTGGTCCGCCGCTACCAGGCACGGCTCTCCGGCCCGCTGCTCGACCGGGTCGACCTGCGCGTCGAGGTCGAGCCCGTGGGACGCGACGACCTGCTCGGCCGCAGCGGGCCGGGCGAGCCGACCGCCGTGGTCGCCGAACGGGTACGCCGGGCCGCCGAACGCGCCGCAGCCCGGTACGCCGACACGCCCTGGACCACCAACAGCGAGGTTCCCGGCCATGAACTGCGCACCCGATGGCAGGCGGCCTCGGGAGCGCTCGCCGTCGCCGAACGCGGCCTGGAGTACGGCCTGCTCACCGCCCGTGGCCTCGATCGCGTGCTCCGCGTCGCCTGGACCATCGCCGACCTCGCCGGACACGACCGCCCCGACGCCATGGACGTCGCGCTCGCCCTCGAACTGCGCACCGGTATCTCCCACGGTGCGCCGGTGCCCGTGGGGGGCTCGTGGTGACGCGGCCGACCATCTGCCTGACGACCGGAGGGACGGCCGGGCCTCCTCGTCGCCGTGCGGCGCGGCCCGGAAGGCGGGGCGGCGGCCGGTGGCGCCGGGCATCGGGACCGGGCATGCGGGCGCGGTGCGGGGACGGGGAGGCGGGGCATGGGGCCGGGTGAGGAGGAGCGTGTCGCCCGGGCGGCCCTGACCCGGATCGTCGAGCCCGGTGACGAGAAGGCGGGGCGGCTGCTCCGACAGCTCGGGCCCCTGGAGATGCTGCAGCGGCTCACCGCCCCCGCCACCGACGCGCCGCCGCTGCCCGGCCTGAGCGCGCGCCGGATCCAGTCGCTCAGGGCACGGGCGGCGCCGGCAGACCCCGAGCGCGACCTCGCCGCGGTCGAGGCCGTCGGCGGGCGCTTCATCTGCCCCGGCGACTCCGAATGGCCCGGACAGCTCGACGACCTCGGTGACGCCGGGCCCATCGGTCTGTGGCTGCGCGGCCCCGCCGGACTGCGGCTCTGGGCGCTGCGCTCCGTGGCCGTCGTCGGCGCCCGGGCCTGCACGGCCTACGGTGCGCACATGGCGGCGGCACTCGCCGCCGGGCTGGCGGAGCGGGGCTGGGTCGTCGTGTCGGGAGCCGCCTTCGGTGTGGACGGAGCCGCCCACCGGGGCGCCCTCGCCGCCGGTGGAGCCACCATGGGGGTGCTGGCGTCCGGTGTCGACGTCGTCTATCCCCGCGGTCACGCGGAGTTGATCGGGCGCATCGCGGAACAGGGCCTGCTGGTGGCCGAGTTGCCGCCGGGCGACCATCCCACGCCCAGCCGGTTCGTCCTGCGGAACCGGGTGATCGCAGCGCTGACCAGAGGAACCGTCGTCGTGGAGGCCGAATACCGCAGCGGTTCCCTCGCGACCGCCCGCGCGGCCCAGCGACTGGGCCGCCACACCATGGGCGTCCCGGGGCCCGTCACCAGTGGTCTCTCCGCAGGGGTCCACGAACTGCTGCGCGGGGAGGCCGCGCTGGTCACCGACGCCGACGAAGTGATCGAACTCGTGGGCAGCATGGGGGACGTGGCTCCGGAGCGCCGTGGCCCGGTGCTGCCGCGGGACCTGCTGGATCCCGCCGCGGCCGCCGTCCTGGAGGCGCTTCCGGCACGCGGCGCGATCGGCCCAGCGGCCGTGGCCCGGGCAGCGTGCACGACCGCCGACGAAGCGCTCGGCAGGCTGTACGAACTCCACTCTTTGGGGTTCGTCGAACGGCGCGGGGACACCTGGCAGTTGGCCTCCGGTGCGCGACGCGCCGGGGGCGCCCCGCCGGGCGGTGCTTGACCTGGGGCGATCCGGTGAAATGGTGAGGGCGATGACCCTCCCCGACCCGCCCGCGCAGGTACCGGGGCCGGCGCACCCCACGCCGCCTCCGGCACCGTGCACGGGCGCAGGCCCGTCATCCCCCAGGAGCGATCCCGGCTCGTTCGCCTACCGCGACGGCTCAGTCACGCTACGCTCACCAGAATTCCGGTCCGGACGGGCGTCTTCGCCCACGTCACAGCAGAACGGCTCGAAGCAACGCATGCCCCAGCACACCTCCGGGTCTGACCGCGCGGCAGTGCCCCCCGCTGCCCGTGGCCCGGTGCGGCCGCCCGCACCCTCGTCGCTCGACGAGCTGTGGCGGTCGTACAAGGCCACGGGTGACGAGCGGCTGCGGGAGCAGCTGATCCTGCACTACTCACCCCTGGTGAAGTACGTGGCGGGCCGCGTCAGCGTGGGGCTCCCGCCGAACGTGGAGCAGGCGGACTTCGTCTCCTCCGGCGTCTTCGGACTGATCGATGCCATCGAGAAGTTCGACATCGAGCGCGCCATCAAGTTCGAGACCTACGCCATCACCCGCATCCGCGGCGCGATGATCGACGAACTGCGCGCACTGGACTGGATCCCCCGTTCGGTGCGGCAGAAGGCGCGCGCCGTGGAACGCGCCTACGCCACGCTGGAGGCGCAGTTGCGGCGCACCCCGTCGGAGAGCGAGGTCGCCGCCGAGATGGGCATCGGGCTGGAGGAACTCCACTCCGTCTTCAGCCAGTTGTCCCTTGCGAACGTCGTCGCGCTGGAAGAGCTCCTGCACGTCGGCGGCGAGGGCGGTGACCTCAGCCTGATGGACACACTGGAGGACACCGCCGCCGACGACCCCGTCGAGGTCGCGGAGGACCGGGAGGTGCGCCGCCTCCTCGCGCGCGCCATCAACACCCTGCCCGAACGTGAGAAGACGGTCGTCACCCTCTATTACTACGAGGGACTCACCCTCGCCGAGATCGGCAACGTCCTCGGTGTCACCGAGAGCCGGGTCAGCCAGATCCACACCAAGTCCGTGCTCCAGCTCCGGGCCAAGCTCGCCGACGTCGGCCGCTGAGCCGATTCGGCGGCAACGCTGAATCGTCCCTGTCCGATCCGTAGAGTGGAGAGGTGCCAAGGATTCGAGCGGCCTCCGTGGCCGAGCACCGCACGATGCAGCGCGACGCCCTGCTGGACGCCGCCCGCACCCTGCTGTCCGAAGGCGGCACGGAGGCCCTGACCTTCCCCGCCCTCGCCGAGCGCACCGGACTCGCCCGGTCCTCCGTCTACGAGTACTTCCGGTCCCGCGCCGCTGTCGTCGAAGAGCTGTGCGCCGTGGACTTCCCGGTCTGGGCCGCCGAGGTCGAGGCCGCGATGGAGCAGGCCACCACCTCCGAGGCCAAGGTCGAGGCCTATGTGCGGACCCAGCTAGCGCTGGTGGGGGACCGCCGTCACCGGGCCGTCGTGGCCATCTCGGCCAGTGAGCTGGACGCCGGTGCGCGCGAGAAGATCCGCGCCGCGCACGGCGGTCTGGTCGCCATCATCGTGGCGGCGCTCGGCGACCTCGGACACGAGCAGCCGAGACTGGCCGCGATGCTGCTCCAGGGGATCGTCGACGCGGCCGTCCGGCGTATCGAGCTCGGCGCCGCCGAGGACCCGGAGGTGATCGCGGACGCCGCGGTCGCGATCGCCCTGCGGGGTCTGCGGGGCTGACGCCTCCGCGCCGCCGAGGCCCGCCCGGTCACCACGGCCGCTGCCAGGCCGGCCGTCCACAGCACCTCCGGCCACGTCGGCGCACCCCTCCC
Organism: Streptomyces sp. NPDC030222; assembly: GCF_055573115.1. Taxonomy (NCBI): domain Bacteria; kingdom Bacillati; phylum Actinomycetota; class Actinomycetes; order Kitasatosporales; family Streptomycetaceae; genus Streptomyces; species Streptomyces sp. NPDC030222. Next base: position 73,092 of record NZ_JBVICA010000017.1, read on the forward strand.
GGCAGCGGTCGACGCTATGGACGCCCCGGCGCCCCGCAGAGTGAAGGGCCCCGCCGCGCGGGCGGAGCCGGGCAGCGGTAAACCGTGCAGGGGCAGCAGCCGTGACGGACCCCTCCGCAGCATCGCGGGCGGTAGCAGCGTCAACGGATCGAGGTAGACGTCACCACGGCGCAGCCCCCAGTGCAGGCACCCGGGCGCACAGTGGAACGGTCCGCTTTCGAGCACGCCCACCAAAGAGCCCGCCGCGACCTCGTCGCCCTCGGCTGCCAGCGCCCGCACCGGCTCGTACGTCGTGCGCAGCGGCGGGTCGCCGGTGCCGGACAGCTCGATGGTGAGCACACCGCGCCCGGCCACCCGGCCCGCGAAGGCCACCCGTCCCGGCGCGGCGGCCAGCACCCCGTCGCCGGGGGCGGCGGCCAGGTCGACGCCGCGGTGACCCGGACCGTACGGGGACGCGGGAGGGGCCCAGCCCCGCACGACCGAAGGCCGTCCTTCCAGCGGCCAGCTGCGGTCCCCCGTACGGGGCGTCGCTCCTATGGGTGCTGTTGCTGTTGCTGTTGCCGCGGCCGTCGCCGTCCCGGCGGGTGCCCGCGCCGCGGCCGTCGCAGTCCTGGCGGCCCCCGCGAGAAGCACGGCGACAAGCACGGCGACGAGCACGGCGACCAGGCCGAGGACGGAAGCCGGGACGAGGACGGAGGCGGCGGGCAGGAGAACCGGCCGACGGTCCGGGGCGAGGGCCCGTGCGGGAGCAGGTGCGAGGACGGGGACGACGACCGGGGCGCGGACCGGGCCCGCGACGAGGGCGGAAGACGTACGACGCATGCCCCACACCGTCCCGCCGCCCCGCGCCGGCGTGTGGATCTTGGCCTGGATCTGTGGACTACTCGCCGGTTGTGGACAGCGCTGTCACCCGGCACCGTACGGGTCCCGTACACTTCATTTGGCGACCCGGGCCACCGGGTCGACTTCGCACGCCCCACCACTCCTTCGAAAACTCGAGAAGAGCGTGGCTGCGCCTCTCGGTCCTCCGCGGCACGGCGCATCGGGGCGTCAGGCGCGACCGCCGTCCGGCGGCCGCGACAACCGAGTATTCCGAGGAGTACGGCCATGGCCGTCGTCACGATGCGGGAGCTGCTGGAGAGCGGCGTCCACTTCGGTCACCAGACCCGCCGTTGGAACCCGAAGATGAAGCGCTTCATCTTCACGGAGCGCAACGGCATCTACATCATCGACCTGCTCCAGTCGCTGTCGTACATCGACCGCGCCTACGAGTTCGTCAAGGAGACCGTTGCGCACGGCGGCTCCATCATGTTCGTCGGCACCAAGAAGCAGGCCCAGGAGGCCATCGCCGAGCAGGCGACCCGCGTCGGCATGCCGTACGTCAACCAGCGCTGGCTGGGTGGCATGCTCACCAACTTCTCCACCGTCTACAAGCGCCTTCAGCGTCTGAAGGAGCTCGAGGCGATCGACTTCGAGGACGTGGCCGCCTCCGGCCTCACCAAGAAGGAGCTCCTGGTCCTCTCCCGTGAGAAGGCCAAGCTGGAGAAGACCCTCGGTGGTATCCGCGAGATGCAGAAGGTGCCCAGCGCCGTCTGGATCGTCGACACCAAGAAGGAGCACATCGCCGTCGGTGAGGCGCGCAAGCTCCACATCCCGGTCGTCGCGATCCTCGACACCAACTGCGACCCCGACGAGGTCGACTACAAGATCCCGGGCAACGACGACGCGATCCGCTCCGTCACCCTGCTCACCCGCGTCATCGCCGACGCCGTCGCCGAGGGCCTGATGGCCCGCTCCGGCGTGGCCGAGGCCGGCAAGGGCGACAAGGCCGCCGGCGAGCCGCTGGCCGAGTGGGAGCGCGACCTGCTCGAGGGCGACAAGAAGGCCGAGGAGGCCCCGGCCGCCGAGGTCCCGGCCGCCGAGGCTCCGGCCGCCGAGGCCGAGAAGCCGGCCGCGGACGCCGAGCAGGCCTGACCCGACCGGACCGGTAGTGGGACGGCGGGGGCCACAAGCCCCCGCCGTCCACCCGTAGATCTCCAGATCTTCGACTTCGAGAGAGATTCACAGAATCATGGCGAACTACACCGCCGCTGACGTCAAGAAGCTCCGCGAGCTCACCGGCGCCGGCATGATGGACTGCAAGAAGGCGCTGGACGAGGCCGAGGGCAACGTCGACAAGGCCGTCGAGCTGCTGCGCATCAAGGGCCAGAAGGGCGTCGCCAAGCGTGAGGGCCGCACCGCCGAGAACGGCGCCGTGGTCTCCCTCATCGCCGACGACAACACCTCCGGTGTCCTGCTGGAGCTGAAGTGCGAGACCGACTTCGTCGCCAAGGGCGAGAAGTTCGTCTCCGTGGCCGAGGCCCTCGCCGCCCACGTCGCCAAGACCTCCCCGGCCGACCTGGAGGCCCTGCTGGGCTCCGAGATCGAGGCCGGCAAGACCGTCCAGGCCTTCGTCGACGAGGCCAACGCGACCCTCGGCGAGAAGATCGTCCTCGACCGCTTCGCGCAGTTCTCCGGCGGCTACGTCGCCGCGTACATGCACCGCACCAGCCCGGACCTGCCCCCGCAGGTCGGCGTCCTGGTCGAGCTCGACAAGGAGAACGCCGAGGTCGCCAAGGACGTCGCGCAGCACATCGCCGCCTTCGCGCCGAAGTACCTCACCCGTGACGAGGTCCCGGCCGAGACCGTCGAGAACGAGCGCCGCGTCGCCGAGGCCACCTCGCGCGAGGAGGGCAAGCCCGAGGCCGCCCTGCCGAAGATCGTCGAGGGCCGGGTGAACGGCTTCTTCAAGGAGGTCGTCGTCCTGGAGCAGGCGTTCGCCAAGGACAACAAGAAGTCCGTCCAGAAGGTTCTGGACGAGGCCGGTGTCACGCTGAAGGGCTTCGCCCGCATCCGCGTCGGCGCCTGAGTCCGTACCGCGATCGACCCGGACCCGGATAGGGTCTGGAGCAGTCGGCCGCGCACCTTACGGACGACCGCAGATCTGACGAGGAGGCCATTGCCGCTCAGGGACACCTGAACCCACCGGCAATGGCCTCTTCGTATGTGTACGAGGAGATCTCCATGAACAAGGCCGACAAGAGCGACGACGGCAAGAAGGCCGGCCGCTTCCTGCTGAAGCTCTCCGGTGAGGCGTTCGCCGGTGGCGGCGGGCTCGGCGTCGACCCCGATGTGGTGCATGCCATCGCCCGGGAGATCGCCGCGGTGGTGCGTGACGGCGCCCAGCTTGCGATCGTCATCGGCGGCGGGAACTTCTTCCGCGGCGCCGAACTCCAGGTGCGCGGTATGGACCGCGCACGCTCCGACTACATGGGCATGCTGGGCACGGTCATGAACTGCCTCGCCCTGCAGGACTTCCTGGAGAAGGAAGGCATCGACTCCCGGGTCCAGACCGCCATCACCATGGGCCAGGTCGCCGAGCCCTACATCCCGCTGCGTGCCGTGCGGCACCTGGAGAAGGGCCGGGTCGTCATCTTCGGCGCCGGTATGGGCATGCCGTACTTCTCCACGGACACCACCGCGGCCCAGCGGGCGCTGGAGATCGACGCCGAGGCCCTGCTCATGGGCAAGAACGGAGTCGACGGGGTCTACGACTCGGACCCGAAGGCCAACCCGGACGCCGTGAAGTTCGACGCCCTCGAGTACGGCGAGGTGATCTCCCGCGACCTCAAGGTCGCCGACGCCACCGCCATCACTCTCTGCCGGGACAACAAGCTCCCCATCCTGGTCTTCGAGCTGCTTGCCGAGGGCAATATCGCTCGGGCCGTCAAGGGTGAGAAGATCGGCACGCTTGTGAGCGACCAGGGCACCCGGTCCTGACCCCGGGGACGCCCCTCGGACTCCGGGGGTGTCCCTCGAAGGATGGACAAAGCCCTGCCGGGCGTAAGACCGTGCAGGGGAAGACGCGACGCAAGGCCTGACACTCCGGGCCCCACTCAAGACACGCAGGAGCAAGTGGTGATCGAAGAAACTCTCCTCGAGGCCGAGGAGAAGATGGAGAAGGCCGTCGTGGTCGCCAAGGAGGACTTCGCCGCGATCCGCACCGGTCGTGCGCACCCGGCGATGTTCAACAAGATCGTGGCCGACTACTACGGTGCGATGACGCCGATCAACCAGCTGGCCTCGTTCGCGGTTCCCGAGCCGCGGATGGCCGTGATCACCCCGTTCGACACGAGCGCCCTGCGCAACATCGAGCAGGCGATCCGCGACTCGGACCTGGGCGTCAACCCCAGCAACGACGGCCGTATCATCCGGGTGGTCTTCCCCGAGCTCACCGAGGACCGTCGCCGCGAGTACATCAAGCTCGCCAAGAGCAAGGGCGAGGACGCCAAGGTCTCCATCCGTTCCGTGCGCCGCAAGGCCAAGGACGCCATCGACAAGCTCGTCAAGGACGGCGAGGTCGGCGAGGACGAGGGCCGCCGCGCGGAGAAGGAGCTCGACGACACCACCGCGAAGTACGTCGCGCAGGTCGACGAGCTGCTGAAGCACAAGGAAGCCGAGCTCCTCGAGGTCTGATGAACGACTCTTCGTGGGGGGCCCCGACGCCCGCCTACCGGTGGCCTCACGACCAGGGGCCTTCCACGGCGGGTCCCGCGTACGATGCGCAGCAGGCCCAGCAGACTGCGGCCATGCCCATCGTGCCGGACGCAGGCCGCGACGCCGACGACCACGATCACCGGGACCGGGGGGCAGCTCCACGGAGCGGCCCCCCGTTCCGCGACGAGAAGCCGCAGGAGCCCATGGCCAGCACCACGCCGCCGCAGAAGAAGCGGGCGGGCCGAGATCTGCGTGCTGCCATAGGGGTCGGCGTCGGACTCGGCGCGGTCATCGTCGCCTCGCTGTTCGTCTTCAAAGCCGTCTTCGTCGGCGTGATAGCGGTCGCCGTCGTCATGGGCCTGTGGGAGCTGACCTCCCGCCTCCAGGAACGCAAGGGCATCAAGGCGCCGCTGGTGCCGCTCGCCGTCGGCGGCGCCGCCATGGTCGTCGCCGGGTACGTCCGGGGAGTCGAGGGCGCCTGGGTCACCATGGCGCTCACCGCGCTCGCGGTGCTCGTCTGGCGGATGACGGAGCCGCCCGAGGGCTATCTGAAGGACGTCACGGCGGGTGTCTTCGCGGCGTTCTACGTGCCGTTCCTGGCCACGTTCGTCTCGCTGATGCTGACGGCCGGGGACGGCCCCGAGAGGGTGCTGACGTTCCTGGTGCTCACCGTGGTCAGCGACACCGGTGCGTACGCCGTCGGCTGGCGTTTCGGCAAGCACAAGCTGGCGCCACGCATCAGCCCCGGGAAGACCCGCGAGGGTCTGTTCGGCGCCGTCGCCTTCGCGATGGTCGCCGGTGCGCTGTGCATGCAGTTCCTCATCGACGGGGGCTCGTGGTGGCAGGGCCTGCTGCTGGGCCTCGCCGTGGCGGCCAGCGCCACCCTCGGGGACCTGGGCGAGTCGATGATCAAGCGGGACCTCGGGATCAAGGACATGGGCAGCCTGCTCCCCGGTCACGGCGGCATCATGGACCGGCTGGACAGCCTGCTGCCGACGGCACCGGTGGTGTGGCTGCTGCTCGTCCTGTTCGTCGGGGCAGGCTGACCGGGGCCGTCCTGATTGTCGGGGCCTGCCGTCCGAGGGCCTGTTCGTCGAGGCCTGTCGTCCGGGGCCGTCCCCGTCGTCCGGACCTGTCGTCCGGGGCCGTCCTGTTCGTCGGGACCTGTCGTCCGGGGCCGTCCCCGTCGTCCGGACCTGTCGTCCGGGGCCGTCCTGTTCGTCGGGGCCGGCCGACCGAGGCCGCCTCGTCGTCCGGACCTGCCGACCTAGGCACTCCTCGTCGTCGGAACCGGCTCGCCGAGGGGCCGGTTACTCTTGAAGGGCGCGCTGCTCATGAGCGGCGCGCCCTTTCGGCCCCGCGACCGCGGGGAGGATCCGGTGAGGTCTCCCGGCTTCGGCACCGCCCTGCCGTCGGCTCCGCAGGAGTGGAGACGCCCAGGCCTCGACGCACTGAGGAGTAACCACTCATGGCCCCCGCCCCGGGAGAACTGACCTTCGTCGCGCCGCGCGGAGCCAAGAAGCCGCCGCGGCACCTGGCCGATCTCTCGCCCGCCGAGCGCCGTGAGGCCGTCGCCGCGATCGGCGAGAAGCCGTTCCGTGCCAAGCAGCTGTCCCAGCACTACTTCGCGCGGTACGCCCACGACCCGGCCGAGTGGACCGACATCCCGGCCGCCGCCCGGGAGCGGCTCGCGGGGGAGCTGCTGCCCGACCTGATGTCCGTGGTGCGGCACATCTCCTGTGACAACGACACCACCCGCAAGACCCTGTGGCGCCTCTTCGACGGCACCCTCGTGGAGTCCGTGCTGATGCGCTACCCGGACCGGGTCACCATGTGCATCTCCTCGCAGGCCGGCTGCGGTATGAACTGCCCGTTCTGCGCCACCGGCCAGGCGGGCCTGGACCGGAACCTCTCCACCGCCGAGATCGTGCACCAGATCGTCGACGGGATGCGCGCCCTGCGCGACGGGGAGATCCCGGGCGGCCCCGCGCGGCTGTCCAACATCGTCTTCATGGGCATGGGCGAGCCCCTGGCCAACTACAACCGGGTCGTCGGCGCCATCCGCCGGCTCACCGACCCGGAGCCCGACGGGCTCGGCCTGTCCCAGCGCGGCATCACCGTCTCCACGGTCGGTCTGGTGCCCGCAATGCTGCGGTTCGCCGACGAGGGCTTCAAGTGCCGTCTCGCCGTGTCGCTGCACGCGCCGGACGACGAGCTGCGCGACACGCTCGTGCCGGTCAACACCCGCTGGAAGGTGCGCGAGGTGCTGGACGCGGCGTGGGAGTACGCCGAGAAGTCCGGCCGTCGCATCTCCATCGAGTACGCCCTGATCCGTGACATCAACGACCAGGCCTGGCGCGGCGACCTGCTGGGCCGGCTGCTCAAGGGCAAGCGGGTGCACGTCAACCTGATCCCGCTCAACCCCACACCCGGTTCGAAGTGGACCGCGAGCCGTCCGGAGGACGAGAAGGCGTTCGTCGAGGCGATCGCCGCCCACGGGGTGCCGGTCACGGTCCGGGACACCCGGGGCCAGGAGATCGACGGGGCGTGCGGGCAGCTCGCGGCGGCTGAGCGCTGAGCGGGGCCCGCCGGCGGGGCTGATACTGTGCCCCGTGCCTGTGCCTTCGCACAAATGAACAACGAACATTCCGACAGGGGAGCGCACACAGCGCTGAGAGTGCGGCGAGGCCGCAGACCCTCGGACCTGATCCGGGTCATACCGGCGTAGGGAGTCAGCACCATCATGAACAGCCAGCTTCGGCGTGCCGTCGGCACCGCACTCGCCGGTGCCCTCGGCGTCACTCTCCTCACCGCCTGCGGCGAGGAGAAGCCCTCCGGCTCCGGGGAGTTGCCCGGCGGGGGAACGAAGTCGAAGACCGTGACCCTGGTCAGCCACGACTCGTTCAACGCCTCCGACGGCGTGCTGAAGGAGTTCACCAAGCAGACCGGCTACACGGTCAAGGTCCTGAAGAGCGGCGACGCCGGTGCCGCCCTCAACCAGGAGATCCTCACCAAGGGCTCCCCGCGCGGCGACGTCTTCTTCGGCGTCGACAACACGCTGCTCTCACGGGCCCTCGACAACGGCCTCTTCACCCCGTACGAGGCCAAGGGACTCGACCAGGTCGCCGCCGACGTCCAGCTCGACAAGGACGAGCACCGGGTCACCCCCGTCGACTCCGGCGACATCTGCGTCAACTACGACAAGAAGTACTTCGCCGACAAGAAGCTCGCGCCGCCGCAGTCCTTCGACGACCTGATCAAGCCCGAGTACAAGGACCTGCTGGTCACCGAGAACGCCGCGACGTCCTCGCCCGGCCTCGGCTTCCTGCTCGGCACCGTCGCGAAGTACGGCGACTCGGGCTGGCAGGACTACTGGACGAAGCTCAGGGCCAACGGCGTGAAGGTCGTCGACGGCTGGGAGCAGGCCTACAACGAGGAGTTCTCCGGTTCGGCCGGAGGCAAGAAGGCCAAGGCCGACCGTCCGCTCGTGGTCTCCTACGCCTCCAGCCCGCCCGTAGAGGTCCTCTACTCCGAGCCGCAGCCCGCAGAGGCGCCCACCGGGGTCTCCACCGGCACCTGCTTCCGCCAGATCGAGTTCGCCGGCCTGCTCAAGGGTGCGAAGAACGAGGCGGGCGGCAAGGCTCTGCTGGACTTCCTCATCGGCAGGAAGTTCCAGGAGGACATGCCGCTGAACATGTTCGTCAACCCGGTCGTGAAGAGCGCCGCGCTGCCCGAACTGTTCACCAAGCACGGCGTGACGATCGCGAAGCCGGAGACCGTGGCCCCCGAGCAGATCGCGAAGAACCGTGAGCAGTGGGTCAAGACGTGGTCCTCGCTCGTGGTGAAGTGACCAAGGCGGCACCCCCGGCCGGCGGCGGCGCCCTGGGCAGACTCGGCCTGATGGCCCTGCCCGTCGCGTTCTTCGCGGTCTTCTTCGCCTGGCCCGTGGCCGCCATCGTCGGCCGCGGGCTCAGGACGGACGGCGGATGGCAGTTCGGCCGGTTCGGCGAGGTGCTGTCCGATCCGGGTCTCCGGGACGTCCTGTGGTTCACCACCTGGCAGGCCCTCGCCTCCACCGCGCTCACCCTCGCGCTTGCCCTGCCCGCGGCATGGGTCTTCGCCCGCCTCGACTTCCCCGGCAAGCATGTGCTGCGGGCCGTCGTCACCGTCCCGTTCGTGCTGCCCACGGTCGTCGTCGGCGCCGCCTTCCTCGGTGTCGCCGGCCGGGGCGGACTGCTCGACGAACTGTGGGGCGTACGGCTCGACACCACCGTCTGGGCCATCCTCCTGGCCCACGCCTTCTTCAACTACGCCGTCGTCGTCCGGACCGTCGGCGGCCTGTGGTCGCAGCTCGACCCGCGGCAGGAGGAAGCCGCGCGGATGCTCGGCGCCGGACGGTTCACCGCATGGCGGCGGGTCACCCTGCCCGCGCTCGCGCCCTCCGTCGCCGCCGCGGCCGTCATGGTCTTCCTCTTCACGTTCACCTCCTTCGGCGTCGTGCAGATCCTCGGCGGACCCGCCTTCGCCACGCTGGAGGTGGAGATCTACCGGCAGACCGCCCACCTCTTCGATCTACGGACTGCCGCCGTGCTCACCATGGTGCAGTTCGCGGCCGTCGGTGTGATCCTCCTCGTGCACGGCTGGACCGTACGGCGCAGGGAGACCGCGCTGCGCCTGGTGGACCCGGCGCTCACCGCACGGCGGCCGCGCGGCGCGGGCCAGTGGGCGCTGCTCGCCGGAGTGCTCACCACCGTGACGGTGCTGATCCTGGTACCGCTCGGGGTGCTCGTCGAACGCTCCCTGGCCACACCGGACGGCTACGGCTTCGCCTACTACCGGGCCCTCCAGTCGCCGGACACCGACGGCACCTTCCTGGTCCCGCCCCTCGAAACGGTCTGGAACTCGCTCCAGTACGCCCTCGCCGCGACGGCCGTCGCCGTCACCGTCGGCGGGCTCGCGGCCGCGGCGCTCACCCGCCGGGCGGGGCGGCTGGTGCGCGGCTTCGACGCCCTGCTGATGCTGCCGCTGGGGGTCTCCGCCGTCACCGTCGGCTTCGGTTTCCTCATCACCCTCGACGAACCACCGCTCGATCTGCGCACCTCGTGGATCCTGGTGCCGCTCGCCCAGGCACTGGTGGGCGTGCCCTTCGTCATCCGCACCATGCTGCCCGTGCTGCGCGCGGTCGACGACCGGCTGCGCGAGGCCGCGGCCGTGCTCGGCGCTTCACCGCTGCGCGCCTGGCGCGAGGTCGATCTGCCGATGGTGCGCCGGGCGCTGCTGATCGCGGCCGGATTCGCGTTCGCCGTCTCCCTCGGCGAGTTCGGGGCGACCGTCTTCATCGCCCGGCCCGACAATCCGACGCTACCCGTGGCCGTGGCCCGGCTGCTGGGACGGCCAGGCGAACTCAACTACGGGCAGGCGATGGCCCTCAGCACGATTCTGATGGCGGTGTGCGCGGTGGCGCTGCTCCTGCTGGAACGCGTCCGCACGGACAGGACGGGGGAGTTCTGATGAGCCTGCTGCGACTGGACGCGGTGACCGTACGGTTCGGGACGCGGACCGCTCTGGACGCGGTCGGGCTCGATGTGGCCGAGCACGAGATCGTCTGCGTCCTCGGGCCCAGCGGCTCCGGCAAGTCGACCCTGCTGCGGGCCGTGGCGGGACTCCAGCCGGTCGACTCCGGCCGGGTGCTGCTCGACGGCGTCGACCGGACCCGAGTACCCGCGCACAAGCGGGGCGTCGGACTGATGTTCCAGGACCACCAGCTGTTCCCGCAGCGGGACGTCGGTGCCAATGTCGCCTTCGGCCTGCGGATGCGCGGTCTGCCCCGGGCCGAACGGGACGCCCGGGTCGCCGAGCTGCTCGACCTCGTCGGGCTGTCGGACGCCGGACGCCGGGCCGTCGGCGAGCTGTCCGGCGGTGAGCAGCAACGGGTCGCGCTGGCCCGTGCGCTGGCCCCCAGCCCGCGGCTGCTGATGCTGGACGAACCGCTCGGCCAGCTCGACCGCACGCTCAGGGAACGGCTCGTCGTCGAACTGCGCGGTCTGTTCGGGCGACTGGGCACCACCGTCCTCGCCGTCACCCACGACCAGGGCGAGGCCTTCGCCCTGGCCGACCGCGTCGTGGTGATGCGGGACGGCCGGATCGAGCAGGCCGGCAGCCCGCTGGAGGTGTGGCAGCGGCCGGCATCCGCATTCGTGGCCCGGTTCCTCGGTTTCGAGAACGTGGTCGAGGCGACCGTCGCCGGGGAGGCCGCGGACACACCGTGGGGCAAGGTCCCCGTACCCGGTGGCGCTCCCCAGGGCCCCTGCCGCCTCCTCGTACGGCCCGGGGGCATCCGGTTCGTCCCCGTGGCGGAGGGCCTGAACTGCACGGTGGAGTCCCGGACGTTCCGCGGCGCGCACGTCGCGGTGCGGCTGCGCCCGGACGAGGGCGGCCCGCGGATCGAGGCGGAGTGCGCGCTGCGGGACGCTCCGGAGCGCGGAGCCGGAGTGGGCGTCGTGTTCGCTCCGGCCGAAGTGGTGGTCCTGCCGGGCTGAGCGTCCCGGCCGCGGTCAGGGCCGCCCGGCTCCCACCAGTTCGCGGGGGGACTCCTGTGCCCCGGCGGGGGCGTCCGGTTCGCCGAACCAGGCGACGGCCACCGCGCCCGCCACCGCCAGGAGGAAGCCGACGACCGCCGCCCAGGCGAAGCCGGGGCGGGAGGCGTCGCCGAGCCAGACCACGCCGATCATGCCCGGGAGCACGGTTTCGCCGACGACCAGTGCGGCAGTCGCGCCGTTCACCGAGCCGATCTGGAGCGCGATGGTGTGGAGGTACATGCCGCCGATACCGGAGACGAGGATCGCGTAGAGCGCGGGGTCGGTCAGCAGCGCTCCGAGGTCGAACGGGTCGATGCCGTTCAGTACGCGGACCCCGACGCCCAGGGCGCCGAAGCCGAGGCCGGACAGCAGACCGGCGAGGATCGCGGCGCTCGCGCCGAGGAGCCGTACGGCCACCGTTCCGCCGACCATCAGCAGCAGCGACACGGCGAGCAGCCACCAGTGGGTGGAGATCGGGGTGTCACCGCTGCCCTCCGGGCCGGCCGCGGTCGCCAGCAGCACCAGGGAGGAGCACACCACGGCGATGGAGGTCCACTCCTTGCCGTTCAGGCGGATGCCGAGCAGCTTGACGCTCAGCAGGGCCGTGATCACGAGATTGGCGCTGATGACGGTCTGGGACAGGAACAGCGGCAGCAGCCGCGCGGCGAGCGCGCCGAGTCCGAAGCCCACGAAGTCCAGGATCGTGCCGACGATGAACTCCCAGGTCATCGCGGCTTTCGCGGTCGAGGAGAGGCTGGGTCCGCCGTGCTGGGTGGTGCCGGTCGTCGAGGACGCCGCCGCCTCGCGCCGGGCGGACTTGCGGGACCCGACGGCTTGCAGGACCGAGCCCGTGCCGTAGCAGATCGATGCCGCTATTGCGGTGATGAGACCGATGAGCACCAAGAGCTCCGTTCAGGCGTGGTTCGGATGCTTGCTCCGAATGCCAGACGCGAGTTCCGGCGCTGACGTTGCCTCCCGACCCGTCCGGGATTCGTCCCGGATCCGTCCCAAGGGCGTTGCCGGCCGCCTGTCCTGGCTGTGGCTCAGGCGGCCGCGCCCGTGGGCGAGCGGCGCCGAGTGCGGCCGGGACGGCCTCCGCGGCCGGGTGCGCTCACGACAGCGGCACCGCGGCCAGCTGCGCGACGATCAGCGTGAGTGGGGCGAAGACCACCAGCACCGCGGCGGCCCGGAGGGTGGCCGCGGTGCGCAGCAGTCTCACCGGGGCTCCGTGCCGGATGAGGATCGTGCGGGTGGCGGCGTGTGCCTGCCGGGATTCGATGACCGTGGTGAGGACCGTGGCGAGGGCGCAGCCGAGGACGACGGTGGCGCCCAGTGCGGAGAGGGGACCGTAGGGGCGGGCGGCTGTTCCCCCGTGTGCGGCGGAGACGGCGACGGCGGCCGCGGCGACCGCGCAGAGGAGACCGAGGGGCGGTCCGATGCGCCGGGCCTCGGCCTGGAGGGTGCGGCCGGCCAGCAGGCGTACCGCTCCCGGGCGGACCGACTGCAGGAGTCTGCCGCACAGATGAGTGAGGCCGGGGCCGACGAGGGCCAGGCCGACGGCGGCCGGGACCCAGGCGGCGAGCATGCCCCAGGGCAGCCGCATGCCGTGACCGTCGACGGACGGCAGATGGCCGACCGCGGCCTCCATCGCCAGCCCGGCCGCGATCAGGGCCATACCCCAGGGGAGACCCGCCGGAGGGGTGAGGAGACGGGCGGGACCGGTTCGGTCGGGGCGCGGCCGGAGCGCCAGGGCGCTGGCCACGGCCCCGAGGGCGGGCGGCAAGCCGGCCAGGGTCAGTGCCGCGGGCACCGGCAGGGGCCGCCCGGCCCCCAGGAACTCCGCGGCGGCACGGTCGAAGGGCAGCCCGGTGATGTCGCCGCGCAGATGGAGGAAGAGCAGCAGGGCCGACGTGCTGCCGACGGCACAGGAGAGCGCGGTGCTCACGGCGGCGAACAGCGACTGCCTGACCGGCCCCAGCCCCATCGCCGCGACCACGGGCAGCCCCGCCCCGGGCCGGGCGCCGGGGTCGGTGCGGGCGACCGCGACCGCGAGGTGCACCGTGGCCGCGAGCGGCACCATGCACCAGAGCAGCCGCAGCAGCGAGCCCGTGGTGGCGTCCGCGTGCGCGAGGGCGTGTCCGAGGGCGCACAGCAGGAGGAACGCCGTGCCGGCCGAGGCCGCGGCGACCAGGAGCCGGCGGAACAGCACCAGCGGGTGGGCGCCGCGGGCTAGACGGAGAGCGAGCACGCGACGGTCCGGCCTTCGGTGTCGGAGGTGTGTCCGGTGGCGACCAGCCTGCCGTCCAGCAGGGTGACGGAACGGTCGGCGAGGGTGGCGACCTCGTCGTCGTGGGTGGCCAGGAGCACGGTCATGCGGTGGGAGCGTGCGGCCGTGGTGAGGGTGCGCAGCGCGAGGGTCCGGTCGAAGGTGTGCAGGCACGCGGTGGGTTCGTCGGCGAACAGCACGGACGGCTCGGTGACGAGGGCGCGGGCGAGGGCGACCCGCTGCCGCTGGGCGTGGAGCAGGTCGTGCGGCCGTTTCCGGGCGTCGGCGCCGATGTCGAGGCGCTCCAGCCATTCGAGGGCGACGGTGCGGGCGGCGCGGTGGGAGGCGCCGCGCAGCAACAGCGGCAGTGCGGCGTTCTCCCAGGCGGTGAGCTCCGGTACGAGGCCGGGGTCGGCGTCGATCCAGCCGAACCGGTCGAGCCGCAGCCGTTCGCGGGCCGGCGGCCCCATGGTGTGGACGGGGGTGCTGTTGAACCACACCTCGCCCTCTTCGGGGAGCAGCTGGCCGGAGAGGCAGCGCAGCAGGGTCGTCTTGCCGGCGCCACGGGGGCCGCGGACGGCGAGGATCTCACCTTCCTGGACGGCCAGGGAGACGCCGGCGAGTGCGGGTGACCCGTTGTGGGAGTAGTGCAGGGAGCGCGCCCAGAGCACGTCGTTGTCCGGCGGGGCAACCATGCGAGCACCTCGGTTCAGATCGGATTCCGTCCCCCGTCCGGGGGAACGAGATCGCGGCCGATGAGTCACTGGCACGGTAGGGACCGGGATGCGGCGGGTGCGGAAAGCACGCGGCCCGGGTGCGTCCGTTCTCACTCGAACGGACGCACCCGGGCCTGTCGTCCGGGACCGCAGGCCGCACCGCACGGCCGCCGGAGGACGACGGGGTGGGAGCGGGTGCGGCACGGGTGCCGCGCGGGGATCAGAGCTTGGTCCAGGCCTCCGCCAGCACCGACCGCAGGATCTGCTCGATCTCGTCGAACGTCGACTGGTCGGAGATCAGCGGCGGGGCCAGCTGCACGACCGGGTCGCCGCGGTCGTCGGCACGGCAGTACAGTCCGGCGTCGAACAGCGCCTTGGAGAGGAAGCCGTACAGGACGCGCTCGGTCTCCTCCTCGTTGAACGACTCCTTGGTGTTCTTGTCCTTGACCAGCTCGATGCCGTAGAAGAAGCCGTTGCCGCGGACGTCGCCGACGATCGGCAGGTCGTGCAGCTTCTGCAGCGTCGACAGGAAGTTGCCCTCGTTGTCGAGCACGTGCTGGTTGATCTTCTCGCGCTCGAAGAGGTCGAGGTTGGCGAGGCCGACGGCCGCGGAGACCGGGTGGCCGCCGAAGGTGTAGCCGTGCAGGAAGGTGTTGTCACCCTTGTAGAACGGCTCGGCCAGGCGGTCGGAGACGATGCACGCGCCGATGGGGGAGTAGCCCGAGGTCATGCCCTTGGCGCAGGTGATCATGTCCGGCACGTAGCCGAACTTGTCGCAGGCGAACACCGTGCCGAGGCGGCCGAAGGCACAGATGACCTCGTCGGAGACGAGCAGCACGTCGTACTGGTCGCAGATCTCGCGGACCCGCTGGAAGTACCCGGGCGGCGGCGGGAAGCAGCCGCCGGCGTTCTGCACCGGCTCCAGGAAGACCGCGGCGACGGTGTCGGCGCCCTCGAAGAGGATCTGCTGCTCGATCTGGTCGGCGGCCCAGCGGCCGAAGGCCTCCGGGTCGTCGCCGTGGATCGGCGCGCGGTAGATGTTGGTGTTGGGCACCTTGTGCGCGCCTGGGACCAGCGGCTCGAAGGGCGCCTTCAGGCCCGGCAGGCCGGTGATGGACAGGGCGCCCTGCGGGGTGCCGTGGTAGGCGACCGCACGGGAGATGACCTTGTACTTGGTCGGCTTGCCCTTGAGCTTGAAGTACTGCTTGGCGAGCTTCCAGGCGGTCTCGACGGCCTCGCCGCCGCCGGTGGTGAAGAAGACCTTGTTGAGGTCGCCCGGGGCGTGCTGGGCGAGCCGCTCGGCGAGCTCGACGGCCTTCGGGTGCGCGTACGACCACACCGGGAAGAACGCCAGTTCCTCGGCCTGCTTGGCGGCGACCTCGGCGAGTTCCCTGCGGCCGTGGCCCGCCTGGACCACGAACAGGCCGGCGAGGCCGTCGAGGTAGCGCTTGCCCTTGTCGTCGTAGATGTAGGTGCCTTCACCGCGCACGATGGTGGGGACGGGGGCGTTCTCGTACGACGACATGCGGGTGAAGTGCATCCACAGGTGGTCGTAGGCGGTCTTGGAGAGGTCCTTGCTCACGGCTATCGGGTTCCCCACATGTAGGTCTGCTTCTTGAGCTTGAGGTAGACGAAGCTCTCGGTGGAGCGCACACCGGGGAGGGTGCGGATGCGCCGGTTGATCACTTCCAGCAGGTGGTCGTCGTCCTCGCAGACGATCTCCACCAGCAGGTCGAAGGAGCCCGCGGTCAGCACCACGTACTCCACTTCCGACATGGCGGTCAGCGCGTCCGCCACGGGGTCGAGGTCGCCCTCGACGTTGATGCCGACCATCGCCTGGCGCCGCAGGCCCACGGTGAGCGGGTCCGTGACGGCGACGATCTGCATCACGCCCTGGTCGAGCAGCTTCTGGACGCGTTGCCGTACGGCCGCCTCGGACAGGCCGACGGCCTTGCCGATCGCGGCGTACGGGCGGCGCCCGTCCTCCTGGAGCTGTTCGATGATGGCGAGGGAGACGGCGTCGATCATCGGGGACGAGCCGGTCCCGGGCCTGGAATCTGCGCTTCGACTGACCACAGCCTCACTGTGCACCGAACCTGTCGTTCTTGCAAGCCCGAATCGATGAAATCCGTTGTGATTGGCTCCCCACATCACTGAATCCGAAGATGCGGCCTGTCAGGCCTGTCGAAATAGTGGCCCGTCGCATTAGGGTGGATGCCTCCCCCAAAGGACATCTGAACAGGAGGGGTGGCAACGTGACCACCGAACTGCGTCGTCTGCGCAACTACATCGACGGAGAGTTCCGGGACGCCGCCGACGGTCGGACCATCGAGGTGGTCAATCCGGCCACCGGAGAGGTCTACGCGACCTCGCCGCTCTCCGGGCAGGCCGACGTCGACGCCGCGATGGACGCGGCCGCGCGGGCCTTCCCGGGCTGGCGCGACACCACGCCCTCGGAGCGCCAGAAGGTACTCCTGAAGATCGCCGACGCCATCGAGGAGCGGGCCGAGGAGCTCATCGCGGCCGAGGTCGAGAACACCGGCAAGCCGGTGGCCCTCACCCGGTCGGAGGAGATCCCTCCGATGGTCGACCAGATCCGGTTCTTCGCCGGCGCCGCCCGCCTCCTGGAGGGCCGCTCGGCCGGCGAGTACATGGAGGGCATGACCTCCATGATCCGCCGTGAGCCGATCGGCGTCTGCGCGCAGGTCGCGCCGTGGAACTACCCGATGATGATGGCCGTGTGGAAGTTCGCCCCGGCGCTCGCCGCGGGCAACACCGTGGTGCTCAAGCCCTCCGACACCACCCCGGCGTCCACGGTCCTGCTGGCCGAGATCATCGGCGCGCTGGTGCCCAAGGGTGTCTTCAACGTCATCTGCGGCGACCGCGAGACCGGCCGCGCGATGGTCGAGCACTCCGTCCCCGCCATGGCCGCGATCACCGGCTCCGTCCGGGCCGGCATGCAGGTCGCCGAGTCCGCCTCCAAGGACGTCAAGCGCGTCCACCTGGAGCTGGGCGGCAAGGCTCCCGTCGTGGTCTTCGAGGACGCCGACATCGCCAAGGCCGTCGAGGACATCTCGGTCGCCGGCTACTTCAACGCCGGCCAGGACTGCACGGCCGCGACCCGCGTCCTGGTCCACGAGTCCGTCCACGACGAGTTCGTCGCCGCCCTGGCCAAGGCCGCCGCCGATACCAAGACCGGCCAGCCGGACGACGAGGACGTGCTCTTCGGCCCCCTGAACAACGCCAACCAGCTGAAGCAGGTCTCCGGCTTCATCGACCGCCTCCCCGCCCACGCCAAGGTCGAGGCGGGCGGCCAGCGGGTCGGCGACAAGGGCTACTTCTACGCCCCGACCGTCGTCTCCGGCCTGAAGCAGGACGACGAGATCGTCCAGCACGAGGTCTTCGGCCCGGTCATCACCGTCCAGTCCTTCTCCGACGAGGACCAGGCCGTCGAGTACGCGAACGGCGTCGAGTACGCCCTCGCCTCCTCGGTGTGGACCAAGGACCATGCGCGCGCCATGCGGATGTCCAAGAAGCTGGACTTCGGCTGCGTCTGGATCAACACGCACATCCCGCTGGTCGCCGAGATGCCGCACGGCGGCTTCAAGAAGTCCGGCTACGGCAAGGACCTCTCCGCGTACGGCTTCGAGGACTACACGCGCATCAAGCACGTGATGACCTCGCTCGACGGCTGACGCACGGCCACACCCGCGGGGCGGGCAGTGGACACAATGTCCATTGCCCGCCCCGCGGCGCGTCGCCGAAGCTGTGGACCATGGCTGACACGGTGGTCCCCCGCCGCACGGCGCACGTCTCCCGGCGCACCGCGCTGCGCGGTCTCGGTGCGGCAGGAGTCCTCGCCGCACTGACCGGATGCGGCATACCCGCCGCCTATGTGGAGCCGGGCGACCGGGCGCGGCGCGACGTGAGCGGACGCGAGAAGAGCCTCGCGTTCGCCAACTGGCCGCTCTACATCGACACCGACGACGAGGACGCCACCCGGCGGCCCACCCTCGACGCGTTCACCGAACGCACCGGGATCTCCGTCCGGTACGCCGAGGAGATCAACGACAACGACGAGTTCTTCGGCAAGATCGGCCCGGCCCTGATGAACCACCAGGAGACCGGCCGTGACCTGGTGGTCGTCAGCGACTGGATGGCCGCCCGGCTCGTACGCCTGGGCTGGGTCCAGGAGATGGACCGCGACCGCCGGCCGAACGTCGACAAGCACCTCGATCCCCAACTGCGCTCGCCCGCCTTCGACGAGGGCCGCCGCCACACCGTGCCATGGCAGTCGGGCATCACCGGCATCGCGTACAACCGCAAGGCCCTCGGCCGGGAGATCCGCCACACGGGCGATCTGTGGGCCGACGACCTGCGCGGGAAGGTCACCCTGCTGTCCGGGCTCGACGAGTCCTTCGCGCTGCTGATGCAGGGCGACGGCGTGGACGTCACCCGCTGGACCGCCGACGACTTCCACCGTATGTGCGACCGGGTCGAACGGCTGGTGCACCGCGGCCACATCCGCCGTTTCACCGGCAACGACTACATCAAGGATCTCTCCTCGGGCGATGTGCTCGCCTGTCAGGCGTACTCCGGTGACGTGGTCCAACTGCAGGCCGACGACCCCGACATCGAGTTCGTCGTGCCCGAGGAAGGCGCCGAACTGGGTGCGGACCGGTCTCGACCGGGCCGATGCCGACCACCCCTTCCTGCTCTACGGCACCGACTGGCTCGCCTTCGCCCACCTCGTCATCGCGGTCGCCTTCTACGGCCCCTACCGCGACCCGGTGCGCAACATCTGGGTGATCGAGTTCGGCGTGATCGCCTGTGCCGGGATCATCCCGCTGGCCCTGATCTGCGGGCCGATCCGCGGAATTCCCTTCTGGTGGTCGGTCATCGACATGTCGTTCGGTGTCTTCGGGGTGATCCCGCTGCTGATCGTGCGGCGCAGGATCAAGCGGCTGGAGGCGCTCACCGGACCGTGGCCTGGTGTGACTGGTGCGACCGGTGCGGCCGGTGTGGCCAGGGCGGAGGCCGGGGCTGCGCGGCCCGGCGACGCTGCCGGGGCCGTGGCGGCTCACGGATCCGTCGACGGCTGACAGCTCGTCAGGGGTCGGACGGCGGCGTGGTGACACCCGCAGGCCATCGGCGCCCCGCCTCTCAACCCCTCGCAGTCCGGGGCGAGTCGGCGAGGACGGAGCGGAGGGCGTCGATGCGGTTGGTGGTGATCGCGTCCACCTCGTGGGCGACCAGACGGCGCATGGTCCACCGGGTGTCCGCCGTCCAGGCGGAGACGAGCATCCCGTCGCCGTGGATACGGTCCGTCAGTTCCCGGCTCAGCAGCCCGAAGCGGTAGTTGAGCCAGCGGGGGCGCAGTGCGTCGAGGAGGACCGGGCGGGGCGGGGCGAGCGTCGTCCAGGTGAGGGCGATCTCCGCGGACGGGTCGACGGCCCGTACGGCGAGCATGGTGGTCGCTCCGCCGCAGTAGTACACGTGCTCGCCCGCACCTGCCTCGTGGACCACGCCGACCACGGCGTCCACTGCCGACGGGGGAAGGTCGATCATGACCCGGTGCGGGCCTGTCTGCCACAGCGTCTCGGCCAGCGTGGGCACGCCCCCGCCGGTCAGCTCGCGCACCTCCCGCAGGCTGAGGTGGGCGAGCGTCCGGTCGTGCCGCCACAGCCGCTCCAGCGTCTCGTCGTGCAGCAGCACGGGAACGCCGTCCCGGGTGAGCCGTACGTCGACCTCCACGGCGTCGGCGCCCCTGGCGAGCGCCGAACGCAGTGAGGGGAGGGTGTTCTCCCGGAAACGGTAGGGGTCGCCGCGGTGCGCCACGGCGGCCACCGGCCGCTCCGCTGCTACCGGGCGAGCCACTGCGCGGTGTACTCGTCGATCTCGGTGATCAGCGCCGCCTTGCCGACCCGGTCGAGGAAGGACGTCTCCACCGCGTTCTTGGCGAGCCGGGCCGTGCCCTGCTCGTCCAGGCCCAGCAGCCGGGCCGCGACCGCGTACTCGTTGTTGAGGTCCGTGCCGAACATCGGCGGGTCGTCGCTGTTGACCGTGACCAGCACCCCGGCGGCCACCATCTCCTTGATCGGGTGCTCGTCGAGGTCGGTGACGGCGCGGGTCGCGATGTTGGACGTGGGGCACACCTCCAGCGCGATGCGGTGCTCCGCGAGGTGGGCGAGCAGGGCCGGGTCCTGGGGAGCGCTGGTGCCGTGCCCGATACGCTCGGCGCGCAGTTCGGTGAGCGCGTCCCAGATCGTCTGCGGGCCGGTCGTCTCGCCCGCGTGCGGCACGCTGTGCAGACCGGCGGCGAGGGCCCGGTCGAAGTAGGGCTTGAACTGCGGGCGGGGCACGCCGATCTCGGGGCCGCCCAGACCGAATGACACCAGGCCCTCGGGGCGCAGGTCCACGGCCAGCCGGGCCGTTTCCTCGGCCGCCTCCATGCCCGCCTCGCCGGGGATGTCGAAGCACCAGCGCAGGATGACGCCGAGTTCCCGCTCGGCGGCCTGGCGTGCGTCCTCGATGGCCTCCATGAAGGCCTTCTCGTCGATGCCCCGGCGGGTCGAGCTGTACGGGGTGATGGTCAGCTCCGCGTACCGGATGTTCTGGCGGGCCATGTCCCGGGCGACCTCGAAGGTCAGCAGCCGCACGTCCTCCGGGGTGCGGATCAGATCCACCACGGACAGGTAGACCTCGATGAAGTGCGCGAAGTCCGTGAACGTGAAGTAGTCGGCGAGTGCCTCGGGGTCGGTCGGCACCTTGGAGTCGGGGTGGCGGGCCGCCAGCTCGGAGACGATCCGCGGCGAGGCGGAGCCCACGTGGTGCACGTGCAGCTCGGCCTTGGGAAGGCCCGCGATGAAGGGGTGCAAGTCGGTCATCGGTTCCTCCGCATCGGAACGTCCGGCATGTCAGGGATCATGGTAGGCGGGGGTGGCTGGGGCCGGAGGGGCAGGCCGTAGCATGACGGAATCACGTTGGGGGAGGCCCATGTCAGACCATGCCGAGCAGCCGCAGGGCACGCCGGGGCCGGCCGAGCCGCCGCAGGACGCGCCGGAACCGTTCGACCCATGGGCCCCGCCCGGGGGACCGGTCTCCTTGGACAAGGGCCCCGATTCCGCGCCGTCACCGTCCCTTTCCCCGTCCCCGTCCCAGTCCCCGCCCGGCGCCCCCCTGCCGCCCGGCGCGTTCCCGCCGCCGTCCCACGAGGGGCGGACCGCGGACTCTACGCCGGGCGGTCCGTCGTCCTCCGGCTTCCCGCCCCCGGCGGGGCAGGCCATGTCGGGGCAGGCCACGGGGGCGGCGACGCCGGACCCGTCGGCGGGCTTCGGTCCGGTCCAGCCGCCGGACGCCGTGCCGCCCCCACCGGTCGGCCCCCACGGCCCCGGCCACGCCGTGCCGGGCAGCTACGGCTACCCGGTGCCGCCCGGTGCCGACCCGGCCGCGGTGTACGGCGCCGGTTACGGCTACCCGGGCTACCCCCACGCCTGGGCCGGTGTCCCCGCGCCGCAGAACGGCATGGGGACGGCGGCCATGGTGCTCGGCATCCTGGCCGTGTGCCTGCTGTGCATGTACGGCATCCCCAGCGTGGTCCTCGGTGTGCTCGCCCTGGTCCTCGGGATCATCGGCCGGAAGAAGGCCGGCCGGGGCGAGGCCGACAACGGCGGCCAGGCGCTCGCCGGCATCATCCTGGGGTCCGTGGGCCTCGCCCTCGGCGCGCTGATCATCGGTGTACTGGTCTGGCTCGTCGCGCACGCCGACGAGTTCGCCCCGGAGGACCCGGACGACGACCCCTTCGCCACCTCGCTCGTCGTGGACGGGCCGCGCTGACGGCCACCGGCTCGCCCCGGGGTGAGCCGTAGGCACAGCACGAGCCCTACCCGCGGGACCAGCCGTACCCCCGCCCCACGACCATGGCCCCGCGCCGGGCCCTCAGCCGCTGCGCAGCCGGTCCCTCGCGTCCATGAGTGCGAAGCCCAGGAGATTGAGTCCCCTCCAGCG
This sequence comes from Streptomyces sp. NPDC030222, assembly GCF_055573115.1. Lineage (NCBI taxonomy): Bacteria > Bacillati > Actinomycetota > Actinomycetes > Kitasatosporales > Streptomycetaceae > Streptomyces > Streptomyces sp. NPDC030222. The sequence goes on from NZ_JBVICA010000017.1 coordinate 95,195, forward strand.
GAACGGGTCCGAGGCGCGCTCGTCGTCGGCCGCGAGGCCGATGCCCCAGATACGGTCGACGGGGCTGGCCTCCACCAGCACGCGGTCACCCGTGGACAGCAGGAAGTCCCGCAGGGCGGGGTCCGAGGCGAACTTGTGCACGCTGCCCTCGACGACGATCTCGTAGCGCTCCCGCTTCCACACGCTCTCGTCGAAGCCCCTGACGAGCCGGCCGGCGTTCTTGGCCTCCGCCGGATGTGTCGCCTCCAGCGCCGCACGCTCCGCGTCGGCGTCCCCGAAGAGCCGGGCCTTCCGCGCCATCATCCAGTGCTCTGCCGTCGCATACTCGACCCCGTGGACCGTGAACGAGGACGGCCACCACTGACTCAGGCAGTTCGCCCCGAGCACCCCTTCCCGCCGTGGGGTGTGTCCCCAGAAGTACAGATACTTGACTCGTGCACCACTGCTGACCTGCTGCGTCAGCTCGTCGATCCGCCCCATGGGGGCGAGTGTGGCAGCCACCAGTGACACTCCGTACGGGATTTTGCCGGGGACGCGACACATGGTCGACAGATTCCGTCGCGTAATCAAAAGGCAACAACGGAATCGCTTGTTGAACGCGGGGTGCTCTGTCAGGATCGGCACTCAAATCGAGCTGGAGCTACGGAGAGCGCGATGGGTAACCGTTTCCGAGCACAGGACCGTCTCGCGGACGGCGCTCAGTACATCGGCGGGCGCCTGCGCCCCGGCACCTCGGGAATCCCGCACGACGTGATCGATCCCGCCACGGGCGAGACCGTGTACACATACGGGCTCGCGGGCACCGAGGACGTGGACGCGGCAGTGGCGGCGGCCGGCGCGGCCTTCCCCGACTGGTCCTCGGCCACGCCCGGCGACCGCTCCACGGCCATGCACCGCTTCGCCGAGGTCCTGGCCGAGAAGGCCGACGAGCTGGCCGGGGCCGAGACCCTGCAGTGCGGCAAGCCGATCCGGCTGACCACCGAGTTCGACGTGCCGGGCACGATCGACAACACTGCCTTCTTCGCCGGTGCCGCCCGCCACCTGGAGGGCAAGGCGGCCGGTGAGTACAGCGGCGACCACACCTCCTACGTGCGGCGCGAGGCCATCGGCGTCGTCGGTTCCGTCGCGCCATGGAACTACCCGCTCCAGATGGCCGCCTGGAAGATCCTCCCGGCGATCGCCGCGGGCAACACGATCGTCCTGAAGCCCGCCGAGCTGACCCCGCTGACGTCCCTGCTGTTCGCCGAGGCCGCGACCGAGGCCGGCATCCCGGACGGCGTGGTCAACGTCGTCACCGGCGCGGGCCGGGTGGCCGGCGAGCACCTGGTCGGCCACCCCGACGTGGCCATGACCTCCTTCACCGGTTCCACCGGCGTCGGCAAGCGGGTCGCCGGGATCGCCACCGCCACCGTGAAGCGGCTCCACCTGGAGCTCGGCGGCAAGGCCCCCTTCGTGGTCTTCGACGACGCCGACCTGGAGGCCGCCGTGCACGGCGCGGTCGCCGGGTCGCTGATCAACACCGGCCAGGACTGCACCGCGGCCACCCGCGCCTATGTCCAGCGCCCCCTCTACGACGCCTTCGTCAGCGGCGTCGCCGACCTCATGGGAACCGTCCGTCTCGGCGATCCGTTGGATCCCACGACGGATCTCGGCCCCCTGATCAGCCACACCCAGCGCGACCGGGTCGCCGGATTCGTCGACCGCGCCCGCAGCCACGCCAGCGTCGTCACCGGCGGAGCGGCCCCGCGGGGCGACCTCGCCAAGGGTGCCTACTACCTGCCGACCCTGATCGCCGGTGCCGCCCAGGACAGCGAGATCGTCCAGTCCGAGATCTTCGGACCGGTCCTCGTCGTCCTGCCCTTCGACTCCGACGACGAGGGCATCCGGCTGGCCAACGACACCCCCTACGGACTCGCGGCCTCCGCATGGAGCCGTGACGTCTACCGGACCGGCCGCGCCACGCGCGAGATCAAGGCGGGATGCGTCTGGATCAACGACCACATCCCGATCATCAGCGAGATGCCGCACGGCGGATTCAAGGCGAGCGGCTTCGGAAAGGACATGTCGGCCTACTCCTTCGAGGAGTACACGCAGGTCAAGCACGTCATGTACGACAACACCGCGGTCGCCGCGAAGGACTGGCACCGCACCGTCTTCGGGGGCCGATAGAGCCGCCGCGGTCCTCCGCGACCACACAGGACCGCCGCCAGAACCAGCGGCACGGAACACCATCCCGAAAGGGCACACAGCGCATGGAGCAGTACGAGCCCGACCGCCTCTCCGCGGCGCAGCTGGCGGCCATCCGGCGCAGCATGAAGAACGGCAGGGCCGCCCTCAGCCGCCGTTCGCTGCTGCGCGCCACCAGCGTCGGAGCGCTCACCGCCGGAGGGCTGGCGGGTCTGAGCGCGTGTGGCATCCCGCCCGCCCAGCGCGGAGGAGAAGGCCCCGCGACCACCGACTACTCGAACGCCGAGAAGGTCATCAACTTCTCGAACTGGACGCAGTACATCGACATCAGCGATGACGAGAAGAGCCGCCCCACGCTGGACGCCTTCGCCAAGCGCACCGGCATCAAGGTCAGGTACACCGAGGACATCAACGACAACGTCGAGTTCTTCGGCAAGATCCGGCCCCAGCTCGCCGCGGGCCAGGACACCGGCCGCGACCTGATCTGCGTCACCGACTGGCTCGCCGGCCGCATCATCCGGCTCGGCTGGGCCCAGCGCCTGGACCAGTCGCTGCTGCCGCACGCGTTCGCCAACCTCTCGGCGCAGTTCCGCAGCCCCGACTGGGACCCGGGCCGTGCCTACTCCTACGTCTGGCAGGGCATCTCCACCGTCATCGCCTACAACGCCAAGGCGACCAAGGGCCGCAAGGTGGAGTCGATCACCCAGATGCTGGAGGACCCCGCACTCAAGGGCCGGGTCTCCTTCCTCTCCGAGATGCGCGACTCCGTCGGCATGACGCTCCTCGACATGGGCCACGACCCGGCCAAGGTCACCGACGACCAGTACGACGCCGCCATCGCGCGCCTCCAGAAGGCCGTCGACAAGAAGCAGATCCGCCGCTTCACCGGCAACGACTACACGTCGGACCTCAGCAAGGGCGACCTCGCCGCGTCCGTCGCCTGGGCCGGCGACCTCATCCAGCTCCAGGCCGACAACCCGGACATCCAGTACGTGATCCCCGAGGCCGGCTACATGACCTCCACGGACAACCTGCTGATCCCGGCGAAGGCCCGGCACAAGGCCAATGCCGAGCGGCTCATCGACTACTACTACCAGCCCCCGGTCGCGGCCGAGCTCGCCGCGTACATCAACTACGTCTCCCCCGTGGACGGCGTACGCGAAGAGCTGGCGAAGATCGACCCGGCGCTGGCGAACAACACACTGATCGTCCCGGACAAGGCGATGGCCGCCAAGTCGCACGCCTTCCGCTCCCTCACCGCCAAGGAAGAAAAGGTGTACGAGGAGAAGTTCGCCAAGCTCATCGGCGCCTGAGCCGACCGTTCCCCGCCCGTCACCCACCACCCCGGGACCATGACCCATGACTGACAAGAACGCTGGCGGAGACGTCCGTCTCACCGGGATCAGCAAGACGTACGGCGCGTTCACCGCCGTCCATCCCCTCGACCTGACCGTGCCGCAGGGCTCCTTCTTCGCCCTCCTCGGCGCCTCCGGCTGCGGGAAGACCACCACGCTGCGCATGATCGCCGGCCTGGAGGAGCCCAGCACCGGAACCGTGAAGCTCGGCGACCGGGACGTCACCGACCTCCCGCCCTACAAGCGCCCGGTCAACACCGTCTTCCAGAGCTACGCCCTCTTCCCGCACCTCGACATCTACGAGAACGTCGCCTTCGGTCTGCGGCGGCGCGGCATCAAATCGGTGAAGAAGCAGGTCGAGGAGATGCTGGACCTCGTCCAGCTCGGCGACTTCGCCAAGCGCAAGCCGCACCAGCTCTCCGGCGGACAGCAGCAGCGCGTCGCCGTGGCCCGCGCCCTCATCAACCACCCGCAGGTGCTGCTCCTCGACGAGCCGCTCGGCGCCCTCGACCTCAAGCTGCGCCGCCAGATGCAGCTGGAACTCAAGCGCATCCAGACCGAGGTCGGCATCACCTTCATCCACGTCACGCACGACCAGGAGGAGGCCATGACCATGGCCGACCAGGTCGCCGTGATGAACGCCGGACGGGTCGAGCAGCTCGGCGCCCCCGCCGACCTTTACGAGAACCCGAAGACCACGTTCGTCGCCAACTTCCTGGGCAGCTCCAACCTCATCGAGGCGAAGGTCGTCCACGCCGCGGGCGACATCGTGGTGGAGGCCGGCGGCACCAGGCTGCGCCTGCCCGCCGGACGCACGTCCACGCAGACCCGTACCGGTGAGCCGCTGCTGGTCGGCATCCGCCCCGAGAAGATCTCCCTGGTCCCCGCCGGCGAGCAGGACACCATCGGCAGCGACCGCAACCAGGTCACCGGCCGGATCGTCGACTCCAGCTTCATCGGCGTCTCCACGCAGTACGTCGTGGACAGCCCGGTGGGCAAGGGCCTCTCGGTCTACGAGCAGAACGTCGAACGCCGTGAGGGGCTGCGCCCCGGCGACGAGGTCGTCCTGCACTGGAACCCCGCCCACACCTTCGGACTCGACGCCGAGCAGGACATCGAGGCGGGCGTCGCCCAGGTGGAGGAAACCGCGTGACCGCCACCGAAGCACCACCCGCAGCACCGGCGCCCACCGAGCCGCCCGTGCACCGGACGTCGACCCGCAAGCGGCTCGTGCCGTACTGGCTGCTGCTGCCCGGAATCCTGTGGCTGCTGGTCTTCTTCGTCCTGCCGATGCTCTACCAGGCGTCGACCTCCGTGCAGACCGGCTCCCTCGAAGAGGGCTTCAAGGTCACCTGGCACTTCCAGACCTACTGGCTGGCGCTCCAGGAGTACTACCCGCAGTTCATCAGGTCCCTGCTGTACGCGGGCACGGCCACGGTCCTCTGTCTGGTCCTGGGCTACCCGCTCGCGTATCTGATCGCCTTCAAGGCGGGCCGCTGGCGCAACGTCCTGCTGATCCTCGTCATCGCGCCGTTCTTCACCAGCTTCCTGATCAGGACCCTGGCCTGGAAGACGATCCTCGCGGACGACAGCACGGTGGTCACCGTGCTGGACACCCTGAAGGTGCTGGACGTGACCAGCTGGCTGGGCCTCACCGAGGGCGACCGGGTGCTCGCCACCCCGCTCGCCGTGGTCACCGGTCTGACCTACAACTTCCTGCCGTTCATGATCCTTCCGCTCTACACCTCGCTGGAGCGGATCGACACCCGGCTCCACGAGGCGTCGGGCGACCTCTACGCCACGCCGGCCACCACCTTCCGCAAGGTGACCTTCCCGCTCTCCATGCCCGGTGTCGTCTCCGGCACCCTGCTCACCTTCATCCCGGCGAGCGGCGACTACGTCAATGCGGAGCTGCTCGGCTCGACCGACACCCGCATGATCGGCAACGTCATCCAGTCGCAGTACCTGCGGATCCTCGACTATCCGACGGCCGCAGCGCTGTCCTTCATCCTCATGGCGATCGTCCTGCTGATGGTCACCGTGTACATCCGCCGCGCCGGGACGGAGGAACTGGTCTGATGCGTTGGCTGCGACGAAACTTCGTGGTGATCGCGGGCCTGTGCACGCTCGCGTACCTGATCCTGCCGAACATCGTCGTGACGGTGTTCTCCTTCAACGACCCCGTCGGGCGGTTCAACTACTCCTGGCGGAAGTTCTCCCTGGCCGCCTGGGAGAACCCCTGCGGCGTCGCCGACATGTGCACCTCGCTGTCGCTGTCGCTGCAGATCGCCCTCTGGGCCACGATCGGCGCGACGGTGCTGGGCGCGATGATCGCGTTCGCCCTGGTGCGCTACCGCTTCCGGGCCCGCGGCGTCGTCAACTCGCTGATCTTCATGCCGATGGCGATGCCGGAGATCGTGATGGCGGCCTCGCTGCTCGCCCTGTTCCTGAACATGGGCATCGAGCTGGGCTTCTGGACGATCCTGATCGCCCACATCATGTTCTGCATGAGCTTCGTCGTGGCGGCGGTGAAGGCACGCGTCCTGTCGATGGACCCACGGCTGGAGGAGGCCGCCCGCGACCTCTACGCCGGGCCGGTGCAGACCTTCCTGCGGGTCACCCTGCCGATCGCCGCGCCCGGTATCGCGGCCGGCGCGCTGCTGTCGTTCGCCCTGTCCTTCGACGACTTCATCATCACCAACTTCAACTCGGGCAACACCGTCACCTTCCCCATGTTCGTGTGGGGTTCGGCGCAGCGCGGTACGCCCGTCCAGATCAATGTCATCGGTACGGCGATGTTCGTCATCGCGGTGCTGGTGGTCCTGTTCGCCCAGATCATCGCGGGCCGGCGGAAGAACGCCGTGCGCACCTGAGACGCACGGCTCCCGCCGTCCCCTCCCCTGCAACCCAGGCCAAAGGGAGTTGAAAGTCATGGCCGTGTCCCGAGCCATGCGAACCGCTGCACAATCCCTCACGGACGCCCAGCCCGTCCCGTTCTGGCTGGAGGACCCCGGCAGGCCCGACCCCCTGCCGGCGCTCGCCGGAGACGAGCGCTGCGATCTGCTCGTCGTCGGCGGCGGGTACAGCGGACTGTGGACCGCGCTCCTGGCCAAGGAGCGCGACCCGCAGCGCGATGTCGTCCTGATCGAGGCCAAGGAGGTCGCCTGGGCGGCCTCCGGCCGCAACGGCGGGTTCTGTGCGGCCTCCCTCACCCATGGCCTCGGCAACGGCCTGGCCCGCTGGCCCGGCGAACTCGCGAAGCTGGAGGAGCTGGGCGCGCGCAACCTCGACGACATCGAGGCCACCGTCGCCCGCTACGGCATCGACTGCGGGTTCGAGCGCACCGGCGAGATCGACGTGGCGACCGAACCGCACCAGGTCGACGAGCTGGAGGAGCTGTACGAGGAGGCGCAGCGGCTCGGCCTCGGCGACGGCCTGGAACTCCTCGACCAGGAGGCGGTGAGGGCCGAGGTCGACTCGCCGACCTTCCTGGGCGGCCTCTACGACCGGCGGGGCGTCGCCATGCTGCACCCCGCCAGGCTCGGCTGGGGCCTCAAGCAGGCCTGCCTGGACCTCGGAGTGCGGATCTACGAGCGGACGCCCGGCCTCCGGATGACTCCGGCCGGCGCGGGCATGATGGTCCGCACCCCGTACGGGCGGATCGCGGCGCGCCGGGTCGCCCTGGGCACCAATGTCTTCCCCTCCCTTGTCCGGAGGGTCCGCCACTACATCGTCCCGGTGTACGACTACGCCCTGACGACCGAACCGCTGACGGACGCCCAGCTCGCCTCGATCGGCTGGAAGCACCGGCAGGGACTCGGCGACAGCGCCAACCAGTTCCACTACTTCCGGCTCACCTCGGACAACCGCATCCTGTGGGGCGGCTACGACGCCATCTATCCCTACGGCGGCAAGGTCCAGGCCGAGCTGGACCACCGTCCGGAGACCTACCTGAAACTGGCCGAGCACTTCTTCGACTGCTTCCCGCAGCTGGAGGGCATCAGGTTCAGTCATGCGTGGGGCGGCGCGATCGACACCTGCTCGCGGTTCTCGGCCTTCTTCGGCAGCTCCCACGGCGGGCGGGTCGCCTATGCGGCCGGGTTCACCGGGCTCGGCGTCGGGTCGACCCGGTTCGGCGCGGACGTGATGCTGGACCTCCTGTCGGGGGAGCGCACGGAGCGCACCGAACTGGAGATGGTGCGCCACAAGCCGCTGCCGTTCCCGCCGGAGCCGTTCGCCTGGGCCGGTATCGGGATCACCAAGTGGTCGCTGGCCAGGGCTGATTCCCACGGCGGCCGGCGCAATCTGTGGCTGAAGGCGATGGACCGGCTGGGCCTCGGCTTCGACAGCTGATCGCGTCTCCGCGAGAAAATACCGGCAAGAAGTACTCCGAACCCGCGTCATCGTCCGGCCGGACCCCGCTCTCCTCCCGTGAGCACGCATCGACTGCGTGGGTACCGACACGGAACGGAGGCCGACGATGAGCGGCTCGGCGGCGAAGAGCGCGGTGGAGTGGCTGGCGTCGGCGGCGCCCGATCCCGAGGCCTGCCGCTGGGAGTGGGAGCGCAGCCCGCACGGGGTCGCTCTGCTGCCCGCCGGCAGGCTCTGGGACGTACTCGTCCTTCCCGGCGAACTGGCGGGTCCGACACTCCACGTCCTGAACCGGCTCGTGGGCATGACGGGCCCGGTCCTCGTCGACGTCGACGCGCTCCGGCTGGGGTTCTTCGTACTGCCCGGGACCGCGGCACGCTGGATGGGCACCGGTGTGCGGGGAGCCGGCGCCGGCACCTGGATCGTGGTTCCGTACCCCGGCCGGATCACCGGAACGGTGCGCTGGCTCGTGCCGCCGGACGGTTCCGGGACCCTCACGGATCCGGCGCTGCTGGAGCTGGCGATGCACGAGGCGGTGGCGGACGCGGCGGGTACGGCGGGCGCGGCGGGTAGCGGGAAGGGGAGGAGGGACGGCTGAGTCACGGTGTCGGGTCGCGCCCTCCTCGGACCGGCACCCGCGGATTCCCGGTCCGGTTCCGGGGCGGGGTCCGATGGCCGGACCCGACGGCGGGCCGGACCGGCTCAGCCCGTGCGAGGAGGTTCCGGAGGGCGCCGCACCACACCCATGGTGACCAGCAGCAGCCCGCCGCACAGGAACCAGCTGCCCAGCACGTCCAGCGGCCAGTGGTAGCCGCGCAGCACCAGCCCGATGCCCGTCGCCACCGTCAGCAGCACCGCGACGGGCATCAGCCGCACGGTGACCAGCAGCGCCGCACCGCAGTACGCCACCGCCGCCGTCGCCGCGTGGCCCGACGGGTAGTAGCCGGTCTCGGCGGTCAGCGGGCCCGTCCGGTCGAGGAGCTCCTTCAGTAGCGGTACCAGCAGCGGGACGAGCGCCATCGCGATCACCACCGCCACTGCCTCGCGGCGGCGGCCGCGCCGGAGCGCGTGGACGGCGGCCAGGGCGAGCACCGGGACCGCAACCGCGATGTTGCCCAGGTCGGCGAGCAGTTCGGTGACGGTCCCGGGGCCCAGGCCCACGACCGCACGGTCGACACGCTCGTCCAGCGCGCGCAGCGGACCCCCGGTGGCGATCTGCCAGGTGATCACCGAGAAGAACGAGAAGCAGAGGACGCACAGCGCCAGGAGGGAAGTCGGCCGCCCCGGAACAGGGGGGGAGGTTCCGGGGCGGCCGTCCGGACCGGTTCGCCGCGCGCCCCGGGGGGTGTGGGGCGGGCGGCCATCCGATCGGTGAGGAGTTCCGGAGCGGGAAGCTCCGGTGGTGTGCGCGACGGCACGACCGGTACGGGGCTGGGGAGGCTCCGGCCCGGTGTCGCCCGCAGAACCCTGCGAGCGGGTTGTTTCTCTCATCTGTTCAGACCGTACGGCAGGGAAGCGGGGGACCGACAGGCGGATCTCCAACCCGCCATCGGCCCCCCACATGTTCTTCACAGAGACCGTCCGGTCACGGAGCGCACACGATCACGGAGTGCGTCCGCGGGCCGCCGTCAGACGGCGGCGAGGGCGTTCTCGATGACGTCCAGGCCCTCGTTCAGCAGGTCCTCGCCGATGACCAGGGGGGGCAGGAAGCGCAGGACGTTGCCGTAGGTGCCGCAGGTCAGGACCAGCACACCCTCGGCGTGGCAGGCCTTGGCCAGCGCGCCGGCCGCCTCCGGGTTCGGGGTCTTGGAGGAACGGTCCTTGACCAGTTCGATGGCGATCATCGCGCCGCGGCCGCGGACGTCGCCGATGATGTCGAACTTCTCCTGCATCGCGGCGAGGCGGGCCTTCATGACCTCCTCGATGCGCTTGGCCTTGGCGTTCAGGTCCAGCTCGCGCATGGTCTCGATGGCGCCGAGCGCGCCCGCGCAAGCCACCGGGTTGCCGCCGTAGGTGCCGCCCAGGCCGCCCGCGTGCGGGGCGTCCATGATCTCGGCGCGGCCGGTCACCGCGGCGAGCGGGAGGCCGCCGGCGATGCCCTTGGCGGTGGTGATCAGGTCCGGGACGATGCCCTCGTCCTCGCAGGCGAACCACTGGCCGGTGCGGCAGAAGCCGGACTGGATCTCGTCAGCCACGAACACGATGCCGTTGTCCGCGGCGAACTGGCGGATCGCGGGGAGGAAGCCCTTGGCCGGCTCGATGAAGCCGCCCTCGCCGAGCACCGGCTCGATGATGATCGCGGCGACGTTGTCCGGGCCGACCTGCTTGGTGATCTGGTCGATGGCCATGGCGGCGGCCTCGGGGCCGCAGTTCTCCGGGCCGGTCGGCCAGCGGTAGCCGTAGGCGACCGGCACGCGGTACACCTCGGGGGCGAACGGGCCGAAGCCGTGCTTGTACGGCATGTTCTTGGCGGTCAGCGCCATCGTGAGGTTCGTACGGCCGTGGTAACCGTGGTCGAAGACGACGACGGCCTGGCGCTTGGTGTACGCACGGGCGATCTTGACCGCGTTCTCGACGGCCTCGGCGCCGGAGTTGAACAGTGCCGACTTCTTGGCATGGTCGCCGGGGGTCAGCTCCGCGAGCTGCTCGCAGACCTCGACGTAGCCCTCGTACGGCGTGACCATGAAGCAGGTGTGCGTGAAGTCCGCGAGCTGGGCGGAGGCACGGCGCACGACGGCCTCGGCGGACGCGCCGACCGAGGTCACCGCGATGCCGGAACCGAAGTCGATCAGACGGTTGCCGTCGATGTCCTCGATGATGCCGCCGCCGGCACGGGCCGTGAACACGGGCAGCACGGAGCCCACACCACCGGCGACCGTGGCGGTCCGTCGGGCCTGCAGCTCCTGCGACTTCGGGCCGGGGATGGCGGTGACGACGCGGCGCTCCTGAGGGATTGCGCTCATGTGGGCTCCTGGGGGTGTTACGGACGCTTTCTTCTTTCTCCGCAGGCTAGGTCCGGCCCAGGGGGTCCGGCATGCTCCGTTCGGTAGTGGTGTGATCGTGTCGTTGTCCGCCGCGGACATACCGCCGCGCCCCGCCCGCGGGGCCGCGGCCGGGCGTGCCGGTCGCCCGGATCGCTGAACTCCCCCTGCAGGGGCACTAGATTGAGCGGGGCCCGCACACGGAGCGGCGGCGCACACACGGAACGGGACCGGCTGGTCAGGGGGCACGGGTTCATGGACGCCGAAGGCACGTACGAAAGGGCCGGCACACGGCCCGCCGGCCCGCCCCACGCCGTGCCGCGCCCCGCCGGACCTCCGGCCCCCGACCCGTCCTCCCGCCCGCCGCTCGTGCAGTGGCTCAACACCCCCCGGCGGGCGGAGGCCCCCGGGATCTGGAAGTACGGACACGTCCCGCCGCCCCCGAGGCAGAGCCCCGAGGCGGTACCGAACCGCGCCCTGCTGTTCGGGGCGACGATCTCGCTGCTCTCCGGGCTGCTGCTGTGGACGCTGATGCGGAACGGCTACATCCCGTACTGGCTGGTGCCGCTCAAGCTCTTCACCCCCCAGGAGTGGTGGTACGGCACGACCTTCGGCGGTGCCAGGACGGCCGACGGGGCCCAGGCCGTGGTCGTGTACGTGGTGCTCATCGACGCACTGCTCGGCTACGGATTCGGCCGGCTCGGCAACTGGCGCGAGGTGATCGGCCGGTTCGTCGTCAGACGTCCCCAGCCGGTGCGGGCCGTGCTGGCCGCTGCCTGCGCGGCGATCCTGCAGCTGCTGGTGTGGACCGACGCCGTCCCGCTCTTCGCGGCCGTCTTCGTGGTGGTCCCCGACACCTGGCTCGCGGGCGGCGGCAACCGCTACCTCGCCGCGATCGTGGTCTACGGACTGTACGCCCTGGTCGTGGCCGCCCTGCTGTGGCCCTTCGCCAGGATCGGCGGCTGGACCGCGGGAGTGCGGAGCGGCCTCGCCCGTATCCGGCACCGGGGCGCCGGCCCGCGTCCGGCGGAGGTCCCCGTCGTGCACACCGCACCGGCGGCGGCCCGCGCCAACTGGCCCGAGCTCCGGGAGGCGGGACACCGGGACGCCGCGGAACGGCTCGCCGCCGATGTGCGCACCGGGCTGATGAACGACGTCGACGCCGTCCGCGTACGCCGAGCCTGGGCCGCCGCCCGCAAGGACCCCGACCGCGCCGCAGCGTTCACGGAGACGGTGCTCCGGCACGGCGGCGCCGCGGCCTGGCTGCATCCGTCCGGTGACCGCGACCTGCCCGGGCGCACCGCCGACCACGACCTGCTCAGCGGCCAGGTCCGGATCGGCCGGTGTGCCGCCGAGGACCGCAACCCCTACGAGCGGTGGGGCTCCGGGCTGGCGCTCGACCCGCGGCTGCTCGGCACCTCACTGCTCGCCGTGGGCCCGCCCGGATCGGGGAAGACCCGGCGACTGGCCCGTCCGGTCGTGGAATCGCTCGCGCTCCAGGCGCTCACCGGCAAGTGCGCCGTCGTCGCCGTCTGCGCGGCCGGGACGCCCCTCGGCCCCGACGACGCCTTCGACGTGGTGGTCAGGCCCGGCGACCCCGCGTCGGACTACGACCTCGACCTGTACGGCGGTACCACGGACCCCGACGAGGCCGCGGCCTGTCTGGCGTCCGGCCTCGTCGGCGACCTCGGCTCGGTCGACAGCCGGCGCGCCGCCACGGCCCTCGCCCAGCTCCTCGGCCCGTACCACGCCGCCCACGAGCGCTTCCCCACGGTTCCCGAGCTCTCCGAACTGCTCCACGGCGTCCCCGCCGCGCACGAAGCGCTGCGGGAGAGGCTTGAGGCGGGCGGGGACGCGGCGATGCTCCGGGAGCTCACCACCAGGTCGCGGCTGATGGGCAGCCCCGCCGACCCGTGCCCGGCCCTCGCCGACCGCCTCGCCCTCCTCGACCGTCCCGCCTTCGCCGGTTTCTTCGGCGCCGACGGCACGTCGAGGCCGTTCTCGCTGCGCTCGCTCGCCGGCCTTCCGCTGCGCGTCCGGATCGATCTGCCCGAGCGGGGCCACGCCGAGGCCTCCCGGTTGCTCGCCCGGCTGGTCCTGGCACAGTTCACCGCCGTCGCCGGTGCCCGCACCGACCGGTCCCTCTTCACCTGTCTGGTGCTCGACGACGCATCGGGCACCCTCACCCCGGAGACGGTCCGCGGGATCCAGCAGCTCCGCTCCGCCCATGCCGGCGTGGTGCTGGGCCTGCGCTCCTTCAGCGACGTGCCGGAGTCCCTGCACGTCGGACTGCTCGGCGCGGTCGGCTGCCACATGGCCCTGTCCGGGGTCACCACCTGGGACGGCAGCCGCTTCGCGGAGTCCTGGGGCAAGGAGTGGGTGGAGACCCGGGAGGTCGCCGAGCACACCGTGTTCGCCGACCGGGCGCTGACCCGGGCGGTCCACCTCCTGCGCAGGCTGGTCACCGGCAAGAGCGTCGTCACCAACGCCGTCACGATCAAGAAGGTCGAGCGGGAGCGCTGGTCGGCCTCCGAACTGGCGCACGCACTGCCGGCCGGGCACGCGGTGCTGTCGCTGAAGACGGTGCGCGGGGAGCACGTACCGCCTCTTCTGGTCGACCTCGGGGGGTGAGGGGGCGGTCCCGGGGGGTCTCGGGGGGTGACGGGAGCGGTCCGAGCCGGTCGTGGTGGGTCTCGGGCGTGACGGGAGCACTGCTGACGGGCCTGGGGTGCTGAGTGGAGCGTTCCTGGGAGCCCCGGAGACCGACGTTCGCGCCTCTGATCAGGCCGGGAGGCCGACGGGGCGCGGTCCTGATCGGGCGCGGAGGCCGACCGGGCGCGGCGGAACCGTACGTGCTGGCAGAATCGAGGCGGGCCGTTCATACGCAACGGCAAAAATCCCCCGTCCTGACCCCTCCCGACCCCATCCGCCCCGTCCCGTATCGACCCGACCCAAGACCCGACCCAACCCGATCCGTCTCGTCCCCGCTGCGCCCGCGCGCCTGCCACGGCAGGTCCGCCGCCGACGTCCCGTCGTCCGAAAGCCCGTACCGCCCATGCCGCTCACCCTCGCCTCGCTCGTCCAGCACTCGGCGCTCAAACTCATCGTGCGCGCGGGGCAGGACCGGCTGGACACCCCCGTGCGCTGGGCGCACGTCAGCGAGCTCGCCGACCCCGTCCCCTATATGGAGGGCGGCGAACTGCTCCTCATCACCGCGACCAGCCTGGACGCGGAGGACCCGGAGGAGATGGGCCGCTATGTGCAGCGGCTCGTGGGCGCCGGGGTCGTCGGCCTCGGCTTCGCGGTCGGCGTCAAGTACGACGACATCCCCGACGCACTGGTCGAGGCAGCGCGCCGGGCGGGGCTCCCGCTGCTGGAGGTTCCGCGCCGCACGCCCTTCCTCGCCATCACCAAGGCCGTGTCCGCCGCCATCGCCGCCGACCAGTACCGGGCCGTCACGGCGGGCTTCGAGGCCCAGCGCGAACTGACCAGGGCGGCCCTCGGCGAGGGCCCCGGCGCCCTGCTCGCCCGACTCGCCGCCCATGTCGACGGCTGGGCCGCCCTCTACGACGCCTCGGGATCGGTCGTGGCCGCCGCCCCCGACTGGGCCGCCCGCCGGGCTGCCCGCCTCACCGCGGCCGTGGAACGGCTCAGGGAACGGCCCGCACCCGCCAGCGTGGTCGTCGGCGGCGCCGAGGGCGACCGGGTCGAGCTGCAGTCCCTGGGCACCGGCCGCCGGGCCCGCGGCGCACTCGCCGTCGGCACCGGTGCCCCGCTCGGCACCGCGGAGCGGTACGCGGTGCACTCCGCCATCGCCCTGCTCACCCTCACCACGGAGCGCTCCCGCTCGCTCCAGGCCGCCGAGCAGCGGCTCGGAGCCGCGGTCCTGCAGATGCTGCTGGCCGGACAGTCCGACCACGCCCGGGCGGTGGCCGGGGATCTGTACGGAACACTCCTCGACGCGCCGTTCCGGCTGCTCATCGCCGAACCCCTCGCGGGCCCCGGCGAGGTCCCGGGCCTGGTGGAGGCCCTGGAGTCCGCCGCGGCCCGGGCGGGCGAGACGGTCCTCGTGGTGCCCGACGGCGGTCGTCTGGTCGTCCTCGCCGCCGACGCGGGCGGCGTGCTCGCCGCCTGCACCACGTATGTGCCGGCCGAGGGGGACGAGGTCGTCATCGGGCTGTCCGCCCCCGCCGGTCCCACGGCCGCGGCCGCTGCCTACAAGCAGGCCGAGCAGGCGCTGTCGGTGGCCCGCCGCCGCGGCCGCACCTTGGTCGAGCACGACGAAGTGGCCGCGGGCTCCGTGGTGCCGCTCCTCGCCGACGACGCCGTCCGCGCCTTCGCGGACGGCATGCTCCGCTCCCTCCGCGAACACGACGCGACCGGACGCGGCGACCTCGTCGCCTCGCTCAGGGCCTGGCTGTCCCGCCACGGCCAGTGGGACGCGGCGGCCGCCGACCTCGGCGTACACCGCCACACCCTGCGCTACCGGATGCGCCGCGTCGAGGAGATCCTCGGCCGGTCGCTGGACGACCCGGACGTCCGCATGGAGCTGTGGCTCGCCCTGAAGGCGACCTCCACGCCGCCGCCGGGGACGGGGCCGGAGGGAACGGACTGACGCCGGGCGGAAGGCCGGGCGACGGGGACGGGCGGACGGGGACGGGCCGGCCCCGGGAGGGCGGGACGGACCGACTCCGGGCGGAAGGCCGGGCGGACGAGGACGGACTCGACTCCCGCCTGCCTGCCCGAAGTCGGGCAGATTTCTGGCCCGGCGGAAGTGGAATGCCCTAATCTCCTCTCCACGTTCAACGACATTAGCGTCTTCCATCACGCTCATGACGCTTCCCCGGCAAGGAGGCCGCTCCATATGACTGTCCCGGCTCCACAGACCCCGCAGGACGCCATCGGAGCGCCCGGCGCGACCGAACCGGCGGCCACCGCCGCGAGCGGCACCGGAACCCGCCGGATCGGCGGGGCGGTCTGGGGCGCGCTCGCCATCGTCTACGTCGTCTGGGGCTCCACCTACCTGGGGATCCGCGTCGTCGTCGAGACCATGCCGCCCTTCCTGTCCGCCGGCGCCCGGTTCGTGGTCGCCGGACTGCTGCTCGCCGGCCTCGTGGCCTGGCGGCAGGGGCCCGCGGCACTCCGCGTCGACCGCCGGCAGCTCGCCTCGGCCGCCCTGGTCGGCCTGCTCCTGCTCCTCGGCGGCAACGGCCTCGTCGTCCTCGCCGAGACCTCGGTCCCCTCCGGCCTCGCCGCGCTGCTCGTCGCCGTCGTACCGGTCTGGGTCGTGCTGCTGCGGGCGGGCTTCGGGGAGCGGCCCGGCCTCGCCACCATCGGCGGAGTCCTGCTGGGCGTCGCCGGTCTCGCAGTCCTGACCCTCCCGGGCCTCAGCGGTGCCGTGAAGCTCGGCGGTGTGCTCACCGTGGTCGCCGCGACCCTCATGTGGTCCGTGGGCTCGTTCTCCTCGTCACGCATACCCATGCCGGCCAACCCCTTCGCCGCGAGCGCCTACGAGATGGTGGTGGGCGGCATCGGATGCGCGCTCGTGGGCGTCGGCATGGGCGAGCACGTCGGACTCGACCCGGCCGCGTACTCCGGGCGGTCCTGGGTCGCGCTCGCCTACCTCGTCGTCTTCGGTTCACTGATCGCGTTCACGGCCTACGCCTGGCTGCTGCACTCCGCGCCGCTCTCCCTCGTCGCCACCTACGCCTACGTCAACCCGGTCGTCGCGGTCTTCCTGGGCTGGCTGATCCTGGGCGAGCAGCTGTCCTGGCCGATCGTCCTCGGCGGACTCGTCGTGGTGGCGGGTGTGTGCCTGATCGTCAGCACCGAACGGAAACGGTGACGCCGTCGGCCCGGCAGTGGACCGCTCACCCGCCAAAGAGGCCAGCGCGACGGGCCGACCACTCCACCCCGGACAAACCCCACGGACCGGCCGTCGCCCTACCGTGGGGGAGGAACAACAGACCCACTACTGCGGAAGGGCCGGGACTCGCATGACTTCCACCCACGCCTTCTGGCTGGCCGGCCGCCAGGCCACCGGCGAGGACACGTTCGACGTCACCTCCCCCTGGGACGGCCGGCTCGTCGGCAAGGCCGCCGTCCCGACCGAGGCCCAGGTCGAGGAAGCCGTCGCTGCGGCGCACGCCGTCGTCGACGAGTTCGCCGCCACTCCCGCGCACGTACGGGCCGCGGCCCTCGACCACGTGTCGAAGCGACTGCTGGAGCGCACCGAGGAGATCGCCCAGCTGATCTCCGCCGAGAACGGCAAGCCGATCAAGTGGGCGCGCGGCGAGGTCGGCCGCGCCGTCTCCGTGTTCCGCTTCGCGGCCGAGGAAGCCCGCCGCTTCAACGGCGGCGAGGCCCAGCGCCTCGACACCGACGCCGGCGGCACCGGCCGGCTGGCCCTCACCCGCCGCTTCCCCAAGGGCGTCGTCCTGGGCATCGCACCGTTCAACTTCCCGCTGAACCTGTGCGCCCACAAGGTCGCCCCGGCCATCGCCGTGGGTGCCCCGATCATCCTGAAGCCCGCCCCGGCCACGCCGCTCTCCGCGCTGATCCTCGGCGAGCTGCTCGCCGAGACCGACCTGCCGGCCGGCTCCTGGTCCGTGCTGCCCGTGCCGAACGACCGCATGCCCGCCCTGGTCCAGGACGAGCGCCTGCCGGTCATCTCCTTCACCGGCTCCGACAAGGTCGGCTACGCCATCCAGGAGTCCGTGCCGCACAAGCACTGCACCCTGGAGCTGGGCGGCAACGCCGCCGCCGTCGTCCTCGCCGACTGGTCCTCCGAGGAGGACCTGGACTGGGCCGCGACCCGGGTCGCCATGTTCGCCAACTACCAGGCCGGCCAGTCCTGCATCTCCGTGCAGCGCGTCATCGCCGACGCCTCGGTCTACGACCGGCTCGTGCCGAAGGTCGTCGCCGCCGTCGAGGCCCAGGGCACCGGCGACCCGTCCGACGACTCCACCGACGTCGGCCCCCTGGTCAGCGAGGACGCCGCGAAGCGCGTCGAGGCGTGGGTCGACGAGGCCGTCGCCGCCGGCGCGAAGCTGCTCAGCGGCGGCAAGCGCGAGGGCGCCAGCTACGCCCCGACCGTGATCGCCGACGTCCCGGCCGGCACCACCCTCGCCTGCGAGGAGGTCTTCGGCCCGGTCCTGACCCTGCACCGCGTCGACGGCGAGACCGAGGCCTTCGCCGAGGTCAACAACTCCAAGTTCGGTCTCCAGACCGGCGTCTTCACCCACGACCTGCAGACCGCCTTCCGCGCCCACCGCGCACTGGAGGTCGGCGGCGTGGTCATCGGCGACGCCCCCTCCTACCGCGCCGACCAGATGCCGTACGGCGGCGTCAAGCAGTCCGGCGTGGGCCGTGAGGGCGTCAAGTACGCGATGGACGACTACACGTACGAGCGAGTCCTGGTCCTGACCGGACTCGCCCTGTAGTACGCCACCCGGACCGACGGCCGGAGCCCACTGTGCGGGGGCTCCGGCCGTTGCTTTGTGCCCTCGGGGACGCCGGCAGCCTCGGAGCTGCGCCGGGGGGACGGACCTCACGGTCTCGCCCCGGACGATGAACGCGTCCACGGGGTCGGTTGCGCCCGTGGCGCCTGTGGCGCCGACCGGGCCTGTGGATCCGGTCGTTCCTGTGGGGGCCGCCGGCGTCGTGGACGAGGAGCCGGAGTCCAGGGCGGGAGTCCGCCCGGCCGACTTGGCGGACTGCTGCCGGGACGGACCCCGTGCACGTCGCAGCCGGCGCCTCCGGCTGTCCCGGGCAACGCGGTCGCCGCGTCGTCCGGGGCAGCCCGGACGGCCGGGGTCGCCGTCACCCGATCGGGGCAGGTGAGGGCAATCGCGAAGGACACCCCCGCTGGGCCTGCGGCCGTAGTGTTTCCGCCAGGGCGCGCGCCGGGGGCCGCCGCGGAGGGTGCCCGAGGACTGGTGAGGCTCCCCGGATTCGGGTACATACGGACGAGTAGTACCGAACGGTAATCGGTCCCCACTCCGCGGCGAGGTGAGCTCCTCATGACCGCTCCGACCAAGCCCAAAGTCACCGAACGCGAAGCCCGGCAAGTGGCCGAGGCCGCACGCGAGCAGGACTGGCGAAAGCCGAGCTTCGCCAAGGAACTGTTCCTCGGCCGCTTCCGGCTCGACCTGATCCACCCGCACCCGCTGCCGTCCCCCGAGGACGTCCAGCGCGGCGAGCAGTTCCTCACCCGGCTGCGCGAGTTCTGCGAGACCAAGGTCGACGGCGCGCTCATAGAGCGCGAGGCCCGCATCCCCGACGACGTCGTCAACGGCCTCAAGGAACTCGGGGCCCTCGGCATGAAGATCGACGTCAAGTACGGGGGGCTCGGCCTCACCCAGGTCTACTACAACAAGGCGCTCGCCCTGGCGGGTTCGGCGAGCCCGGCCATCGGCGCGCTGCTCTCCGCCCACCAGTCCATCGGCGTACCGCAGCCCCTGAAGATCTTCGGCACCCAGGAGCAGAAGGACACCTTCCTGCCCCGCTGCGCCCGCACCGACATCTCCGCCTTCCTGCTCACCGAACCGGACGTCGGCTCCGACCCGGCGCGGCTGGCCACGACCGCGGTGCCCGACGGAGACGACACGTACGTACTCGACGGCGTGAAACTGTGGACCACCAACGGTGTCGTCGCCGACCTGCTCGTGGTCATGGCCCGCGTCCCGGCAGGGGAGGGCCGCAAGGGCGGCATCACGGCCTTCGTCGTGGAGGCCGACTCCCCCGGCATCACCGTCGAGCACCGCAACGCGTTCATGGGCCTGCGCGGCATCGAGAACGGCGTCACCCGCCTCCACCAGGTCCGAGTACCCGCCGCGAACCGCATCGGCCCCGAGGGCTCCGGGCTGAAGATCGCCCTCACCACCCTCAACACCGGCCGGCTCTCCCTCCCCGCCATGTGCGCGGGCTCCGGCAAGTGGTGCCTGAAGATCGCCCGCGAATGGTCCGCCGCCCGCGAGCAGTGGGGCAAGCCCATCGCCCGGCACGAGGCGATCGGCTCCAAGATCTCCTTCATCGCGGCGACGACCTTCGCCCTCGAAGCGGTCCTCGACCTGTCGTCCCAGATGGCCGACGAGAAGCGCAACGACATCCGCATCGAAGCGGCCCTCGCCAAGCTGTACGGCAGCGAGATGGCCTGGCTGATGGCCGACGAACTGGTCCAGATCCGCGGCGGCCGCGGATTCGAGACGGCCGCCTCCCTCGCAGCCCGCGGCGAACGCGCCGTACCCGCCGAGCAGTTGCTCCGCGACATGCGCATCAACCGGATCTTCGAGGGGTCCACCGAGATCATGCACCTGCTGATCGCCCGGGAGGCCGTCGACGCCCATCTGTCGGTGGCCGGCGACCTCATCGACCCCGACAAGTCCCTGTCGGAGAAGGCGAAGGCCGGCGCCGGCGCCGCCGCCTTCTACGCCCGCTGGCTCCCGAAACTCGTCACCGGTCGGGGCAGGCTCCCGCGCTCCTACTCCGAGTTCCACCCCGCGGGGCACACCGACCTCTCCCCGCACCTGCGCTACGTCGAGCGGTCCTCCCGGAAGCTCGCCCGCTCCACCTTCTACGCAATGTCCCGCTGGCAGGGCCGGATGGAGACCAAACAGGGCTTCCTCGGCCGGATCGTCGACATCGGCGCCGAACTCTTCGCGATGAGCGCGGCCTGCGTCCGCGCCGAGATGCTGCGCACCACCGGTGAGCACGGGCGCGAGGCCTACCGGCTGGCCGACGCCTTCTGCCGGCAGGCGCGGCTGCGTGTGGAGGAGCTCTTCGACCGGCTCTGGAGCAACACCGACGAGCTCGACCGCAAGGTCGTCGCCGGTGTGCTCGACGGCGCCTACACCTGGCTGGAGCAGGGCGTCGTCGACCCCAGCGGCGAAGGGCCGTGGATCGCCGACGCCACCCCAGGCCCGGCCACCCAGGAGAACGTCCACCGCCCCATCCGCTGACCCGGGCCGTGCGCGGCCGGTCCGCGCCCGTCCGCCCACGGACACCGCCCCTGCCGACCCGGCGGCACGGCAGGGGCACCCGTGCGGCAAGAATGGGGGGATGAGCGACAGCCCAGCCCCCCTCGCCGACCCGCACATCGTCTTCGACCCCTCCGAAGGCCGCCGGGACATCGTCGTCCTCGGCTCCACCGGGTCCATCGGCACCCAGGCCATCGATCTGGTCCTGCGCAACCCCGACCGGTTCCGGATCACGGGGCTCTCCGCCGCGGGCGGCCGGGTCGCCCTGCTCGCCGAACAGGCACACCAGCTCCGGGTACGGACCGTCGCCGTCGCCCGCGAGGACACCGTCCCCGCCCTGCGCGAAGCCCTCGCCGCCCGGTACGGCGCCGGTGAGCCGCTGCCCGAGATCCTCGCGGGCCCGGACGCGGCCACCCAGCTCGCCGCATCGCCCTGCCACACGGTCCTCAACGGCATCACGGGCTCCATCGGGCTCGCCCCCACCCTCGCCGCCCTCGAAGCCGGCCGCACCCTGGCCCTCGCCAACAAGGAGTCGCTGATCGTCGGCGGCCCGCTCGTCAAGGCGCTCGCCAAGCCCGGCCAGATCATCCCCGTCGACTCCGAGCACGCGGCGCTCTTCCAGGCGCTCGCCGCCGGCACCCGGGCCGATGTACGCAAGCTGGTCGTCACCGCCTCCGGCGGGCCCTTCCGCGGCCGCACCCGCGCCGAACTGGCGCACGTCACCCGTGAGGACGCCCTCGCCCACCCCACCTGGGCCATGGGCCCGGTGATCACGGTGAACAGCGCCACACTGGTCAACAAGGGCCTGGAGGTCATCGAGGCCCATCTGCTCTACGACATCCCCTTCGAGCGCATCGAGGTCGTCGTGCACCCCCAGTCGTACGTTCACTCGATGGTGGAGTTCACCGACGGCTCGACGCTCGCCCAGGCCACCCCGCCCGACATGCGCGGCCCCATCGCCCTCGGCCTCGGCTGGCCCCAGCGGGTGCCGGACGCCGCCCCGGCCTTCGACTGGGCCACGGCGTCCAGCTGGGAGTTCTTCCCCCTCGACACCGAGGCCTTCCCCGCCGTGGGACTCGCCCGGCACGTCGGCGCGCTGGGAGGAACCGCCCCTGCGGTGTTCAATGCCGCGAACGAGGAGTGCGTCGAGGCATTTCTCGCAGGCAGACTCCCGTTCAACGGCATCATGGACACCGTCACCGAGGTCGTGACCGAGCACGGGACCCCCCGCGGGGGAACTTCCCTCACGGTCGGGGACGTCCTCGAAGCGGAGACCTGGGCGCGGGCCCGGGCCCGTGAACTGGCCGGGGAACTCACCGGAGAGAGCACAGCGGAGGCGCGCGCATGACGATGATCCTGATGACGGTCCTCGGCGTACTGATCTTCGTCGTCGGTCTGCTCGTCTCGATCGCCTGGCACGAGCTGGGTCACCTCTCGACCGCCAAGCTCTTCGGCATTCGTGTCCCGCAGTACATGGTCGGCTTCGGCCCGACCATCTGGTCCCGCATGAAGGGCGAGACCGAGTACGGCATCAAGGCGCTCCCGCTCGGTGGCTACATCCGCATGATCGGCATGTTCCCGCCGGGGCCGGACGGCCGGATCGAGGCCCGGTCCACCTCCCCTTGGCGCAGCATGATCGAGGACGCCCGCTCGGCCGCCTTCGAGGAGCTCCAACCGGGCGACGAGACACGGCTCTTCTACACGCGCAAACCGTGGAAGCGCGTGATCGTCATGTTCGCCGGCCCGTTCATGAACCTGGTCCTGGCCGTCGCGATCTTCTTCGGCGTCTTCATGACCGTGGGCGTGGCCCAGCAGACCACCACCGTCGAATCGGTCCAGCCCTGCGTCATCGAGCAGACCGAGAAGCGCCGGGACTGCCGGTCCAGCGACCCGGAGGCGCCGGCCAAGGCGGCCGGTCTCCGGGCCGGCGACACGATCGTCGCCTTCAACGGCAAGCGGGTGGACGACTGGCAGACGCTCTCCGAGAGCATCCGCCGGACCATCGGCCCCGCCACCGTCACCGTCGAGCGCGACGGCCGGGAGACGGTGCTGAACGCCACGCTCACCAGCAACAAGGTCGCCCAGAAGGACGAGAACGGCAACATCGTCCCCGACAAGTACGTCGAGGCCGGCTACCTCGGCTTCGCCGCGGAGACCGTCGACAAGCCGCTCACCCTGGCCCAGTCGGCCGACCGGATGGTCGACATGATGGAGTCCGGCGTCCAGGCCCTGGTCGACATGCCCTCCAAGGTCCCCGACCTGTGGAACGCCGCCTTCAACGGCGCCGAACGCAAGGCCGACTCCCCGGTGGGCGTCGTCGGAGCCGCACGCATCGGCGGCGAGATCTTCGGTCTCGGCCTGCCGATGGAGAACACGATCGGCATGTTCCTGTTCCTCGTCGCGGGCTTCAACCTCTCCCTCTTCCTGTTCAACATGCTGCCCCTGCTGCCCCTCGACGGCGGACACATCGCGGGGGCGCTCTGGGAGTCCCTGCGCCGCAACGTCGCACGCCTGTTCCGGCGTCCCGACCCGGGACCGTTCGACGTGGCCAAA
The DNA here is from genome assembly GCF_055573115.1 of Streptomyces sp. NPDC030222. NCBI lineage: Bacteria > Bacillati > Actinomycetota > Actinomycetes > Kitasatosporales > Streptomycetaceae > Streptomyces > Streptomyces sp. NPDC030222. Next base: position 118,619 of record NZ_JBVICA010000017.1, read on the forward strand.
CTGATGCCCCTCGCGTACGTCGTCGCCGGCATCTTCATCTGCTTCACCCTGCTCGTCCTCATCGCGGACGTCGTCAACCCCGTCCGCATCTCCTGAGAATCCTGTGAGCAGAAGGGCCGGACACCCCCGGGTGTCCGGCCCTTCACGTCCGGTCCCGCTCCCGGCTGACACACGGACGTGATGTGCTCCGCGCAAGGCTCGTGCCGTAGTCTCGGAGACCGGAGCCCGCTCCTATCGGGACCTTGATCCACACCTTGGGGTTGCACAGCAGATGACTGCGATTTCTCTGGGAATGCCGTCCGTTCCGACGAAGCTCGCCGAGCGCCGCAAGAGCCGGCAGATCCAGGTCGGATCCGTGGCGGTCGGTGGAGACGCACCCGTATCGGTGCAGTCGATGACGACGACCCGTACCTCGGACGTGGGCGCCACGCTCCAGCAGATCGCCGAGCTCACCGCGTCCGGCTGCCAGATCGTCCGGGTCGCCTGCCCGACCCAGGACGACGCCGACGCCCTGGCGACCATCGCGAAGAAGTCCCAGATCCCCGTCATCGCGGACATCCACTTCCAGCCGAAGTACGTCTTCGCCGCAATCGACGCGGGCTGCGCCGCGGTCCGCGTCAACCCGGGCAACATCAAGCAGTTCGACGACAAGGTCAAGGAGATCGCCAAGGCCGCCGGGGACGCCGGCACCCCGATCCGCATCGGCGTGAACGCCGGTTCCCTCGACCGGCGGCTGCTCCAGAAGTACGGCAAGGCCACGCCCGAGGCGCTGGTCGAGTCCGCACTCTGGGAGGCCTCGCTGTTCGAGGAGCACGGCTTCCACGACATCAAGATCTCGGTCAAGCACAACGACCCCGTGGTCATGGTCAACGCCTACCGGCAGCTCGCCGCCCAGTGCGACTACCCGCTGCACCTCGGAGTCACCGAGGCCGGACCGGCCTTCCAGGGCACCATCAAGTCCGCCGTCGCGTTCGGCGCGCTGCTCAGCGAGGGCATCGGCGACACCATCCGCGTCTCGCTCTCCGCGCCGCCGGCCGAGGAGGTCAAGGTCGGCATCCAGATCCTGGAGTCGCTGAACCTCCGCCAGCGCCGGCTGGAGATCGTCTCCTGCCCCTCCTGCGGCCGCGCCCAGGTCGACGTCTACAAGCTCGCCGACCAGGTCTCCGCCGGCCTGGAGGGCATGGAGGTGCCGCTCCGCGTCGCCGTCATGGGCTGCGTCGTCAACGGCCCCGGCGAGGCCCGCGAGGCCGACCTCGGCGTCGCCTCCGGCAATGGCAAGGGACAGATCTTCGTGAAGGGCGAGGTCATCAAGACCGTGCCGGAGTCGAAGATCGTGGAGACCCTCATCGAGGAGGCCCTGAAGATCGCCGAGCAGATGCAGGAGGACGGCATCGCCTCCGGCGAGCCCCAGATCTCCGTCGCCGGCTGACCCGCCGTCGCGCTCACCGGAACCGCGGTCCTGCTCACCGGACCGCCGTCCTGCCCGGCAGCCCCTGCGCACCGTTCACCGACCCCGCTCCGCGCCCAGGCGCGGAGCGGGGCCGCAGCCGTGTTCGGCACGCCCGGCGCCCGCCGGGTACAGTGCGGAGATCAGCAGACCTGATGGTGAGGCCCCCACGTGTTGACGCAGACCACCACCCGGGTCCTCGAACCCAGCGACCTCGACGCAGCGCTCGCCGTCCTGGACCGTGACCCCGTCACCAACGCCTTCGTCGCCTCCCGCGTCCGCGCCGCGGGACTGGACCCCTGGCGGCTCGGCGGCGAGATGTGGGGCTGGTACCAGCAGGGCGCCCTCACCTCTCTCTGCTACTCCGGCGCCAACCTGGTGCCCCTCTGCGCCACCCCTGACGCCGTGCGCGCCTTCGCCGACCGCGCCCGCCGCGCCGGCCGCCGCTGCTCCTCGATCGTCGGCCCCGCGGAAGCCACCGGCCGGCTCTGGAAGCTCCTCGAACCCAGCTGGGGCCCCGCCCGCGAGGTACGCGCCAACCAGCCGCTCATGGTCACCGAGACCATGCCCGAAGGAATCGAGCCCGACCCCTGCGTGCGCCGCGTCCGCAAGGACGAGATGGACGTGATCATGCCGGCCTGCGTGGCCATGTTCACCGAGGAGGTTGGCGTCTCACCGCTCGCCGGCGACGGCGGACTCCTCTACCAGGCGCGCGTCGCCGAACTCGTCGGCGCCGGCCGTGCCTTCGCCCGCATAGAAGACGGCGAGGTCGTCTTCAAGGCGGAGATCGGCGCCGCCACCCCTCAGGCCTGCCAGATCCAGGGCGTCTGGGTCGCCCCCGGGCACCGCGGCCGCGGCCTCTCCGTCACCGGCATGGCCGCCGTCCTCCGCTACGCCCTCGACGAGGTCTCGCCGGTCGTCAGCCTCTACGTCAACGACTTCAACACCGCGGCCCGAGCCTGCTACCGCCGTGTCGGCTTCCGGGAGACCGGGGCCTTCATGAGCGTGCTCTTCTGACATCTGTTGCGTGCTCTTCCGACATCCACACCCGCGGCCGACGAGTAGGGTCGAGCCCATGATGGACGTCGTGGTCGGCCCCCTCGACCTCACCGCACGCGTCGACGACGCACTCGCCGTACAGGCCGTCGCCTTCGGGCTCAGCGACGACGAAGTCAGCGTGCGCCGCCACATCGTCCTGCGGCACCTCACCAACCCCGGCGCCCGCGCGTTCGGCGCGACCACCCGGGACGGAAGCCTCGTGGGCTTCGTCTACGGCATGCCCAACGACCGTACCCACTGGTGGTCCACCGTCGTCGAGCCGTACATGCGCAGGCGCGGCACTGACGGATGGCTCGACCAGTCCTTCGTCATCACCGAACTGCACGTCCACCCCGACTACCAGGGACGGGGCCTCGGCCGCTCGCTGATCACCACGATCACCGACACCGCGGCCGAACCCCGGTCGATCCTCTCCGCGATCGACACCGAGAGCCCGGCCCGCGTGCTGTACCGCGCACTCGGCTACACCGACCTCGCAAACCAGGTCTACTTCCCGTCCGCGGCTAGGCCCTACGCCGTGATGGGGGCACCCCTGCCGCTGCGCAGGGACTGAGCCCGGACCGTTGCCGCGGCCGCCGTACGCCCAATGGATTTCCGCGTGCCCCCGGGCCCCGGCTAACCTCCTGGGACCACCTTTCACACGCAGGAGAGAACCCCATGGCCCAGGTCCAGCGCATGTCCCGGTTGATGGTCAAGACATTGCGCGACGACCCGGCGGACGCCGAGACGCTCAGCCACAAGCTGCTCGTCCGTGCCGGCTACGTCCGCAGGACGTCCGCCGGCATCTGGACCTGGCTGCCGCTGGGCAAGAAGGTGCTGGAGAACATCACCCGCGTCGTGCGCGAGGAGATGGACGCCATCGGCGCCCAGGAGGTGCTGCTGCCGGCGCTCCTGCCCAAGGAGCCCTACGAGGCCAGCGGCCGCTGGGAGGAGTACGGCGACCTGCTCTTCCGCCTCAAGGACCGCAAGGGCTCGGACTACCTCCTCGGCCCGACGCACGAGGAGATCTTCACCCAGGTCGTCAAGGACCAGTGCACGTCCTACAAGGACCTGCCGGTGATGCTCTACCAGATCCAGACCAAGTATCGGGACGAGGCCCGCCCCCGCTCCGGCGTGCTGCGCGGCCGCGAGTTCCAGATGAAGGATTCGTACTCCTTCGACACCACCGACGAGGGCCTCGCCGAGTCCTACCGGCTGCACCGCGAGGCCTACATCAAGATCTTCCGCCGTCTCGGCCTGGACCACCGCATCGTCTCCGCGGTCTCCGGCGCCATGGGCGGTTCGGCCTCCGAGGAGTTCCTGGCGCCCGCCGCGGCCGGCGAGGACACCTTCGTCGACTGCCCGAACTGCGACTACGCGGCCAACACGGAAGCGGTCACCTTCCGCACCGAGCCGGAGGACGGCACGGCCCACGGTCCCGTCGAGGAGCTCGACACCCCCGACACCCCCACCATCGAGTCGCTCGCCGAGCACCTGGGCGTTCCTGCCTCCGCGACCCTGAAGAACCTCCTGGTCAAGGTGGACGGCGAGATCACCGCCGTCGGCGTGCCCGGCGACCGTGAGGTCGACCTCGGCAAGCTGGGCGAGCACCTCGCCCCCGCGGTGGTCGAACTGGTCACGGCCGAGGACTTCGAGGGCCGCCCCGACCTGGTGCGCGGCTACGTCGGCCCGCAGGGCCTGGAGAAGGTCCGCTACATCGCCGACCCGCGGGTCGCACCCGGCACCGCCTGGATCACCGGCGCCAACAAGCCCGACAAGCACGCGAAGAACGTCGTCTGCGGACGCGACTTCGAGGTCGACCAGTACCTCGACGTCGTGGTCGTCGAACCCGGCGACCCCTGCCCGCAGTGCGGCGCCGGACTCAAGCTCGACAAGGCGATCGAGATCGGCCACATCTTCCAGCTGGGCCGGAAGTACGCCGACGCCTTCCAGCTCGACGTCCTCGGCCAGAACGGCAAGCCCGTCCGCGTCACCATGGGCTCGTACGGCGTCGGCGTCTCACGCGCCGTGGCCGCGCTGGCCGAGCAGACCGCCGACGAGCAGGGCCTGTGCTGGCCCCGCGAGGTCGCCCCGGCCGACGTGCACGTCGTCGCCGCCGGCAAGGCGCTGCAGACCGAACTCGCCCTCGACGTAGCCGAGAAGCTGAACGCCGCGGGCGTGCGGGTCCTCGTCGACGACCGTGCCGGTGTCTCGCCGGGCGTCAAGTTCACCGACGCGGAGCTGATCGGCGTCCCGAAGATCCTCGTCGCCGGCCGCCGCTCGGCCGAGGGCGTTCTCGAGCTGAAGGACCGCCGTACGGGCGAGCGCGAGGAGATCACCGTCGACGAGGCCGTCGCCCGCCTCAGCGCGTGACGACGCGCGGCGCATGACGACGTCTCGCGTATGACCAAGGGCCCGGGCTCCAGCCCCGGGCCCTTCGGCGTGTCCGGGCGTGACACCGGGAAGGACCCGACCCCGAGGATCAGACCCCGAGGATCAGACCCCGAGGATCAGACCCCGGGGATCAGAGCCAGCCCGCGAACTCCAACAGCAGCTCGGCGTCCTGGTGACGCCCGGCCGCACGGGCGCGGACGCCCGACTCGACCGCCCGGAAGAGGGTCCAGCCGTGCAGACGGGCGCGGTCCACATCGAGGGAGTCGGCGAGCCGGCTGACCCGCCGACGGGCCGCCGCCGCGCCCGAGGGGGCGGCGATCAGGTCTTCGACACGGTCGCGTACCAGCCGGGCCAGGTCATAGGCGCGCTCCCCGACGAGGGGCTCCGGACCCACCGCCAGCCAGGGGGCGCGGTCACCGGCGAGCACCTTGCTCTGGCGGAAGTTGCCGTGCAGCAGCAGGACCTCGGAGGAGGACCCGACCAGCTCGGAACGGGCCGCGAGGGCAGCCTCCACCAGGGCCGCGCTCTCCGCGTCCGCGTGGCGCCGCATCGGCTCGGCCTCCCGGCGGGTGCGCTCCTCGACCGTCTCGAAGGGATGCCCCTCGGCCGGCGGGACCCACAGCCGCCGTACCGTTCCGGCGGCCTCCAGCAGTGCCTTCGCCTCGGGCAGCGAGCGCAGCGACACATCGGGATGCAGCCGCTCCAGCAGCAGCGCCCCCGAGTCCGCGGTGCCGTCCAGCAGCCGCACCGCGCCCGAGCCGTTCCAGTGCTCCAGCGCCGCACGCTCCAGATCGGGACGGGCCCGGGCCGGCGCGATCTTCAGCGCTGCCGGGGTGCCGTCCGGCCGGCGGACGAGGACGACCAGGCTGCTCCGGCCGCCGGGGGCCTGCACCCGGTCGGCGGTCAGTCCCATGCCGGCCATCGCCTCGTCGGTGAGTGCGGGCAGCCGTGCGAGCCACTGCTGCGCCGCCGCGTCACCGTACGTCTCGCCGAGCGCTCGTACGAGCCGCTGCGGCGGTTCGAAAGCCATGCGTGCGTCGTCCCTTGGTCAGGTACCTGAGGGGGCTGCCGTCGCGGTGGCCGGAACCGACCGTTCGGCGAGCCCAGGAAAGGCTACGCTCCCGCCGCGCCAGCGAACCGCCCGCACTGCCGCCTCGCGCAGCGCGCCCGCCGCGTCCCGCCGCAGCGGCCCCCCGGCGGCCCGCACCAGGTCTCCGTAGACGCCCGCGATCCGCTCCTCCAGATGGGCGGCGAGGCGGGCCGCCGCCGCTCCGTCCGGCACCGGGAAGGGCAGCGCGTAGCCGGCGGCGGCCGGCACCGGGGTGCCGCCGAGGTCGCGCACGGTGCGCTCCAGCATGTCGCGGCGCGCGCGGTGCGCGGTGTAGGCGTCGCGGGCCTCGGCCGTGCGGTCGGCGCCGACCCGGGCGCCGACGACCCCGTATCCGTAGACGGCGGCGTGCTCGGCGGCGAGGGCGGACTGCGCGGCGGTGAGTGCGGTGTCGGTCACGAGCGGTTCCCTTCCGTCAGCAGGTACGCGTGCGCGGCGGCAGCCGCGGCGACGGACGCGAGCAGCCGCGCGAGCTCCGGCGGGGCCGTCTCCAGGGCCTTCAGATGGGTGTCCGAAACCCGTCGGGCGGCGGACGCGAGGTCCCGGAGCGCGGCCGCCGGCTCGGCGGCGACGGCCGGCCGGCCCGCGACCCCGGCGCCCGGCGCGGCGGGCGGCGAAGCAGGGGCGGACGGCGCGGCCGAGGGGCTCGTTCCGGCGGCGGGCCGTGCGGACCCGGGGGACAGCGCCTCGGCGTGCCGCTCCGTCTCGGCCCGCAGGACCGCGATCCGGTCCGCGGTCGACGGATGCCGCGCGGTCACCGCGTCGTACAGTCCGAGGAGTTCGAGGCTGGTGCGGGCGGACCGCTGCCGCAGTGCCGCCTCGGCACGGGCGGCCGCCCTGCGCCGCCGGGCGGCGGCGTCCTCCTCGCGGCTCCGCGCGCCGTCGTCGGAGCAGCCCGCGAGCAGCGCCGCGGCGGCGCCCGTCGCGAGGAGCGCGTGTCTCCGGGTGGGTCCGCTGCTCGGCACGTCCGCCTCCTCTGGCCGGGGCCCGCGCCCTCCGTCACTGATCACCGCAGGCGAGCGTACCCGCGGGTCAAGCGCAGGTGGACGGCAACACCCCCCGCGACCGGATACCCTTTGATCTGACACGCGACGTATCCACAACAGCACACGCGGCCGAGGAGTCACCCGGATGAGCACCACCCAGAGCGAGAGGCTGCGCGGGCTGGTCGAACCGCTCGTCAGCGCCAAGGATCTGGATCTGGAAGAGATCGAGGTGTCCCGGGCCGGAAGGCGTCGCGTGCTGAGGATCGTCGTGGACTCGGACGAGGGCGTGGAGCTGGACGCCTGCGCCGATCTGAGCCGTGTCATCTCCGAGAAGCTCGACGACTCCGACGTCATGGGCGACGACGAGTACGTCCTCGAAGTGAGCTCCCCGGGTGCGGAGCGCCCGCTCAAGGAGCCCCGTCACTACGTACGCGCCACCGGCCGGCTGGCCCGGTTCCACCTGCACGAGGGCGGCGAACTGGTCGCGCGCATCCTGCAGGTGGACGAGGACGGACTGGACCTGGAGGTCCCGGGCGTGAAGGGCCGCAAGGCCACCACCCGGCGGATCTCGTTCGAGGACGTCGACCGCGCGCGTGTGGAGATCGAGTTCAGCCGCAAGGACAAGAAGGAAGAGGAGGCGTAGCCGTGGACATCGACATGAGCGCCCTGCGGGGCCTGGTGCGGGAGAAGGAGATCTCCTTCGACCTGCTGGTCGAGGCGATCGAGTCGGCCCTCCTCATCGCCTACCACCGCACCGAGGGAAGCCGCCGCCACGCGCGTGTCGAGCTCAACCGCGAGAACGGGCACGTGACGGTCTGGGCGAAGGAGGATCCGGCGGAACTCGAGGAGGGCCAGGAGCCCCGCGAGTTCGACGACACGCCGTCGGGCTTCGGCCGGATCGCGGCCACCACCGCCAAGCAGGTGATCCTCCAGCGTCTGCGGGACGCCGAGGACGAGATCACCTTCGGGGAGTTCGCCGGCCGGGAGGGCGACGTCGTCGCCGGTGTGGTCCAGCAGGGCAAGGACCCCAAGAACGTGCTGGTCGACATCGGCAGGCTGGAGGCGATCCTGCCGGTGCAGGAGCAGGTCCCCGGCGAGGACTACAGTCACGGCACCCGGCTGCGGACGTACGTCGTCCGGGTCGTCAAGGGTGTCCGTGGTCCGTCCGTGACGCTGTCCCGCACCCACCCGAACCTGGTGAAGAAGCTCTTCGCGCTGGAGGTGCCGGAGATCGCGGACGGTTCGGTGGAGATCGCCGCCATCGCCCGCGAGGCCGGCCACCGCACCAAGATCGCCGTTCGGTCCACCCGTTCGGGTCTGAACGCCAAGGGCGCCTGCATCGGCCCGATGGGTGGCCGGGTCCGCAATGTGATGGCCGAACTGCACGGCGAGAAGATCGACATCGTCGACTGGTCGGACGACCCCGCCGAGATGGTCGCCAATGCCCTGTCACCCGCACGGGTGAGCAAGGTGGAGGTCGTGGACCTCGCATCGCGCTCCGCACGGGTGACGGTGCCGGACTACCAGCTGTCGCTGGCGATCGGCAAGGAGGGGCAGAACGCCCGTCTGGCCGCACGGCTCACCGGATGGCGCATCGACATCCGCCCGGACACCGAGCAGCCGCGGACAAGGCCTGACGAGCCCGCGGACAAGGACTGACCAGCCCGCCCCGGCCGGCCGCGGGCCATACAGCGGATTTTGAGACATCAAGTGTTCGATTTTTCCCCCAAAGGGGTTAGGTCGGCGCGGGGAGGTAGACTTAAGCGTGTCTGGCCGGACGCATGCCCGCGCATGCCCTGAGCGAACCTGTGTGGGATGCCGGGAGCGAGCGGCCAAGAACGAACTGCTGCGCATCGTGGCGGTCGGGGACGCCGTCGTCCCCGACCCTCGCGGTACGCTGCCCGGCCGGGGTGCCTATGTACACCCCGCCTTGGTCTGTCTCGACCTGGCGGTCCGCCGCCGGGCGTTCCCCAGGGCCTTCCGGTCCAGGGGACCGCTCGATGCCGCGGACGTCCGCCGGTACGTCGAGCAGGCAGCACCGTGAGCAGTGACGGAAACAGAAGTACGGCACGGAACCCCGTGCGGTCAGGTACCTCGCGAGTCGGAAGTAGGTCGAGATTGCGATGAGCACTCGATGAGTACGCGATGAGTACGCCCATGAAGTAGCGACGGTCCGGCGACAATCCGGACCTAAAAGGAGCGAAGTGGCTAAGGTCCGGGTATACGAACTCGCCAAGGAGTTCGGCGTGGAGAGCAAGGTCGTCATGGCCAAGCTCCAAGAACTCGGTGAATTCGTCCGTTCGGCGTCCTCGACCATCGAGGCGCCGGTTGTGCGCAAACTGACTGACGCTTTCCAGCAGGGCAGCGGCTCCGGCCGCGCCGCCGGTAAGCCCTCGGCCCCCAAGAAGGCCGCCCCCAAGCCCGCCGCGCCGTCCCCGGTGCAGGCGGCACGTCCGGCTGCCCCCAAGCCCGGCGCCCCGGCCCCCCGGCCGGCTGCTGCCGAGGCCTCGGCGAGCAGCGCTCCCGCAGCGGTCCCGAGCCCGGGCCCGCGTCCCACTCCGGGTCCGAAGCCCGCGCCCAAGCCGGCGCCCGCGGCTCCGGCCGCCCCGGAGTTCACCGCGCCTCCGTCGGCCCCCGCGGCCGGCCCCCGGTCCGGTGCCCCGACCCCCGGCCCGCGCCCGGCGGCTCGTCCGTCCGGCTCCGGCCGCCCCGAGTCGGGCCGTCCCGGCGCCCCGAAGCCGGGCCAGCAGGCCCCGCGTCCGGGTGCCCGCCCCGCGGGCCCGCGTCCGGGCAACAACCCCTTCACGTCCGGCGGCTCCACCGGCATGGCGCGCCCGCAGGCGCCCCGTCCGGGTGGTGCCCCGCGTCCCGGCGGCCCCGGTGCTCCGGGTGCCCCGCGTCCCCAGGGCGCCGGTCAGGGCGGTCCCCGTCCGCAGGCCGGTGCCGGCGGTCCGCGCCCGACCCCGGGTGCCATGCCGCGTCCCCAGGCTCCGCGTCCCGGCGGCGGCCCGGCCGGTAACCGTCCCAACCCGGGCATGATGCCGCAGCGTCCCGCTGCCGGCCCGCGTCCGGGCCCCGGCGGCGGCGGTCGCGGCCCCGGTGGTGCCGGCCGTCCCGGTGGTGCCGGTCGTCCCGGCGGCGGCTTCGCGGGTCGTCCCGCGGGTCCCGGCGGCGGCGGTCGTCCGGGCGGCGGCGGCGGCTTCGCCGGCCGTCCCGGTGGCGGTGGCCCCGGCGGCGGTGGCGGCGGCTTCGGTGGCGGCGGTGGCCGTCCCGGCTTCGGCGGCCGTCCCGGCGGTCCGGGTGGCCGTGGTGGCACGCAGGGTGCGTTCGGCCGTCCCGGCGGTCCGGCGCGTCGTGGCCGCAAGTCGAAGCGGCAGCGGCGCCAGGAGTACGAGGCCATGCAGGCCCCGTCCGTCGGCGGCGTGATGCTGCCTCGTGGCAGCGGCGAGACCGTCCGTCTGTCGCGCGGTGCCTCCCTCACCGACTTCGCGGAGAAGATCAACGCCAACCCGGCGTCGCTCGTCGCCGTGATGATGAACCTCGGCGAGATGGTCACGGCCACGCAGTCCGTCTCGGACGAGACGCTGCAGCTCCTGGCCGGCGAGATGAACTACACCGTTCAGATCGTCAGCCCGGAGGAGGAGGACCGCGAGCTCCTCGAGTCCTTCGACATCGAGTTCGGCGAGGACGAGGGCGGCGAGGAGTTCCTGGTCGCGCGTCCGCCGGTGGTGACCGTCATGGGTCACGTCGACCACGGTAAGACCCGGCTGCTGGACGCGATCCGCAAGACGAACGTCATCGCGGGCGAGGCCGGCGGCATCACGCAGCACATCGGTGCGTACCAGGTCTCCACCGAGGTCAACGACGAAGAGCGGCGCATCACCTTCATCGACACCCCGGGTCACGAGGCGTTCACCGCCATGCGTGCCCGTGGTGCCAAGTCGACCGACATCGCGATCCTCGTGGTGGCGGCCAACGACGGTGTCATGCCGCAGACGGTCGAGGCGCTCAACCACGCCAAGGCCGCGGACGTCCCGATCGTCGTCGCGGTCAACAAGATCGACGTCGAGGGCGCCGACCCGACGAAGGTGCGCGGTCAGCTGACCGAGTACGGCCTGGTGGCCGAGGAGTACGGCGGCGACACCATGTTCGTCGACATCTCCGCCAAGCAGGGCCTGAACATCGACAGCCTGCTGGAGGCCGTGGTCCTGACCGCGGACGCCGCCCTGGACCTCCGGGCCAACCCGGAGCAGGACGCGCAGGGCATCGCGATCGAGTCCCACCTCGACCGCGGCCGCGGTGCCGTCGCGACCGTCCTGGTCCAGCGAGGCACCCTGCGGGTCGGCGACACCATGGTGGTCGGCGACGCCTACGGCCGTGTCCGCGCGATGCTCGACGACAAGGGCAGCAACGTCGAGGAAGCGGGTCCGTCGACTCCCGTCCTGGTCCTGGGTCTCACCAACGTCCCGGGCGCCGGCGACAACTTCCTGGTCGTCGACGAGGACCGCACGGCCCGCCAGATCGCCGAGAAGCGTGCCGCCCGTGAGCGCAACGCCGCGTTCGCCAAGCGCACCCGCCGGGTGTCCCTCGAGGACCTCGACAAGGTGCTCAAGGCCGGCGAGGTCCAGCAGCTCAACCTCATCATCAAGGGCGACGCGTCCGGTTCGGTCGAGGCCCTCGAGTCCTCGCTGCTCCAGCTCGACGTCGGCGAGGAGGTCGACATCCGTGTCCTGCACCGCGGTGTCGGTGCGGTCACCGAGTCGGACATCGACCTGGCGATGGGCTCCGACGCCATCGTGATCGGCTTCAACGTGCGCGCCGCAGGGCGTGCCACGCAGCGGGCCGAGCGCGAGGGCGTGGACGTCCGGTACTACTCGGTCATCTACCAGGCGATCGAGGAGATCGAGGCGGCCCTCAAGGGCATGCTCAAGCCGGAGTACGAAGAGGTCGAGCTCGGTACGGCGGAGATCCGCGAGGTCTTCCGCTCGTCCAAGCTGGGCAACATCGCCGGTGTGCTCATCCGCTCCGGCGAGGTCCGCCGGAACACCAAGGCCCGTCTCATCCGCGACGGCAAGGTCGTCGCGGAGAACCTCACCATCGAGGGCCTGCGTCGCTTCAAGGACGACGTCACCGAGATCCGCGAGGGCTACGAGGGCGGTATCAACCTCGGCAGCTTCAACGACATCAAGGTCGACGACGTCATCGCGACGTACGAGATGCGCGAGAAGCCGCGCGGCTGACGCGTGCCGTGTTCGGGGCCGGTCGGCGGGACGAAATCCCGTCGATCGGCCCCGGCCGTTGCGTGTACGGTGCTGATGTCCCTGCCAAGAGCGGGCGGGACATCGACCAAACCCGTACCGGCGGGACATCCGGACATACATGTATGTGGGGACGTTGTCCTTCGACCTGCTCCTCGGCGACGTACGGTCGCTGAAGGAGAAACGCTCCGTGGTCCGCCCGATCGTGGCCGAACTCCAGCGCAAGTACGCGGTGGCGGTGGCCGAGGTGGGCGGCCAGAACCTCCATCGCAGGGCCGAGATCGGCCTCGCGGCGGTGTCCGGGGACCCCGGACACCTCACGGACATACTGGACCGGTGCGAGCGCCTCGTCGCCGCCCGGCCGGAAGTGGAGCTGCTGTCGGTTCGACGGCGGCTGCACGGCGACGACGAATGACGGCTGTCTTCCCGGGGGCTGTGACACAGCGGCTCCGCCGCGGGCCCCCGGAACACACAGCAGGACAGAACAGAGAAGGGAACGGACCGGTGGCCGACAACGCGCGGGCCCGCAAGCTGGCCGATCGCATCCAGGTCGTGGTCGCGGAGACCCTGGACCGGCGAATCAAGGATCCGCGGCTGGGTTTCGTCACGATCACGGATGCCCGGGTGACCGGCGACCTGCGGGAGGCCACGGTCTTCTACACGGTCTACGGAGATGACGAGGAGCGTGCCGCCTCCGCGGCCGCCCTGGAGTCCGCGAAGGGCGTCCTGCGCTCCGAGGTCGGACGGCAGACCGGGGTCCGCTTCACCCCGACCCTGACGTTCGTCCCGGACGCTCTCCCGGACAACGCCCGCACCATCGACGACCTGCTCGACAAGGCGCGGCTCAAGGACGCCGAGGTACGGGAGGCGTCCACGGGCGCCACGTACGCCGGCGAAGCCGATCCGTACCGCAAGGCGGGCGAGGACGCCGACGAGGACGACCGGTAGGAATGAAGCACTCCGCAAAGGTGCCCGACGGTCTTGTCGTCGTCGACAAGCCGTCGGGCTTCACTTCGCACGACGTCGTCGCCAAGATGCGCGGGATCGCCAGGACCCGCCGCGTCGGGCACGCCGGCACCCTCGACCCGATGGCCACCGGCGTCCTCGTCCTCGGCGTCGAGCGGGCCACCAAGCTCCTCGGCCACCTCGCGCTGACCGAGAAGGAGTACGTGGGCACGATCCGGCTCGGGCAGACGACGATCACCGACGACGCCGAGGGCGAGATCACGTCCTCGGCCGACGCCTCCGGGGTGACCCGGGAAGCCATCGACGCGGGCGTGGCACAACTGACCGGCTCCATCATGCAGGTGCCGTCCAAGGTCAGCGCCATCAAGATCGACGGTAAGCGGTCGTACGCGCGCGTCCGCGGCGGCGAGGACTTCGAGATCCCCGCCCGCCCGGTGACCGTCTCGTCCTTCCAGGTGTACGACGTCCGCGAGGCCGTCGCCGAGAACGGCACCCCGGTGGTGGACCTCGTCGTCTCCGTCGTCTGTTCCTCCGGCACGTACATCCGCGCCCTCGCCCGCGACCTCGGCGCCGGGCTCGGCGTCGGCGGCCACCTGACGGCCCTGCGCCGCACCCGGGTCGGCCCGTACAAGCTGGACCGGGCCAGGACCCTCGACCAGCTCCAGGAGGAGCTGACGGTCATGCCCGTCGCCGAGGCCGCCGCGGCCGCGTTCCCGCGCTGGGACGTGGACGAGAAGCGCGCCCGGCTGCTGCTGAACGGGGTCCGGCTCGACATGCCCGCCTACCCGGCGGGTCCCGTCGCCGTGTTCGGCCCGGACGAGCGCTTCGTCGCGCTCGTCGAGGAACAGCGGGGGAAGGCCAGGAGCCTGGCGGTCTTCGGCTGACACGGGCGCCGTCCCGGCCTCCGGCCCCGCGTCCGTGGTGCTGACGGCCGGCGATCGGCTGTGGCTGACGCCGGTCCTGTTCCGGCCTCCGGCCCATCTCCGAGTTCCGGTCCCTGGCGTACGTTGCCGGGACCGCTCGTCGGCGGTGTCGCCGGGCCGGTTCTCTACCGCCGCTCGTCGGCTGGTCTCGTGGGGTGCGGCCGTCCGCCGTCGGTCGGTGTCGACGGCGCTGTTCCGGCTGGTGCCGGTCTCCCGGTCTTCCTGTCTTCCTGCCCACGACGCAGTCTCGTCCCGGCGGAAGTCGCGGAACCGGTCGTCGGCTCGGGGCATGAGGCCGGTCGGTGTCGAGGCCGCCGTACCGGCTGGAGCCCGTGTTCCGGTCCCCGTCCGACGTCGTGCGCTACGGGTGTGTGGATCACGCCGTGGAACGGTCCTTGGCTGATGTCGTGGGGCCGGTCCGGAGCCGTCGTCGGGACGGCCCGCCCGGGCCGACGGCGGGGGCGGCCTCCCAAGGCCCGCTTCCCAAGGCCCGCTTCCAAGGCCCGCGGCGTCCGCCCGGCCCGAGCGATCATCGTGGAGCGGGCCGGCGCCCGTGGCCCGCTCCACGATCCCCCCGCGGGAGCTCTATCCACGCCGGCCCCGGGATTCACCCCATCGAGCAGGCGCTCGGAGTGAACCAGGGGGGCACTCGGGGGCGCTTTTGAACTACGTCCTTCTCGGGCGGATCCTCCCAGACCTACCGTTTCGCAACATGAAACACAGGCTCGGGGAAACGCTGGTTCGCATCCGTGACCTGGCCGGGCGTCCCCGAGGGACCGGCTTCGTCGCCGACGACCGGGGGACGGTCGTCACCAGCCACGAAGCGGTCGACGGGCTCGCCCGCGTCGTGCTGCACGCGGACGCCGCCGACGGCCCGCCCGACGCCGCAGCACACGCAGGACGGGCTCCGTTCGCCGAGTCCGACGCCATCACCCCGCTGCCGGAGCACGGACTCGCCCTCATCAGCGCCGAGGGCCTCCGCGTACGGCCCCTGCCGATCACCACTCGGGACGGCGCCACCGCCCCCGGCGCGTACGTACGGATCCCCGCGGGCGGCTGGCGCGAGGCCCGGATCCTCGGCACCACGCCCGTCACCCACGTCGCCGGAGATCGCTCGCACCACATCGGCCACGCCGTCGAGCTGGCGCTCGGCACCGACGGCAGCGACGCCCTCCACAGCGCCGCGGGCGCCACCGGGAGTCCCGTCCTCGACGCCACCACGGGTGCCGTCCTCGCCGTCGTCGGCACCGGCCTGGACGCAGGGCACCGGACCGCGGGCCTCGCGCTCCCGCTGGACGCGACGGCAGCCGCGGACCCCGGGGGGCCGCTCGCCGCCCTTCTCCGCCGCAACGCCGCCACCGTCCCCGGGCACGGGGAAGACCTCAACCTCGCCGGGGTCCTCCACCTCACGGCGCTCACCCTCGGGCCCGCCCTGGCCGCGCTCACCAGGACGGTCCTCGTCGAGCGTCCCGGCCCCGCCGGCGAGTTCGCCCGGTTCGCCGCGGAGAGCGCCTCCGTACTCGCCCTCGTCGGCGGTCCGGGAACCGGACGCACCACCGCACTCGCCACGTTCGCCGCCCGCCGCGTCCAGGACCGGGACCCGGCCCCCACCGTGTGGCTGCGCGGCGCCGACCTGGAGGCCGGTGACGCCTCCGTGGCCGACGCGGTGGGCCGCGCGCTCGGCCGGGCCCGCCGCCGCACCGACGCGCGGGGCGGCGCGGCACCCGTCACCCCCGAACGCGTCGCACGGCTCGCCGCGGACGCCGGACGGCCGCTGTTCGTGCTCCTGGACGGCCCCGAGGAAATGCCCCCCGCCCTCTCGGGCCGACTGCGCGAATGGACCGAGGGCACGGCGGAATGGCTGCGGCACCACCGGGTGCGCCTGGTCGTCGCCTGCCGCCCCGAGCACTGGGAGCAGGCCGGCCCCCACTATCCCGCGGCCGTGCTCCACCGCCCCGCGCACCCGGTGCCCCGCATTCCGCACGCCGCGGGGATCGGGGACCTCACCCCGGCGGAGGCCGGAAGCGCCCGGGAACGTCACGGGCTGCCGCCGGAACCCCTCGTGGCCGCCGACGCCCGGCACCCCCTCACCCTTCGGCTCCTCGCCGAGGTCCGCGACGCCCTGCCGCCGGTGTCCCCGCCCCGCCCCCTCTCTCGGGCCGAGGTCCACTCCGCCTACCTCGACCTGGTCTGCCTGCGCATCGCGCAGCGGCTGGCAGCGGCCGTCCACCCGCCCTTGCGGGGCACCGCCGTCCGCCGCCTCGCGGCCCGGGTCGCCGGACGCGTCCACGAAGCGGCCCGCCACTGCCTCGGCCCCGGGCACGGCGCACTGGACCGCGAGACCTTCGAGCGGCTCTTCCCCTGGAAGGGCGGCTGGGCACCGGCCGTCCTCACCGAGGGCCTCCTCGCCCCCGTCGGCCGCGAATACCGCTTCACCCATGAATCACTCGCCGACTGGCTCCAGGCGGCCCACCTCGACGTCGACGCCGCCCTCGAAGCGCTGGTCCACCGCCCCCTCCGCCCGCCGTCGCGCCGGCCCGGGCGTCCCGCCGTCCCGGACGCCCGGGGTCGGGAGACAGCCGTTCGACCATGGTGTGCCCGACCGGCGGACGACGTGACGAACGACGTGACGGCCGATGTCCGGTTGCCCGTCGTACAGGGCCGCTGGGGAGGCG
Source organism: Streptomyces sp. NPDC030222 (assembly GCF_055573115.1). Taxonomy (NCBI): domain Bacteria; kingdom Bacillati; phylum Actinomycetota; class Actinomycetes; order Kitasatosporales; family Streptomycetaceae; genus Streptomyces; species Streptomyces sp. NPDC030222. Next base: position 135,414 of record NZ_JBVICA010000017.1, read on the forward strand.
GGCCCGGAGAGTCGGCGGCCGCCTGGCCGGAGGGCGGCTCGTCGGCGGAGTTCCGGACGGTCGAGCGGCCCAGGCACGTGCCGGAATGGCCCTGTCCGCTGGCTCCCGTGGCAGGGAACGACATGACGTTCGTCACCTGGGTTCCGTCGCCGGGTGGGGCGGTCGGCACGTCGTGGGCCGCGGGCCGGGGGAGCGGCAGGGTGGAGAACGCCCGGGTGCCTGCTCCCGGCCTCGCGGACGCGGGGCCGGGCGGCCCGACGGCAGGCCGACGGCACGACGAGGTGCCGGTCTCCGGCGCTGTGCCGCCCCCGGCCGAGGTCCACGTCGGGGTGGGCGCGCCGGGCGGCCGTGGCAGCGTTGCCGGCGGCAGCCTGCCGGTCGCCCGCAGGGCGGGATCGACGGGGGCGGCCGGGTCGTGTGGCCGCGAAGGCGGGGCTCGGGTGGCTCCGGTACCGCACGGCGGTCCTGGCGGAGACGCCCGGGTCGTGGGACCACTCGCCGTTCCTCCCGGAGCCGTTGCCGGAGATGCCGCCGTCCCAGGAGATGTCACCGGTCCTGCGGACGCCGGCGGCTCGTGCACCGTGCCGCGGCACCGGGCCGGTGTCATCGCCCAGGCACTGCTCATGCTCGACAGCCGGGCCGACGAGAGCTCGCTCTCCCGTCGGCTGGACGGGCTCGTAGCGAGCCTCGCCGGTGGTGGGGACGACGGGGGATCCCACGCCGTCGAGGCCCGGTGGTGGGCGGCTCGCCTGCTCGGAGAGGTGCTGCCGCACGTGCGGGATCCACGGGCGTACCGGGATGTGCTGCGACGGCTCGCGGACGTCGTCGCGTCCCTCGTGACACCGTCGAAGGGCGGGGGGACGACGGGTGCGTCGGAGGTGTTCGGGCCCGGGTTCTGGGAGGGGCTCGACGTGGGCGAGGACCAGCGGATGGACCTCCTGCGGAGACTCGTCACCGCCGACGGCCCCCCGGACGCGGCGCGGTGCCGGGATCGCTTCCTCGACGTCGTCGACCGCAGGCTCAGGGACGACCCGCGTACCGTCCAGCCGCTGCTGTGCCGGTGGTTCGGCGACGAAAGGGCACTGGCGGTGGGCGACACCGCGCCCCCGGCGGTCCGCGCCACCGTCGCCGGGGCCGCCCAGGCGCTGCTGCACGCCCGACGGCGACTGGCGGTCGACGACCTCTGCGAGGCACTCGCCGCCACCGATCATCCGCACGCCGAGGAGCTGCTCGCGGCGCTCGCCGAGGACGAACCGTCCGCCGTGTGCCGCGCCGTGGACCGCTGGGCCCACGACGAACGTACGGACCGCCGGGCCGCGGCCGCCGCGTACGGGCTGCGGGCGGCCCCGCGCGTCACCACCGGCGGCGATCGCGCCCTGCTCGGGTTCGCGGCCCGCGCGCTGCTCGCCCGGCCCGCCGACACCGGTCTCCACGGGCCGGCGCTCGCCCTCCTGGTCCGCGACCCCGAGAGCCGGGCCGGTCACCTGGAACACGCCCTCGCACGCTTCGTGTCCGGCGACCCGGCCCTGACCGTCAGCGCGCTCGTGCCCGCGCTCGGCACGCACCCGGAGCCCGTCCTCGCCGCGTTCCGGGCCCGTCTCCTGTACGAAGGCGATGCCTCCGGCGCACCCGGTATGCCCGGCGCGGACCCGGGGGACGTGCTCGGCGCCCTCGCCGACGTCACCGCCCCAGCTCCGGCCCCAGCCCAGGCCCAGGCCCAGGCCCCAGCCCCGGCACTGGCCCGGCACGCCGCGGTCGTCGTCCGGGAGTACGCGGAGCATCGTCCGGAAGGCGCCGTCCATGTCGCGGCCTTCGTCGACCGGTGCCTGGAGCGGGGCGGGCCGGACGCCCGGGACGCCCTGGTCCCGCTGGTCGCCACACTCCTGGGGGACGGCAGCGCGGAGGTGCGGACCGCGCTCGCCACCGTTCTCGCCGCGCCCGGCGGCCGCGCCTCGCGACCGCTGCGCACGGAACTGCTGGACCTGCTCCTGGCCGGTGAGAGCCGGCGCACGAGCGCCCGGAGCCAACACGTCGCGCCCGGCCACCACGTCGCCCCCGGCCACCACGCCGCCCTCGGCCGACACGGCGTACCCGGGAGCCTGTCCGTCCTGGACGCCCTGCTGGGAGCCGCCGCCCGGGGAGCGGAGAAGAGGCCCGACGCCCACACGAGGGACCTGGTCCACCGCGCCGCCCTGCTGCTGCTCCGCACCCCCGCGGGCGCCACCGCCCTGGACCGGAGGCTGGTCGCGCTCGCGCGGGACGTGCCCGGCTTCGCCGCGCGGATCGTGGGCTGGCTCGCCGCGGCCCCACAGGCATGGGCCCCGCTCATCGGCCCCAGCGCCCGCCGCACCATCGAGACCCTGGGGGGCGCGATCGACTCGCGCACGCCCCGGACGCCGGGCACGACGGGCACTGCGGGCACCCCGGACATGGCCGGGACCGTGTCCCGGCGGGCGCCCGTCGCACTCCCGAGTCCGGTGCCGATGCCGGTCGAGGAGCTCGGGCATGGCACTCTTAGTCCTGCATAAGGAGACAGGACGTACACGGGTTCGGGTACCGGGCGAGGAGCGGTCACAGTGCAGCGCTGGCGTGGCTTGGAGGACATCCCCGAGGACTGGGGGCGCAGCGTCGTCACCATCGGGTCCTACGACGGTGTGCACCGCGGACACCAGCTGCTCATCGGCAGGGCCGTGGCGCGCGCCCGTGAGCTGGGCGTACTCGCCGTCGTCGTGACCTTCGACCCCCACCCGAGCGAGGTCGTGCGCCCCGGCAGCCACCCGCCGCTGCTGGCCCCGCACCACCGCCGTGCCGAGCTGATGGAACGGCTCGGCGTGGACGCGGTGCTGATCCTGCCCTTCACCGCCGAGTTCTCGCAGCTGTCCGCGGCGGACTTCATCGTGAAGGTGCTGGTCGACAAGCTGCACGCCCGTGCGGTCATCGAAGGCCCGAACTTCCGCTTCGGCCACAGGGCGGCCGGGAACGTCGAGTTCCTCGCCGAGCTGGGCGGGACGTACGACTACGAGGTCGAGGTCGTCGACCTGTTCGTCCGGGGCGAGGCGGGCGGCGGCGAGCCGTTCTCGTCCACCCTGGCGCGACGCCTCGTCGCCGAGGGCGACATGGAGGGCGCGGCGGAGATCCTGGGCCGCCCGCACCGCGTCGAGGGCATCGTGGTGCGCGGCGCCCAGCGCGGCCGCGAACTCGGCTACCCGACGGCGAACGTGGAGACGCTGCCGCACACCGCGATCCCCGCGGACGGCGTGTACGCGGGCTGGCTGACCGCGAACGACGAGCGGATGCCCGCCGCGATCTCCGTCGGCACCAACCCCCAGTTCGACGGCACCGAGCGCACCGTCGAGGCGTACGCCATCGACCGCGTCGGCCTCGACCTGTACGGACTGCACGTCGCCGTCGACTTCCTGTCCTACGTCCGCGGCCAGGAGCGCTTCGAGTCGATCGAGGCGCTGCTGGAGGCGATCGCGGCGGACGTGAAGCGCTGCCGGGAGCTCACCGAGACGTACGACACCCCGTAACGGTTCCGCACCCCTGGGGGCAGCCGCGGGCAGGCCGGCCGGCCACCACCGGGCCGTCGGCTCTCGACACCGGGCTCGTCAACGGTCACGGGCCCCGCCCGTCCGTCGCCCAGCGCGACGAGCGTGCCGCCGCCCAGTGGCAGGCCGCGCGCTTCATACCGTCTCCCGGCAGGACGGGCAGGTCGAGCGTCCGGCAGGCGGTGGCGACCCCGGCGGCCTCCGCCTCGCCCGAGGCGAGGACGTGGCAGCGGGCGTGGAAGCGGCAGCCGTCCGGGATGCGCGTGGGGTCCGGGGGCTCGCCGCTCAGCACCACCGGAGGGGTCGAGGACTCCGGCAGCACGGACAGCAGCGCCTGCGTGTAGGGGTGACGGGGCGCCGACAGTACGTCCTCCACGGGACCGGTCTCAACGATCCGCCCCAGGTACATCACCGCGACCCGGTCGGCGATGTTCCAGGCCAGCCCCAGGTCGTGCGTCACCACCAGCGCCGACAGCCCCAGCTCGGCCCGCAGCCCGAGCAGCAGGGCGAGGATCTCGCCGCGGACGGACGCGTCGAGCGAGGCCACCGGCTCGTCCGCCACGATCAGCTCCGGTTCCAGGACCAGCGCGCCCGCGATCACCACACGCTGCCGCTGACCGCCCGACAGCTCGTGCGGATAGCGCAGGAGGAACCGTTCCGGCGGACGCAGTCCCGCCCGGGCGAGCGCCCCCGCGACGGCCGCCCGCTCGTCCTCCGCGTACCGGTGGATGCGCAGGCCCTCGGCGACGGCCTCGTACACGGTGTGCCTGGGGTTCAGCGAGCCGCTCGGGTCCTGCAGCACGAGCTGCACCCGCCGGCGGTACGCCTTGAGCGCACGGGGGCCGTAGTCCAGCGGCCTCCCGCCGAACGACACCGCTCCGGACGTGGGCCGCACCAGCCCCAGCAGGGTGCGTGCGAGAGTCGTCTTGCCGCACCCGGACTCGCCGACCAGCGCGACGATCTCACCGGGCCCGATGTCGAGGTCGACGCCGTCGACCGCCCGGGCGGCGGGGGCCCCGCGCCGGCCCGGGAACGTGACCTGCACGCCGGACGCGGACAGCAGGGGAGCGGCGGGGACCGACGGGTCGGGGGCCGTGGGCGGGGTGGGTGGAGTCGGGGCGGTGGTGGTCACTGGGCGCTCCTCGACGTCGGCACCTCGGGAGGGACATGGACACAGGCCGCCCGGTGCCCCGGTCCGGCCTCCCGCAGAGCGGGGTCGTCGGCGGCGCAGGATTCCAGTGCGACCGGACAGCGGGGTCGGAAGGAGCAGCCGCCGGGCAGGGCGGCCGGATCGGGCGGGTCGCCCGGCAGCCCGCGCGGGGCCAGGCGGGAGGCCTGGTCGCCGATGCGCGGGAACGCGGCGGACAAGGCCCGGCCGTAGGGGTGCTCGGCCGCATCGTAGACCTGCTGGGCGGGGCCCTCCTCGACGACCCGGCCCGCGTACATGACGGCGAGCCGGTCGCAGGTGCCGGCGAGCACCGCCAGATCGTGACTGATCATCAGCAGACCGATGTCCTGGTCGGCGACGAGCTGTTCGATGAGCCGTAGGATCTGCGCCTGGATCATCACGTCGAGCGCGGTGGTCGGTTCGTCGGCGACGATCAGCCGGGGTTCGCAGGCGAGCGCCATGGCGATCATGACGCGCTGCCGCTGTCCGCCGGACAGCTCGTGCGGGTATGCCTGTGCCCGCGAGGCCGGCAGGCCGACCTGCTCCAGCAGCGCGCCGACCCGCTTCCGGGCGGTGGCCGGGGTGGCCTTCCCGTGCAGCAGGAGGGGTTCGGCGATCTGGTCGGCGACCCGGTGTACGGCGTTCAGGGAGTGCATCGCGCCCTGGAAGACGATCGAGGCGCCCGCCCAGCGGACCGCCCGGAGCCGCCCCCAGCGCATGGTGAGGACGTCCTCGCCGTCCAGCAGGATCTGCCCGCTCATCCGCGCCGTGGCGGGCAGCAGCCGCAGTAGGGCGAGCGCCAGGGTCGACTTCCCGCAGCCGGACTCGCCCGCCACCCCGAGCTTGCCCCCCGGCGGGAGCACCAGGCCGACACCGCGTACGGCGGGGACCGCGGCGGCGCCCGTCCCGTAGGTGACATGCAGGTCCCTGACCTCCAGAAGGCTCAATGCGCCACCCCCAGCTTCGGATTGAGGACGGCCTCGACGGCCCTGCCGCAGAGCGTGAACGACAGCGCGACGAGGGCGACGGCGATTCCGGGCGGGGCCAGGTACCACCAGTGCCCGGACGACACGGCGCCGGCCTCCCGTGCGTCCTGGAGCATGCCGCCCCAGGAGACGACGGACGGATCGCCGAGCCCGAGGAAGGCGAGCGTCGCCTCGGTCAGGATCGCGTTGGAGATGCACAGCGTGGTCTGGGCGAGCACCAGCGGCAGAACGTTCGGCAGCACGTGCCGGCCCATGATGTGGCCGTGGCCGCCGCCCAGCGCGGTCGCGCGCTCGATGTAGGGGCGGGACTCCACGGCGAGCGTCTGGGCACGCACCAGCCGTGCGGTCGTCGGCCAGCTGGTGACGCCGATAGCCACGATCACCGTCCACACACTGCGCGACATCACGGTCGCCAGCACGATCGCCAGGACCAGCGTCGGCATCACCAGGAACCAGTCCGTGACCCGCATCAGCACGGTCGATAACCAGCCGCCGAAGTGCCCCGCGACGATCCCCACCAGGGTGCCGATCGCCACGGACAGGGCCGCCGCGAGCAGCCCCACGGTGAGGGAGATCCGCGCGCCCCAGATCAGCAGCCCCAGCAGGGACCGTCCGAACTGGTCCGTCCCCAGGGGGAACTCTGCGCTCGGCGGCTCCAGCGCGCCCCCGGGGGCGTCGGTGACACTCCGCACGTCCCCGCCGGTCAGCAGCGGCGCCGCGACGGCGATCAGTGCGATGAACGCCAGTCCTGCCAGGCCGTACAGGCCGGCCCGGTGCGTGCGGTACTGCCGCCAGAAGCGCATCGCCGACTCCCGGCGGCGGGCCCGGGCGAGCGCCGCGGCCGTCCGTCGGCTGGCTCCTGTCGTCTGCCGGTCGGTCCCGGATGTCTGTCGGTCGGTTCCGGATGTCTGCCAGTCGGTTCCGGTTGTCTGTCGGCGGGTCCCGGCCGTCCGCCGGTCAGTCCCCGCCGTCCGTCGGTCCGTTCCGGTCCGTGATGCGTCCGCGCCGGTCGTCCGTGCGTCCGTGCCGGTCTTCTGCGGGTCCGTTCCGGTCGGTTGTCCTTCGGTCCCGCCCGGTCGGTCTTCCGTCCCCGCCGTCATCGGGCCACCCGGGGGTCCAGTAGCGGATAGAGCAGATCTGCGACGAGATTCATGAGGATCATCGCTCCCGCGAACACGATGAACAGACCCTGCACCAGCGGCAGGTCGGGCACGCTCAGCGCCTGGTAGAACAGTCCGCCCAGGCCCGGCCAGGAGAACACGGTCTCGACGAGGATCGACCCGGCCGCCACATGTCCGAGGTTGATGAACACCATGGTGACCGTGGGCAGCAGCGCGTTGGGCACGGCGTGCCGGCGCCGCACCAGATCGTCCCGGAGCCCTTTCGCCCTGGCCGTCGTCAGATAGTCGCTGCCCATCTCGTCGAGCAGCGAGGACCGCATGACCAGCAGTGTCTGGGCGTAGCCGACCGCCACGAGCGTCAGCACCGGCAGGACCATGTGGTGCGCGACGTCCAGTACGTGACCGAGTCCGTCGCCTGTTCCCGATTCCATGCCGCCGGTCGGGAACAGCCCCGGCAGCGGTCCGGCACCGACCGAGAAGGTGATGATCAGCAGCAGTCCGAGCCAGAACGACGGCACGGACCACAACGTCAGTGCCACGCCCGTGCCGATCCTGTCCCCGAGCCCGCCGTGCCGCCACGCCGAGCGGGTGCCGAGCCACAGACCGAGCGTCGAGTAGACCACCACCGCCACCCCCGTGAGCAGCAGCGTCGCGGGCAGCTTCTCGGCGATCAGCTCCCCGACCGGGGCGTGGAACTGGTACGAGACTCCGAGGTCCCCGGTGATCGCACGGGCGCAGTAGTCCGTGAACTGCTGCCACAGCGGCAGGTCCAGGCCGAGCTGGCGCCGTAGCGCCGCCAGCTGCTCGTTGGAAACCTGGCGCCCGTGGGTCATGGTGCGCACGGGGTCGCCGGGGACGATCCGGAAGAGGAAGAACCCGGTGACGAGCACGGCGAGCAGCGACACGGCCGCGCCGGCGAGCCGTCCGCCGAGATACGTGAGGTAGGCGGCCGCGGAGCCGGAGCGGGCTCCGGCCCGTCCGGACGCCCCGGTCCTCGCCGGGCCGCCGTCCGCCGTGTCCCGGACCGCTCCGGGGGTACTGGCCGTGGTCATCGACTATTCACGGTCGTCCGCGCCGGCGCGGCGTCGCCGCGCGCCGAGCACCCCGAGGGCTGCCGCCGCGACGACGGCCACACCGACCCCGATCGCGACACCGGTGCCCGAGCCGCCGCCCGGCACCCGGCCACGGTCCGTCGGGGCGGCCGACCACCAGCTCCAGTAGCCGTCCTGGCCCCAGATGTTCCCGGCGGCCTTCGGCATGGTCGTGATGGACGAGATGTGGTCGGTGCGGTACGCCTCCACGGCGTTCGGATACGCCATGACGTTCATGTACCCCGTGTCGTACAGCCGGGACTGCATACGTTTGACCAGATCCGCCCGCTTGGCGGGGTCGTATTCGGCGAGCTGCTGTGCGTACAGCCCGTCGAACTGCTTGTCGCAGATGAAGTTGTCGGTGGCCCCGGTGTCCTTCGGGGTGGCGGGCAGTGCGGCACAGGTGTGGATGGACAGCACGAAGTCCGGGTCGGGGTTCACGGACCAGCCGTCGAACGCCAGGTCGTAGTCACCGGCGGCCCACGGGTCGGAGACGTTGTCGAGGCACTCCACCTTCAGGGCGATGCCGAGCTTCCCCCACCACTCCTGGAGGTACTGGCCGACGGCCTTGTCGTTGGGGTCCGTGGCGTGGCACAGGATGCGGAGGGCCAGCGGCCGGCCGTTCTTGTCGGCCCGGACGCCCGCGCGGTTCTTCTTGTATCCGGCCTCGTCGAGGAGTGCCGCCGCCCGCGCCGGGTCGTAGGCGATCCGCTGGGCCTCTTCCGGCTTCCAGAAGTACGAGGAGAAGCGCGGCGGGATGTAGCCCTCGCCCTCGACGGCGTGCCCCTGGAAGACCTTCTCCACGATGGCACGGCGGTCGGTGGCGGCGAACAGGGCGTGGCGCACCCTCTGGTCGCGGAGCGCGGGGTGGCCGGTGCCGAACGCCTTGCCGTTCCGCGCCTGCGCCCCCGGGTTGGTGGCCAGGGCGTAGAAGCGCCGGCCGGGTGCGTCGTTGACCTTGATCTGCGATGCCTTGCCGAGTGCCGCCGCCTGAGCCGGGGTCAGACCGGAGACGAAGGACACCTCGCCCTTGCGGAGAGCGGCGACAGCCGCGTCCCCGTCCTTGTAGTACTTGAATACCAGTTCGTCGAACTTCGGTGCGCCGCGCCAGAAGTCCTCGTTGGGCTCCAGCTTCAGGTACTGGTCGACCTTGTAGTCCGTGAGGACGTACGGGCCGTTGCCGACGACCGGGAACTTCTTGTCGTTGTTGAACGTCGAGAGGTCGCCGACCTTCTCCCACACGTGCCTGGGCACGATCGGCACGTCGAGGGCCAGCATCGTCGCCTGGGGCTTCTTCAGCCGGATGACCAGTGTCTGCGGGTCGGGGGCCGTCACCTTCTCGAAGTTGCCGACGAACGATCCGTTGGCGGTTGCGGCTCCCTCGTCGGTCATCATCTTGTTGAACGTCCATGCCGCGTCCTCGGCGGTGGCCTGCCGGCCGTCGGACCACTTCGAGTCCTTGCGGATGGTGTACGTCCAGGTCAGCTTGTCCGGGGACGCCTTCCAAGCGGTGGCGAGTCCGGGGATCGCGTGGCCGTCCTCAGCGTCGTAGTTGGTCAGGTAGTCGTACATCAGACGGTGCACGCTGGTACTGAGCAGCCGCTGGGCGAGGAACGGGCTCAGTGAGTCGACGCTCTGCGACACGGCGACGGTGAGGACCCGCTTGCCGTCGTCCGCGGCGGCCTGTGGGGGCGCGGCGGTGGCGACGAGGGCGAGTGCGGCGGAACCGATGACCAGGAGTCGGCGGATGTCGGGGCGTTTGTCCATGGACTGACCTCGCGTCATGACTCGCACGGAGAAGGCGGGTTGAGCAGGAGACGCCGGCTGGTGCAGCGATGGTGTATCAGCGGCCGTCGACCGCGTCAACGGGACACGAAACCATGTCTGCACCCTGTGTGGGCTGCGGAAACGCCGAGGGGCCCGCACCGTGAACGCGGTGCGGGCCCTCAATGGTCCAGACCCCTGACGCCTTACTGCTGAGGGGCTGGCGGTACCTGCGGAGGCCATCCGGCCGGAGGAACCGGAGGCTGTTCATCCGATTGTGTGGATGGCGGTTGCTGCTGCCAGCCCTGCGGCGGATACGGCTGCGCGGGTGGCTGCTCGCCCCCGTGCGGCGGCTGTGGCGGGGCGGGGTACGGCTGCTGGCCGTACGGCGGCGGGGGCTGCTGGCCGTAGGGCTGGCCGGGGACCGGGGGCCGGCCGGGCGGGAACGGCTGCCCGGGTGCCGGCGGGGCCTGGTGCTGTCCGGGCGCTGCCGAGGCCGGGTGCTGCCCGGGGAACGGCTGTGGACTGGGGAACGGCTGTGGACTGGGGAACGGCTGCGGACCGGGGGCGGGTTGGTGTCCGGAGGCGGACTCGTGTCCGGGCGCCGGGTGTGGTCCGGGCGCGGGCTGGCCGGGCAACGGCTGGCCCGGTATGGGCTGGCCGGGCACCTGCTGGCCGGGCATGGGCGGGGCCATCTGCGGCGGCGGACTGCCGTTCGCGGTCCACAGCCCCTGCACCTGCTGGGCACGCGCGAAGTCCTCGGCGACCATCGCGGACAGATTGAAGTACGCCTCACGGGTCTTCGGGCGCATCATGTCCAGGTCGACCTCGGCGCCGGCCGCAAGGTGCTCGTCGAACGGAACGACCACGACGCCGCGGCAGCGCGTCTGGAAGTGCTGCACGATGTCGTCGACCTTGATCATCTTTCCGGTCTCGCGCACCCCGGAGATCACCGTGATCGAGCGCTGCACCAGCTCCCCGTACCCGTGCGCGGCCAGCCAGTCCAGCGTGGTGCTCGCACTGCTCGCGCCGTCCACGGACGGCGTCGAAATGATGATCAGCTGATCGGCGAGGTCGAGGACGCCCCGCATCGCGCTGTAGAGCAGGCCGGTGCCGGAGTCCGTCAGGATGATCGGGTACTGGCGGCCCAGCACGTCGATCGCCTGCCGGTAGTCCTCGTCGTTGAAGGTCGTCGAGACCGCCGGGTCCACGTCATTGGCGATGATCTCCAGACCGGAGGGCGCCTGCGAGGTGAACCGTCGGATGTCCATGTAGCTGTGGAGGTACGGGATCGCCTGTACCAGGTCGCGGATGGTCGCGCCGGTCTCCCGCCGGACCCGTCGGCCGAGCGTGCCCGCGTCCGGGTTCGCGTCGATCGCCAGGATCTTGTCCTGCCGCTCCGTCGCCAGCGTGGCACCCAGTGCGGTGGTCGTCGTGGTCTTGCCGACACCGCCCTTGAGGCTGATGACGGCGATCCGGTAGCAGGACAGCACGGGCGTCCGGATGAGGTCCAGCTTGCGCTGGCGCTCCGCCTCGGCCGCCTTCCCACCGATCTTGAAACGCGAGGCGCCCGACGGGTTCCGGCTGCTCTTCGTCTTCTGCTTGTTGCGCAGCAGCCGGTCGGAGGACAGCTCCACGGCGGCGGTGTACCCGAGCGGCGCACCGGGGACGGACCGCTCCCGCTGGTCGTGCGTGACGGCCGCGGGCCAGGCGGCGCCGGCCCGGGGGTCGACCGGCCCCTGCCCGTGCACCGGGGTGGGCGCGGGGCCCGGCTGCGGGAATCCGTATCCGGCCTGTGGTGCGTGCGGCGCCTGCGGAGCTTGTGGTGCCTGCTGGGCGTGCGGGGGCTGCTGGGCCCGTGCGGCTTCCGGAGGCTGGGGTGCGTTCGCCGCATCGGAGCCCGGCTGGGCGTGCGGTGCGGACGCCGGGTTCGCTGCGGGCGGGGTGCCCGGTGCTCCCTGCGGGAAGCCGTATCCGCCCTGCGGGGGTACGGGTGCGGCCGGGGTGGGGGGCTGGGGCCGGCCGGGCTGGGGCAGCGGGAAGTCGTGGGCGCTCTGGGGCGGTACGGGCGCCGGGCCGGGTTGGACCGGCTGTCCGGGCTGGGCCTGCGGGAAGCCGTATCCGCCCTGCGGGGGTACGGCCGGGGCCGGGAACTGCGGTGTGCCGGCCTGCTGCGGCTGCGGGAAGCCGTATCCGCCTTGTGGGGGTGCGGGTGCGGCCGGGGGCTGCCCGGGTGCGGGTGCGGACGTGTCCTGGGGTACCGAGTCTGCGGGGCCGGTTTGCGGTGGCTGAGGTGTGCCGGCCTGCGGCGGCTGCGGGAAGCCGTATCCGCCCTGTGGGGGTACGGGGGCGGCCGGGGGCTGCGGCCGGCTGGGCTGGGCCGGTGGCTGAGGTGTGTCGGCCTGCGGCGGCTGCGGGAAGCCGTATCCGCCTTGCGGCGGGGTCGACGGCAGCCATCCGGGAAGCGGTCCGGGGATGGAGTTCGGCGTCGGCGTTCCGGGCTGGGCCGGAGCCTCGGCGTCGGCTGCCGCGGCCACACCGGGCCACGGCGGCGCGACGGCTGGTGTCGCCGGCGGGAAGCCCTGGGGGAGAGGCGGCAGGGCACCGTCCTGCGGCAGCCGCTCGGGCGACCACGGCAGCATGGCTGCCGGGACGTCGTCGTGCGGGGATTCCTGCTGCAGGTTCCGCGGGGTGTCCTGCGGGGCCTCCGCGGTCACGTCCGCCGGCTTGTCCTGAACAGCCTTCTCCGACGTGCCGTCATCGGAGGAAGGTACGGAGGCCGTTGTGTTCCGGGCCTCGCCGTCGTCCTCGGCCGGGGGTGTCGTGTCTTCGGTGGCCGAGGTTGAGGCCTTGTCGGCGTCACCGCCCCGGTCGTCGCGCTCGGCGCTCCGTGCGGGGGCGTCCGTCTCTGCTTCGGCGGCCTGAGCGGCACCGGTGCCTGCGTCCGCGTCGCCGTCCACGGAAGTTCCGGCGCTCGGTGACGTCTTCGCTCCGTCGCGGTCCGCTTCCGTGTCCACGCGGTCCGATACGCGCCTGTCAGCCGCCTCGTCGGCGCTTCCCGTCCCCTCCGCCGACGCCTCGGCATGCTCGTCGGACCCGGCGACCGCCTCCGTGTGTGCGTCAGCCGGATCGGACGCCGCCGGACCGGCGCCCCCGTCGACGTTCTCCGCAACGCCTGAAGGGTCGCCTGCACGGTCGGCGAGAGCCTTCGTGTCCTCCGAGGCGGCCCCGGTCCCGGCCGCTTCCCCGGCCTTGCGAGCCGCGGCGTCACGCTCGGCGAACTCCCGCCTGAGCGCTGCGGGCGAGAACCTCATCGTGGCGCCGCTGTCCAGGTCTCCGCCGCCGAACGCCTGCGCGGCAGGCTGCTGTCCCGGCTGGGCGGGCGGCGGCAACTGCTGCTGCGCGGATGGTGCCTGCGCCGGGTGCGGCAGCGGCGCGGGCGCCGAGGACTGCGGCTGGTACGGGAACTGGGGCGGCTGCTGGTTCGGCTGCGGCACGGCAGGAGAGACGGGAGAGGAGGTCTGCGGCGCGGGCCGCGTACCGGAACCGGCGTCACCGCCCGGTGCGTCGGCCCCGGCCGTGTTCTGCGTGTACCAGGCGGGAGGGGTGTAGTCGATGGTGAACTCACCCGTCGTCTCGGCCTCCGCGTCCGACTGATCGCCGACGGGCTCATTCCAGCCCTCGCGGATCGCCTCGCGATCGCCGTTCACTTTGCCTCCTGGTTTCGTTTCATCCGCACGGCTCTCTCCCCCGTCTGGTGCGGCCGCGCGGCCCCAGCCTAATCGTCGGTAACGACATACAGGCAGGCCCGGTCCGGAGTCCCCGGCACGGGCCCGTGGGCGTTCGCGGCCCTCAAGTGACGCCCAGGTGAAGCCGACACGCCCGAGTGTGAAGACCGAAACGGTCAGACATGAATATCCCGGCACAGAAAGGCGGGAGTTCAGTCCACTCTGCGGGCACCGCCCAACAATCCGGTCTCGGCATCCGTCGCTTGTGTCATGACGAGCTGCCGGTCGCGCCGGTTGCACCACAGGGTGACTCCGTCGGCGAGAGCGGACAACGCCCGCCACTCCTTCCGGGGAAGGCCCATGATCCGGCCGACGTGTGCCGCCTCGTCGGGGGACACCCGCTGGACACCGACGACGGCCGCCTTCTCCAGCAGCCGCGGTGCCGCCGAACTCAGATACGGCAGCAAGGTCAGGACCGACTGCCACGGGCCGGGAACCGCGCGTCCGCACGGCGGCCGTGCGCCGCAGTCCCGCACCACCAGGACGGGAGCTCCCGCGGACGCCACCAGCGGCGGGACCCGCCCCACATCGTGCAGCGTGATGCAGGGTCGTACACCACAGGCCGCCCGTACGAGAGCCGTCCATGCCTGCGCCCGTCCCGTTTCCACCGCCACCCGCGTGCCGGTCCCCGCGGCGCGCAGCGCCAGTACCTGCGCGGTCCACAGCCCGCCGACGAGCACCGTCTCGTACGCCCACGGGCGGTTGACGCCCAGCACGGCCGGCCTGCCCTCCGTGTCGACGCCGATCACCACCCCGTCGTCACCGACGGGCAGGGTCAGCGTCCCCAACTGGTCGAGGGCGACGGCATGCCGGTCGTGACGCGGGCCCGCCGGACCGAAGCCGAGCCGCAACCACCGCCCCCTCCAGCGTCGCGCCGCCGGGTCTGCCGTGGGAGGGGCAACCGTCCGAGCAGGAACGGAGGACATCAGCGGGCACCTCCCAGCGGCAGCGTCGCCAGCATTCCCGGCACCTGCTCACGGTCCAGTCTGACCAGTCCGGTCCTCGTGGCGCGTGCCCGACGGACCAACTCGCGTCCTGCCGACCTGAGTTCCTCGTCACCATGCTCCGTGATCCGCAGATGACCCGTCACGGTCGCTTCGCGAGGAGCACCGGCACCGTCACCGCGCCCCAACGTCAGGCTGAACGTCGTCGCCTGCGCCGGAACCGAGGTCAGCTGCGCCACCCACTGCGGCAGCGTCATCCCCGTGTCGCCTCCCAGCCGGGGCCACCGCTCCACGCGGTACGTCGTGTGCCGGTGCTCGTCGCAGTGCCAGGTCCGCGAGGTCTCCCGCGTGCGCCGTCCCCGGGCCGCGCCCCGGTCGGGCGGGGCCACGACCCCCGCCCCGGCACACGCGGAGGCAGCCATCGCGGAGACCAGCTCGTCCTCGGTCAGGACCGACGCCCGGAATCCGGCACCGGCCAGCCCGACCGCCAGCCGGTCCGCCACCCGCACCACACACCGCTGGGCCCCGAGGAGCCCTCCGCCGCGCGCGCCCACCGCCTCCTGGCACAGCTCCGGGTCGAGCTTCAGCGCGATCCAGGTGACCCGCACCGCCGGAGAGCCCGTCCGCGCCTGCAACGGCACGTAGTTGCGTGCGACGAACGACCGGGACGCCGGGTGGACGGCGGGGGCGGGCCGGGTGTGCTGGACGACCTGGGCCGACTCCAGGCGGATCCCGTCGACGTCGAGAGCGTCCCGTACGAGCCCGAGAGGCAGGGGCCACGCTGTCCGTCCGGCGTCGCGCAGCACCGTGGCGTCCCTGTCGACCTGCAGCACCGCGGTGAGGAAGGTCCCGTCGCCGATCAGGCCCACCGGCCGCCGCTCCCGGCCGTGGAACGTGTACGTCCGCAGCGCCGGATCGCACTCCACGACGGGCACCAGGCCCGGGTCCGTACCCTCCGGTGCCACCGCCGTCGCCGCCCCGCGGGTCCGTGCGCGCAGCGCGAGCAGCGTGGACATCCACTCGGCCGGTGAACGCCGCCGCCCGGCTGCCACGGCCAGAACGGTCAGCACGGTGGTGAGGACGACGGCCGGCACGAGCAGCGGCCCGCCGGCCGTCGCACCCACGAGCAACAGAGCCGCCGCCACTTCGAGCATGACGAGTTGTTGCAATCGAAACGATGCGATGCGCACGTGACCGGACTTCCGTCGGAACACGACCGCCTCGGTCGCGCCTGAGGCCGGCCTCCCGGGGCCCTCCGGTTGTGCGGCCGGGGCACGGCACGCCGGTGCCGCAGCAGTCATCACCCCAACTCCCCCCACTCGTTGACCGTCGTCAGCAGGCATAGTAGGGGGCCGGTCGGACAACCGGGGCCGGCGACGACGTCACCGGCGCTGCCCTGTGAAGGGTGCCCGCGGGGAGAAGGCGGCAACTCATGGCATCGCGGCGGGAAGAACTCAACGCGTACACGTTTGCGAAGAGGCGGATCGTCGCGGCGTTCCTGCAACCCTCCGCGGCGGGAACCGAAGAGGGCGCCCCGCGCGCGCTGCGGGCCGTTCTGCCCGGCGTGATCGTGGCGGCGCTCGTCGTCGCGGGGTTCGGGGCATGGGGGATGTACCGGCCGGCGGCGCCCCGTAACTGGGCGGACCCCGGAGCCCATGTGATCGTGGGCGAGGAGTCCACCAGCCGCTACGTCGTCCTCCCCGACGCCACCGGAAAGGGCGGGACCAAGAACCTCCTCCACCCCGTACTGAATCTTGCCTCGGCCCGACTGCTGCTAGACCCGCGGAGGTTCCGGGTGATCAGGGTCCACGACGACGTGCTCGATGCCGGGCGGCCGCCCCGCGGGCCAGTCCTCGGCATCCCGTACGCCCCCGACCGGCTCCCCACGGCAGCGGACGCGGGTACGGCCAAGCGCTGGGCCGTCTGCGAACAGCCCGGCGGCGGGCGAGCCACCGTCCAGAGGGCGGCCTTCGTCCTCGCCGCCGCCGACGGGGCCGTCCGGACACTCGACGGCCGGCAGCGGCTCACCGGCGGTCAGGTCCTCTACGTCGTTGGCCCCGACGGCACCCGCTACCTCGTCGACGCCCGGGGCACCAAGTACCCGATCCGCGGCACCGCCGCCGACGCGGCACACCTCACCGACACCCTCGTCGGTACGCGCGAGCCGCAGCCGGTCACGGGCGACTGGCTCGGCACGCTCCACGACGGTTCCCCCATCGCCTACCCCGTCGTTCCCGGGGACGTCGGCGCGGCCGCCCATGCCCCCGGACGGCTCTCCGCCGACGAGAACAGGGTCGGCAGGGTCCTGCGCACCGAGACCGGCGAAGGCCCCCAGCACTATGTGGTGCTCCCGGGGAAGGTCCGGCCCGTCTCGGAGTTCACCGCCTGGCTGCTGGTCAACTCGCCGCAGACAGCCTCCCTCGACCACGACGGCCGACCGCGCACGGTCGGACTCCAGGACTTCCTCCCCGACCGTCGGCCCTTCGCCGGACAGGGCGCCCGATGGCCCCGGCACCGTGCCGTCCAGGTCAACTCCCTCGACGCCGACGCCGACGCCGACGCCGACGCCGACGCCGACGCCGACGCTGGTGCGTTGCGTGGGGAGGGTCGCGACACGGTGTGCAGCGTCCTGCGCGGCGTCGACGAAGCCACCGGTACGACCACCCTCGGCACCTGGGCGGGCACCGCGTACCCCGCCGGGATCACCGCGACCGGAACCGGCGCCTACGTCACCCTGGGCAGCGGCCTCCTCTACACCCAGGTCCGCGGCACCCGAGCCGAGGACGGATCACTCTTTCTGCTGACGGACACAGGACTGAGGTACGCCGTACAGGCGAACGCCGACGGTCGTGGCCATGGCGACGACAACACCGACGGTCGCGGCCGCGGCGACGACGGCGCCACCGGCAAGTCCGGCGCCGGGATCCGTACAAATGCCGGCGAAGCCCAGATCCGGCTCGGGTACGAGAACGTCACCCCCGCGATCGTCCCCGCCGAGTGGTCGGAGTTCCTCTCCAAAGGCCCACGGCTCGACACCGACAGCGCCCGCCGGCCCCAGGCGTCCTGAAACGAGCGACAGAAGAACGGACATGACGAAGCCGGTCCGGACGGCCACGGCCGCCGCGCTGCTCCTGGCCACGACGGCCACGTCCTCCTCCGCCACCGGAGAGGCTCCGCTGCGCCCGGACGGCACCGGCGCATGCGCCTTCCCGATGGCGCAGCAGATCCCCGGCGTCCCCTGGCCGCTGCAACGCGTCGACCTCGACGAACTCTGGCGGCACACCAAAGGCAGAGGTGTGCGCGTCGCCGTCATCGACACGGGGGTCGACAACGACAACCCGCAGCTGAGGGACGCGGTCGACGCCCGCAGCGGCGCCGACTTCCTCGACCGCGGAACCCGAGCGGCAGCCGGTACGACGACGAGCCCGTCGCGGAGGACCGACGGCACTGTCGACGAGGTGGGTCACGGGACCAAGGTCGCCGGGATCATCGCCGCGCGCCCCCGGGAGGGAACCGGCTTCGTCGGCCTCGCCCCCGAGGCCACCATCATCCCCATCCGTCAGAACGACGCGGAGCACAACGGTGACTCCCGCACCATGGCCGCCGCCATCGAGCACGCCGTCGCCCGCCGCGCCGACGTCATCAACATCTCCCAGGACACGACCCGGCCGCTCCCCGCCACCTCCTCGCTCGCCGCGGCCGTCCGCCACGCGCTCACAAGCGGTGTCGTCGTGATCGCCTCCGCAGGCAACGACGGACTCGGCGGCCACGAGAAGAAGACCTACCCGGCGGCCCTCGACGGCGTCCTCGCCGTCGCCGCGTCCGACCGCAACAACGAACGCGCGCCGTTCTCCCAGGCGGGCGAGTTCGTGGACGTCGCAGCCCCCGGAGTCGACATCGTCTCCACTGTCCCCGGCGACGGTCAGTGCGTCGACAGCGGCACCAGTTTCTCCGCCCCCTACGTCGCCGGGATCGCCGCGCTCATCAAGGCCCGGCATCCCCACTGGAAACCCCGGCAGATCGTCGCCCGGATCGAGCAGACCGCCGAACGTGTCGTCAACCGTCATGACCGCTTCATCGGATGGGGTGTCGTCGACCCCGTCCGTGCGGTCACCGGAACGGGCCCGGCCCACCCGCCGACGGCCCCGACCCCCGGCCCCGCCCGGCCCGGGCCTCCCGCCCCCGACGTCGCCCCTCTCACCCTCACCGAGACCCGCCGGGAACGCGACGAGCGCTACGCCACGTACGCCCTGGGAGTCGCCGCGACTCTTGTCGCCGTCCTCGTCGCCACGGCCGCCATCGCCCGCGACGTGCGCCGTCTGCGCCGCCGGACAGGTCGTGGGAAATGGCTAGAGTGACCGCGGACTTCACGTATGTGATGAACGGGAGGAAACGTGCCCGAGCCGGACGGGGGCGGCGGCAGCACCCACGACCTCGAACTCGGAGTAGTGACGCTCCGAGCCTTCAGGGAACGCATGCAGGAACTGCTCCGGTCCCTCGACGAGTCACCCGCACAGCACAAGAGGATCGGCGCACAGACCATCGCCGTCGCCGCCTATGGAACCGGCTTCAGCGCCGCGGAAGACCTCGCCAAGGCCTACGCCAAGGTCCGTACCCGACTCGAAGGCCTCACCCGTACGTTCGGCGAACAGATCGAAGCCATGCGCATCGCCGTGGCCATCGCCGACAAGGGCTACGGCGGCGTGGACACCGCCGAGGCCCGGCGCTTCGAAGAGATCCGCAGGCACACCCTCGACACCTATGAACAGCGCATGGAGCCACGCCCGGACCACACCACGGACACCACCGGCACCGGTGGCTTCCGCTGACCGGACCGACGCACATGGCAGTTGACGCTTTCGAGGGAAAGACGCTCGCCGTCCTGCACGCGATGGTGGCGACGGCCAGGCCCGCCGACCTCACCGACGCGGGCGAGGCCCTCGCGCTCGCGGCGCCGGAGATCCTCGCCATCGCCCGCGACCTCAAGTGGTACCTCACCGAGGTCGACTGGCAGGGCGCCGGCGGCGACGCGTTCCGCGAATGGGGCGGCGGCATGGTCGCCCAGACCGAGGTCCTCGCCGACCTCACGGACACCGTCGCCCAATGCATGGTCCGCGCCGGCGGCGCCCTCGCCCACGCCCAGGCCACCATCCCGAAACCGTCCACCACCTGCTCCCCGGACCCGGCCCAGGAACGCGCCCGCCTCCAAGCCGAGACGGGCCCGCACCTCCGGGAAGCGATCAACGCGATGAACCGCCTGTCGTCGTTCTACGACGCGGCGCGGGAACGGATGGAGGGGGAGAGGGAGCCGGTGTTCGTGCCCCTGGGGAATCCAAGCATTCAAGGCGGGGAGCAAAGGTTCAGGGACGCCGCCACGGTTACCGCTCGTGCTGTCGGCAATGGAAGTGCCGGTGACTCCCCCGGTGTCGTGAGTCTCCCAGTAGAAAGGGGTAGCGAATATCTCTCGGAGGCTGTGCGCAGTTCAATGTCGCTACCGTCACTAGTCGCAGTGGATCCATCGCGCGCTCCCGTCGAGGCGCCTATCAGCACGGTTCCCAATTCGATTACTGCCACTGAAAGCCCAGTGAAGGGTGCGCCTAGTCTCGATGGGCACCTGAGCCCTCCACTATCAATGCGCAGTGACACGGCTATCAACGTGCCATTCGTTGTGCCTGGCTCCGCTCTTGCGCGTGGTAATTCCCCTGTGGAGGGGACCGGCTCAAGTTGGATGAGTGGCGGAATTAGTCGCGTCGGAATGGCGCGGTCAGGTCCCCTTGCTGGCGTTCCAGGTTTAAGTATTCCGCATGGAGGGGCTAGTGGTGGGCCTCTCGTTGGAGGCTCGATCGGTCAACATCGCACGCCTATTGGTGCGTCGATGCCCGATGACCGCGGCGTCTACGGTCACAGTGCCGTGCCAACAGTTCCTGGCTACATGGGTGGAGCGATCGGCAGTGGGGTTAGTGCAATGACGGGTCCTCGGCTGGCCTCGCAGCCTGGCGGAAGGGTCGGCGACCAGCGCGGGTCTGCGTTTGGCCGAGTGCTCGCAGAGTACACACCCGGCGGCTCGGGCCTGGTGCGCACGCCCTCGGGAGAGAATTGCCCGCCGCGTGCGCCAGTGCCCCAAAGCGGGCACGGCTCTCTTTCGCGGGACGATGAGACACGGTTCAGCGGCAGAAATATTGTCGTCCCTCCTGTGATCGAATGAGGTGCCATATGTCGATGCGTAACAGCATGCGAGGGCGATGTCTGCTGGTTGTCTGCATCGTGGCATTCCTGCTAAGTTTCTTGCATTCGACCAGTGTTGCGGGGACGCGCGAGTGGTATTTGGATGCGATGCGAGCGGATGAATTGTGGAAAGTGAGCACAGGTGAGGGCGTGACTGTTGCCGTCTTAGATAGTGGTGTTGATGCGAGTGACAGGGCACTTCGAGGCCGTGTTCTCAACGGTATAAATGTCATCGGGAAAGGCGGCAACGGGAAACAGGATGCGAGTGGCCACGGTACCAACGTTGCTCTCCTCATCGCAGGTAATGGTGAAGGTGGTGCCGCTGGCCTCGCTCCCGGTGCCAAAATCCTGCCGGTGAAGGCCGCTGGGGATGTGAGTGACATTTCGTCTGTAACTGCAGGTATTCGTTACGCGGCAGACAGTCAGGCGCGCGTCATCAACATGTCACTCGTGGGATGGCCGTCAAAGGATGAGCGTGTAGAGCTTGAGGAAGCGGTTAAGTACGCTCTGCGTAAGGGCAAGCTGTTGTTTGCCGGCTCAGGCAACGACGGCCGAGAGTCAACCAATTACCCGGCATCAACCCCAGGCGTAGTAGCCGTAGCCGCCCTCGGCACCGACGGCCGCGTCACCAAGTTCTCCGACTACGGCAGCCACATCGCCCTCGCCGCGCCAGGCGACAAGATTCCGCAGCGCTGCACGAAAAGCGACGGCATGTGCCTCGCATGGGGCACGAGCCACGCCACCGCCCTCGCCTCCGCCTCCGCCGCCCTCATCTGGTCCGCGCACCCCGACTGGACCGCCAATCAGGTGCTGCGCGTGATGCTGCAGACCGCCGGTCACGACGGGCCCGTGCCCAGCAAGTACATCGGCTACGGAAGCGTCCGCCCAGGCCAGGTGCTGCTGGACGGCAAAGGCGACCCGGGCCCGCCCGACGTGCACCCGCTGCTCGCCGCGCGACGCCACGCGGCGGGGACCACGGCAACGCCCACGTCCACCGCCGTGGCCACGAAAGCCCGAAGCCCCGCCCCGACAGGGACGGCGACACGGACGACGGAAGGAGGCGACGGCACAAGCTCGCTGACCTTCGCCGCGATCGCCGCGGCGACCGTGACCGCGGCCGCCGCAGCCGTCGGCGTGATCGCGGCGGTACGCGTACGGAACAGGCGCGCGACGTAGACGCACACATCGTTCGGAGCTCACGAGAGGAAGAGAAGAATGACGACTCCCAGTGGCGGCAGCAGCATCGGCTACGCGCAGATCGCGCGGGCGAGGACCGCCATCGAGGACACGTCCATCGCGATGACCAGGCAGATCAAGGTCCTCACGGACACGCTCGCGACGGTCGGCGCGGGCTGGACGGGCCAGGGCGCCTCGGAGTTCGTGAGGGCGCAGCGGTGCCTCAACGACGACCACGACGCCATTCGCCGCGACCTGGGCGTCCTCCACCACGCCGTGGGTGAGACGAAGAACCTCAACCAGGCCAACGACGACGAGGTCCTGGCCGCCTTCAGGACGATCGATGTGACCCGCGGCGCGGGTTCCCCGCCGAACACCTCCGGCCTGAACGACCTCTAGCCGCCAGCAGAGCACCGCAAGGGTGAAGAGAAGGAGAGGACATGTCCGACGGCGCCGACCTCAAGGTCCGGTACGACAACGTCCAGACGATCGCGGACAGCATCCGCAGGATCGCCAAGGACATCGCCGACGATCTGACGCGTATGGAGGGCGCGGTACGGATGGTCGCCGACACCTGGGACGGCGAGGCGCACGCGAAGTACCTGGAGCTCCAGCGTCGTTACCGGGTCCGTGCTACGCACATCCAGCAGACCATGGAGAGGATCGCGGTGACGATCGAGCAGGGCAAGGAGAGCTACCGGGCCACCGACCGCAAGGCGTCGGCTCTCTTCGACACGGCCTACTGAGCCGACAGAAGGCCGCACAAGGGGGCGCGCCGTAAGCGGACGCCCCCCGTCGGCCAGGGCCTCAGCGCAGGTCGAACTCGCCGTCACGCGCGCCCAGGACGAACGCGCGCCACTCCGCCTCCGTGTATCGCAGCACGGTCTCGGGCTCGAGCGACGAGCGCATCGCGACCGCGCCGCCCGGTAGATGCGCGATCTCCACGCGCTCCTCGGCCTCTTCCGTGCCGGGCGCGCTCCGCCATTCCACCCCCGAGATGTCGAGCGCGTACAGCTCTTCCTTCTCCTGCTGGGTGCCCATCTGCCACGTTCCTTTCCCCGCCGGTGCGTGGGCCTCAGACTATGCCGTCGATGCGGCGCGCCGGGGGGAGTTGGGCAGGACTTCCCCCGTGCGAGGTGCTCCGGGCCGGACCAGAGTCCGCACTGTCCGGCCGTGGCCGTCCACACCCCGTCGGTCACCGTTCCCCCGGAGTCCGCACGGTCCGCCCGGTGCCGACCACACCCCACACCCCACCGCTCACCGTTCCCGCAGCCACGCCGTCTGCACCAGCGGCGTACCCCGCTTCCGGGACACGAAGTATCCGCGGCCCGGCGGCAGCGGACGGGGCCGTACTCCGCCCAGAAGGTCGCCCTCGCCCGGATCGCCGGAGAGGACCAGGCCCTGCGCGCCGAGTTCCCGGATGCGTTGCAGGAACGACTCGTACATGGCCCGCGACGCGCCCGCCGAGCTGCGCGCGACGACGAGGCGGACGCCGGCGTCCCGGGCGAAGGGCAGGGCGTCGACCAGCACGGACAGGGGGTTTCCGGCGTTCGTTGCGACGAGTTCGTAGTCGTCGACGAGGACGAACACCTTCGGGCCGGTCCACCAGGAGCGGTCGCGCAACTGCTGCGGGGTGACGTCGTCCGGCGGCATACGGCGCTGCATCAGCTCCGCGAGGGCGTTCATGTGTGTCTGGAGGGACGCCGCCAGGGGCGCGTACTCCAGCAGGTGGGTGTCCGGCACCGCGCCCAGCAAGGAGCGCCGGTAGTCGCCGACGACGATCTTCGCCTCGTCGGAGGAGTAGCGCTCCGAGATCTGCTTCGCGAGGTGGCGGAGCACCGCCGTCTTCCCTGCTTCGCTCTCCCCGAAGACCAGGAGGAACGGATCGGTGTCGAAGTCGACGAACACCGGTTCCAGGCCGGTCTCGTCGATGCCGATGGCGACGCCGTGCTGCGGGTGCTCGAAGCCCTTGGGCAGCCGGTCGGCGGGCAGTACGCGCGGCAGCAGCCGTACGGCCGGGGCGGCCGGGCCCCGCCAGGCGTCGCGTACGGCACGTACCAGCGACTCCGTGGCCCCGGGTAGCGTCTCGGGATCGCACGACCCGTCGGTACGCGGCAGCGCCGCCAGGAAGTGCAGTTTCTCCGGCGCCTGGCCCCGGCCCGGCGCGCCGACGGGGACGCCGGCGGCCACCCGGCGGTCGAACTCGGAGTCCATCGGGTCACCGAGGCGCAGCTCCAGCCGGCCCAGGATCTGGTCCTTCACCGCCGCCCGTACCTCCATGTAGCGGGACGCGGTGATCACGAGGTGGACGCCGTAGCCGAGGCCGCGGGCGGCGATGTCCGAGACCAGGCCCTCCAGCATGTCGTAGTCGTTCCGGAAGGCGCCCCAGCCGTCGATGACGAGGAAGACGTCGCCCCAGGGGTCGCCGGGCGGACCGCCGGCGGCGCGGCGCCTGCGGTAGGTGGCGACGGAGTCGATGCCGCGGGCGCGGAACGACTCCTCGCGCCGGCGCAGCACGCCGGCGACCTCGGCGACGGTACGGCGTACCCGCTCCGGTTCGAGACGGGACGCGATGCCGCCCACGTGTGGCAGGTCCGCGAGCGAGGCGAGCCCGCCGCCGCCGAAGTCCAGCCCGTAGAACTGCACTTCTTCCGGGGTGTGGGTCAGGGCGAACGCCGTGACCAGTGTGCGCATCAGGGTCGACTTGCCGGACCGCGGGCCGCCGAGGACCAGCATGTGGCCTGCGGCGCCGGAGAAGTCGCCGGACAGCACCTCACGGCGCTGCTCGAAGGGTCTGTCGACGAGCCCCAGAGGGACGACCAGCCCACCGAGTCGCACGCCGCCACCGGAACCGTCGTTCCCACCGGTCCCTGCGTTTCCACTGAGCCCGCCCTGCCCGGCGGCCTGCAGACCGCGGTCCCCGGTCTCCTCGACGCCGGGAAGCAGCTGGTCCAGCGTCGCCGCGTCCCCCAGCGGCGGCAGCCATACGCGGTGGGCGGGCGGCCCCTGGCCCTCCAGCCGCCGGACGACGACGTCGAGCACGGTGTCGGCGCGCCCCGCCTCCCCTTCCCCGTCACGCCGGGCGCCGGCCGGGGCCGACGCAGAAGCGGGACGCATGGCCGCCGGCCCGACGGGCACGGGCGCGGCCGTGAAGAGCGCAGGACGCCGTTCGGCGGCCGGCGCCCCGCCCGTGGGCTGCCCGGCCGCACCGTCCCGGTACGCCCCGGACACATACGCGGCCTTGAACCGGACCATCCGGTCGGTGCCCGGCTTCAGATAGCCGGAGCCGGGTACGGACGGCAGGTGGTACGCGTCCGGCACCCCCAGCGCCGTCCGGGACTCGGCCGCCGAGAACGTCCGCAGGCCGATCCGGTACGACAGGTGCGTGTCCAGGCCGCGCAGCCTGCCCTCCTCCAGGCGTTGCGAGGCGAGCAGCAGATGCACCCCGAGCGACCGGCCGATGCGGCCGATCTGGATGAACATGTCGATGAAGTCGGGCTTCGCCGTCAACAGTTCGGAGAACTCGTCGATCACCAGGACGAGTGAGGCCAGCGGTTCCAGCGCCGCTCCGGCGGCCCGCGCCCTCTCGTAGTCGTGGGCACTCGCGTAGTCGCCCGCGGACCGCAGCAGTTCCTGACGCCGCTGGAGCTCGCCGCGGACGGCGTCCCCCATCCGGTCGACGAGCGTCAGATCGTCCGCGAGATTGGTGATGACCGCGGCGACGTGCGGCAGCCGCGACATCCCGGCGAACGTCGCTCCGCCCTTGAAGTCGGCGAGGACGAAGTTGAGCGTCTCGGAGGAATGCGTGACCGCCAGTCCGAGGACCAGGGTCCTCAGCAGCTCGGACTTGCCGGAGCCGGTCGCACCCACGCACAGGCCGTGCGGCCCCATGCCCTCCCGGGCGGCCTCCTTGAGGTCCAGCATCACCGGAGCCCCGTCCTCCGCGACGCCGATCGGCACCCGTAACCGCTCCGCCGCGGGCCGCGGCCGCCACGTCCGCTCGACGTCGACGGACGCCGCGTCCCCGAGGGCCAGCAGATCGGTGAAGTCCAGGCCCGCAAGCAGCGGTTCGTCGTCGTCGCCCCCACTCGTCCGCAGCGGCGCCAGCTGCCGGGCCAGCGCCTCCGCGGCGGGCAGCGAGATCGCATCGGGTGCGCCCTCGTACACCAGGCCGGTGGCGTCCGCCAGGCGCAGCCGCCCCGGCCGTACGACCATCGACAGACCGCCGCGCGGCGCGTCGAGCTCTCCCGGCACCACCTCGACGACGGTGACGCCCTGCATCCCCTCGGCCGAGGCGAACAGCGAGTCCGGAGGCACCGTTCCGCCGTCGAGGACCACGACGACGTGCGGCCGGTCCAGCACCGGCCGGTTCTCCCGGTCGAACCGGGCCCGTCCGTCGAGGCTGCTGCGGAGCGCCTGCTCGATGTCCCCCAGATCGTCGCCGAACAGCCGTCCGATGCCGGCCCCGTCGACCTGCCCGCGAGCGCGGGTGTGCGGCAGCCACTTCACCCAGTCCCACCACGGCACCGCGTCCGGTGCCGCCGCCACGGCGAGCACCAGGTCGTCGGGGGAGTGGAAGGTAGCCAGCTGGGCGACCATCGCGCGGGCCGCCGACCGTGCCGACTCCGGATCACCGGACACCGTCATGTGGTAGAAGGCCCGCGTCGACACGGCCATGGGTAGCCCGTCCAGCGAGCCGTGCACCGCGAGGAACCGCCGCATCGCGCCCGCGCACAACGGCTCCAGTTCGTCGACCGGTGCGGTCTCGGGGGCCACCAGCACGGTGGCGAGCCGCTGGGTGCCGAGGCCCGCCCGCGCCTGCCCGAAGTCCGCGTCGCCGACGCGCCGTTCCCACACCCGCGAGCCCTCCGCGACGACCGCCCACAACTGCTCCGGGTCCGGATGCAGATACCACTGCGCGTCCCGCTGCCTCCGGGCCGTACGGCGGACCGTGCGCCGGGTCTGCGCGAGATACCGCAGGTAGTCGCGGCGTGCGTCGGCCATTTGCCCCTGCGCACCCCGCCGGTGTCTGACGAGCTGCGCGACGACCATGCCGGCCGTGGACACCAGCATCAGCATGCCCATGATCCGCAGGAAGGGCGGTGCCCCCGGCGAGAAGAAGAAGACCACCGACGAACCCATGCCGAGCACCGGCAGGACCTGCATCAGCAGGTCCTCCCGCTGTCCGCGCGGAAGTTCGGGCGGCGCCTCCAGACGCAGTTCTCCCGTGGGGACTTCGGGTGGCAGGGCGCGAGGCGGGCGCCTGACGACGATCTGGCTCACGGGAGCATCAATCCCTCGGGGCGGAGGGCGGCTTGCCTACCGCGCCCCCGTGGCGACGGTCTCCCTCCGCGCGAGCGGCGATCCTACGGGCGCCCCGTCCCACGGCCGGGCCGACAAGGGCCCGCGGGGCCCGCCGAGGTTCCCCCCGGGCTCGCTAGGGTGACGCGCGCAGCGTGCGCGACCGCGAGCATCACCGCTGATCAGGGGGCCATGTCAGGTGAGTACGATCCCATCGACCGGCTTCCGCAGGGTCACCGTCGTGGCGCCGGACCGCCGTATCGATGTCGCTCTTCCGGAGGACATCCCGGTCGCCGACATCCGGCCGGAGATCCTCCGTCTCGCCGGCTGTACCCAGCCGGTGGGCACACCGCCCGGCCACCAGCTGGTCCGCCGCGACGGCACCGTCCTCGACGCCGCCCGCAGCCTCGCCGCCCAGCGGATCCTCGACGGCGAGGTGCTGAGCCTCCGCCCGTTCGCGGAATCGCTGCCGCCCGCCGTCTTCGACGACGTCTCCGACGCCGTCGCCTCCGCGGTCGCCCGCGACCGGCGCCTGTGGAGTGACGACATGCTGCGCGGCGCCGGACTCGCCGGGGGTGTGCTGCTGTTCGTCCTGCTGGGTCTCCTCCTCTGGTACGCCGACCCCGTGCGCCACGACATGCACGGCCTCCCCGGTGTCGTCGCCGGGACCGTGGGTCTGCTGCTCACCATCCTCGCCGGTGTCCGTGCCCGCCTCTACGCCGACCGGCCCACCGCGGCCGCCCTCGGCCTCGGTGGTCTGCCGCTGCTGATGATCGCCGGCTCCGGCATCGTCGGGCCCGACACCGGCCACGGACCCGGACGGCTCCAGTTCCTGCTCGGCTGCCTCACCGTGCTGGTCGCCTCCGTCGCGCTGACCGTCCTCTCCCCGAGCGGCCGTGCGCCCTTCGTCGCGGCGACCGTCGTGGCCGCTGCGGGTGCCGTCGCCGGATTCGTCGCCGTGGTCACCGGGGCCTCGGCCGCCGCGACCGCGTCCGTGTGCGTCCCGGCGGCCATCGGTCT
The DNA here is from genome assembly GCF_055573115.1 of Streptomyces sp. NPDC030222. Lineage (NCBI taxonomy): Bacteria > Bacillati > Actinomycetota > Actinomycetes > Kitasatosporales > Streptomycetaceae > Streptomyces > Streptomyces sp. NPDC030222. Next base: position 163,546 of record NZ_JBVICA010000017.1, read on the forward strand.
CGTCGCGTTCCTGCCCGGCCTCTCCGCGCGCTCCGCCCGCATCCCGATCGGGTACGTCCCACCGCACGGCGCCCGGACCCGGGGCGGGAGCCCGCCCGGCAGGGCGTCCTCCACCGGCCTCCCCACCGGATTCCCCGCGGGCCCCGGCACGACTCCCCGCCCGGGCATGAGAACGGACCCGGGCCACGACCCCGGTCGCGCCCCCGACCACGGCCCGGCCCACGACCCTGATGACGGCCCCGCGGAGCCCGTGGACGCGAACCTCGTCGCCGCCCGGGTGCGCCGCGGCCACGAGACCCTGCTGGGCCTCGTCGGCGGCTGCGCGGCGGTCGTCGTCGCAGCCGCCGGCGTACTCGCCTTCTCGGGCGACGGCTGGGGGCGCCTCCTCCTGCTCGCCGCGGGCCCCGCGATGCTGCTGCGCGCCCGGCTCTTCCGGCACACCCCGCAGGTGCTGTGCACCCTCGTCTCCGGTGCGGCCGTCCTCGCCCTGCTCGTCGTGGGCCTCGCCCTGGACCGGTCGGCCGGGGCGGTCCAGGAGCTGGTGCGGTACGGCGATCGCGGGGCCCTCGACGTCCGCACGATCCGGCTGTCCGCGGCCGTCGCCGCCGCAGCCGCCCTGGTCACCGCGCTCGGCCTGATCGTCCCGGAGAGGGGACTGTCACCTCTCGGGGGCCGGCTGCTCGACCTGGCCGAGGCCACCGTGCTGCTGTCCCTCGTACCGCTGTGCCTGGCGGTCCTGGACGTCTACACCACCGTCCGCTCCCTCACCGGCTGACCCTCGTGACCGCGTTCGGCCCCGTGGACCTCCGGCTGGGCCGATCCCGGAGCCCGAAGCCATCGGAGCCCGCAGCCCGCAGCCCGGAGCCCGAAGCGCCCGGAGTCCGAAGCCCTAAGCGCCCGGAGCCCGGTGCCTGTCCCGGTCCCCCGGCCCCCCGGACCCCCCGGGGAGCTCCCCGGAGAAGCCCGGCACCCGCCCCACCACCGGGCCGCCGGAATCCGAGTGCCCCAGTACTGGTACGCTGTGTGACGGCCGTTTGTGTACGCGCCACCGGAGCCCTCAAAGGGACGCCCCGGAGGCTGCGTCCGGCGGACCCCGCCTCCCGAGTCACGGAAGCTCCCCTGAGAAGCAGACCAGGGGCACTCGGAGGCAAGGAACCGAAAGAGGAGTACCGAGTGTCTCTCGACGCCGCTACCAAGAAGCAGATCATGGCCGAGTTCGGCACCAAGGAGGGCGACACCGGCTCCCCCGAGGTCCAGGTCGCGCTGCTGTCCCGCCGCATCTCGGACCTGACCGAGCACCTGAAGACCCACAAGCACGACCACCACTCCCGCCGTGGTCTGCTGATCCTGGTCGGCCAGCGCCGCCGCCTGCTGCAGTACCTGGCCAAGAAGGACATCCAGCGCTTCCGTGCGCTGGTCGACCGCCTCGGCATCCGCCGCGGTGCCGCCGGCGCCAAGTAAGACGCTGTGAAGGGAGCGGTTCCCACCTCAGGGGGCCGCTCCCTTTGCTGTACGTGCGACACCCGGCACACCCTTTGTAGTCTGGTCGCACAACGCAACACCGTACGGGCGTGCAGAAGCCTCCTCCTGGCCGCCGGTCCTCGGTAGTGGCCCCCGGGCGACAACGACCCGGGTGCTTCGATCGAAGACCGGCCCGCACCAAGGGAGTGCTTCTCCGCCACCGTTCCGTCCCCCTGCCACACGGGCAGCCCGGGGACGGAGGACGACGAAGAACACGGAGAAAACGCTAGTGGAGAACGAGACCCACTACGCCGAGGCCGTCATCGACAACGGTTCCTTCGGCACCCGCACCATCCGCTTCGAGACGGGCCGCCTCGCCAAGCAGGCCGCCGGCTCCGCCGTGGCGTACCTGGACGACGACACCATGGTGCTGTCGGCCACCACCGCGTCCAAGAACCCGAAGGACCAGCTCGACTTCTTCCCCCTGACGGTGGACGTCGAGGAGCGGATGTACGCAGCCGGCAAGATCCCCGGCAGCTTCTTCCGCCGTGAGGGCCGGCCCTCCGAGGACGCGATCCTCACCTGCCGTCTGATCGACCGCCCGCTGCGCCCGTCCTTCAAGAAGGGCCTGCGCAACGAGATCCAGGTCGTCGCCACCATCATGGCGCTGAACCCCGACCACCTGTACGACGTGGTCGCCATCAACGCCGCCTCCGCCTCGACCCAGCTGGCGGGCCTGCCCTTCTCCGGTCCGATCGGCGGCGTCCGCGTCGCGCTGATCCGCGGCCAGTGGGTGGCGTTCCCCACGCACACCGAGCTCGAGGACGCCGTCTTCGACATGGTCGTCGCGGGCCGCGCCCTCGAGGACGGCGACGTCGCGATCATGATGGTCGAGGCCGAGGCCACCGACAAGACCGTGCAGATGGTCAAGGGCGGTGCCGAGGCGCCGACCGAGGAGATCGTCGCCGCCGGTCTGGACGCCGCGAAGCCGTTCATCAAGGTCCTGTGCAAGGCCCAGGCCGACCTCGCCGCGAAGGCCGCCAAGCCGACCGCCGAGTTCCCGATCTACCTCGACTACCAGGACGACGTCCTGGAGGCGCTCACCGCCGCGGTCAGGGACGAGCTCGCCGCAGCGCTGACCATCGCCGGCAAGCAGGAGCGCGAGAGCGAGCTGGACCGCGTCAAGGCCCTGGCCGCCGAGAAGCTGCTCCCGCAGTTCGAGGGCCGCGAGAAGGAGATCTCCGCCGCCTACCGCTCGCTGACCAAGTCCCTGGTCCGTGAGCGCGTGATCAAGGAGCGCAAGCGTATCGACGGCCGTGGCGTCACGGACATCCGTACGCTCGCCGCCGAGGTCGAGGCGATCCCGCGGGTGCACGGTTCCGCCCTGTTCGAGCGCGGCGAGACCCAGATCCTGGGCGTCACCACCCTCAACATGCTCCGCATGGAGCAGCAGTTGGACACCCTTTCCCCGGTGACCCGCAAGCGCTACATGCACAACTACAACTTCCCGCCGTACTCCACCGGTGAGACCGGCCGGGTCGGCTCCCCGAAGCGCCGCGAGATCGGTCACGGCGCCCTCGCCGAGCGCGCCCTGATCCCGGTCCTGCCGACGCGCGAGGAGTTCCCCTACGCGATCCGTCAGGTGTCCGAGGCCCTCGGCTCCAACGGCTCGACGTCCATGGGCTCGGTCTGCGCCTCCACCATGTCGCTGCTGAACGCCGGTGTGCCGCTGAAGGCCCCGGTCGCCGGTATCGCCATGGGCCTGATCTCCCAGGAGATCGACGGCGAGACCCACTACGTCACCCTCACCGACATCCTCGGTGCGGAGGACGCCTTCGGCGACATGGACTTCAAGGTCGCCGGCACGAAGGAGTTCGTGACCGCCCTCCAGCTCGACACCAAGCTGGACGGCATCCCGGCCTCCGTGCTGGCCGCGGCCCTCAAGCAGGCCCGTGACGCCCGTCTGCACATCCTCGACGTGATGATGGAAGCCATCGACACGCCGGACGAGATGTCCCCCAACGCCCCGCGGATCATCACCGTCAAGATCCCCGTGGACAAGATCGGCGAGGTCATCGGCCCCAAGGGCAAGATGATCAACCAGATCCAGGAGGACACCGGCGCCGAGATCACCATCGAGGACGACGGCACCATCTACATCGGCGCCGCCGACGGCCCGTCCGCCGAGGCCGCCCGTACGACGATCAACAGCATCGCCAACCCGACCATGCCGGAGGTCGGCGAACGCTACCTGGGCACGGTCGTCAAGACCACCACCTTCGGTGCGTTCGTCTCCCTGCTGCCCGGCAAGGACGGCCTGCTGCACATCTCGCAGATCCGCAAGCTGGCCGGCGGCAAGCGTGTGGAGAACGTCGAGGACGTCGTCGGCGTGGGTCAGAAGGTCCAGGTCGAGATCGCCGAGATCGACTCCCGCGGCAAGCTGTCCCTCATCCCCGTGATCGAGGGCGAAGAGGCTGCCGACACCGAGAAGGACGACACCGACAAGTGACGTCCCGTAGTTCCAGGACGACGGCCCGCACCTCCTCGGAGGCGCGGGCCGTCGCCCGTACCCAAACCCTCCTCAAGGGCAAGGACGGCATCGGAACGGTCCGCCGGACCACCCTGCCCGGCGGTCTCCGCGTCATCACCGAGACCCTGCCCTCCGTACGCTCCGCCACCTTCGGCATCTGGGTCCACGTCGGCTCCCGGGACGAGACGCCGTCTCTGAACGGCGCCACGCACTACCTGGAGCACCTCCTCTTCAAGGGCACCAGGAAGCGCAGTGCCCTCGACATCTCCGCCGCGATCGACGCGGTCGGCGGCGAGATGAACGCCTTCACGGCGAAGGAGTACACCTGCTACTACGCGCGGGTGCTGGACACCGATCTGCCGCTCGCCATCGACGTGGTGTGCGACATGCTCACCGGATCCCTGATCCTCGAAGAGGACGTCGGTGCCGAACGGGGCGTCGTCCTCGAAGAGATCGCGATGACCGAGGACGACCCGGGTGACGTCGTGCACGACCTGTTCGCGCACACCATGTTCGGGGACACCCCCCTCGGCCGTCCGGTCCTCGGCACCGTCGACACCGTCAACGCACTCGACGCGGACCGCATCCGCCGCTTCTACAAGAAGCACTACGACCCGACGCACCTGGTCGTCGCAGCCGCGGGCAACGTCGACCACGCCACCGTGGTCCGCCAGGTCCGTGCCGCCTTCGAGGAGGCCGGAGCCCTGGGCCGGAGCGACGCCGCGCCCGTCGGGCCCCGGGCAGGCAGGCGCGCCATCCGCACTGCAGGCCGGGTCGAGCTGCTGGGCCGCAGGACCGAGCAGGCCCATGTCGTCCTCGGCATGCCCGGCCTGCCCCGCACCGACGAACGCCGCTGGGCGCTCGGCGTACTGAACACCGCCCTGGGCGGCGGCATGTCCTCCCGCCTCTTCCAGGAGGTCCGGGAGAAGCGCGGTCTCGCCTACAGCGTCTACTCGTACACCTCGGGCTTCGCCGACTGCGGCCTCTTCGGCGTCTACGCGGGCTGCCGCCCCAGCCAGGTCCACGACGTGCTGCGGATCTGCCGGGACGAACTGGACCGGGTCGCCTCCGAGGGCCTCTCGGACGACGAGATCAGCCGTGCGATCGGCCAGCTGTCCGGCTCCACGGTGCTCGGCCTGGAGGACACCGGGGCGCTGATGAACCGCATCGGCAAGAGCGAACTGTGCTGGGGCGACCAGATGTCCGTCGACGACATGCTGACCGCCATGGCCGCCGTCACCCCCGACGACGTCCGCGAGGTAGCCCGGGACGTCCTGGGACAGCGCCCGTCGCTGTCCGTCATCGGCCCGCTGAAGGACAAGCAGGCTGATCGCCTGCACGAATCCGTCTCCTAGGGAGTCACAGGAATGAGCAAGCTGCGCGTGGCCGTTCTCGGCGCCAAGGGCCGTATCGGCTCCGAGGCCGTACGAGCCGTCGAGGCCGCGGAGGACATGGAACTGGTCGCCGCGCTCGGCCGGGGCGACAAACTGGAATCCCTCGCCGAGACCGGTGCCCAGGTCGCGGTCGAGCTGACCACCCCCGCCTCGGTGATGGGCAACCTCGACTTCTGCGTGCGCCACGGCATCCACGCCGTCGTCGGCACCACCGGCTGGACCGACGAACGCCTCGCGCAGCTCCGCTCCTGGCTCGCCGACTCGCCGGAGACCGGTGTCCTCATCGCCCCGAACTTCTCCATCGGAGCGGTGCTCACCATGAAGTTCGCGCAGCAGGCGGCGCGGTACTTCGAATCCGTCGAGGTCGTCGAACTGCACCACCCCAACAAGGTCGACGCCCCCTCCGGTACGGCCACCCGCACCGCCCAGCTGATCGCCGCTGCCCGCGCCGAGGCCGGCTGCGCCCCGCAGCCGGACGCCACCGTCACCGCCCTCGACGGTGCCCGCGGCGCGGACGTCGACGGCGTTCCGGTGCACGCCGTCCGGCTGCGCGGACTCCTGGCCCACCAGGAAGTGCTGCTCGGCGGTGAGGGCGAGACCCTCACCATCCGGCACGACTCCCTGCACCACAGCAGCTTCATGCCGGGCATCCTGCTGGGCGCGCGCCGCGTGGTGTCCACCCCGGGCCTCACGTTCGGCCTGGAACACTTCCTCGACCTCGGCTGATACCGGGACCCCCACCATGCGCGCCAAGATCACCTACTTCGTCACGGCTGCCGTCCTCGTCGTCTACTTCGTCCTGGTCGGCAGCCGGGGAGTGATGCTCATCCGGCAGGGCACCGCCCTGACCGTCGCCTTCGGGGCCGCGGTCCTCATCCTGCCGGTGATCGGCCTGTGGTTCCTGTGGAAGAACACCCAGTTCGTCCGCAAGGCCAACCAGCTCGCGGCCGAGCTCGACGCGGAGGGCGGTCTGCCCGTCGACGAGCTGGTCCGCACCCCGGGCGGCAGGATCGACCGGGACTCGGCCGACGCGGTCTTCGCCAAGCGCCGCGCCGAGACGGAGGACGCCCCCGGAGACTGGCGCAGCTGGTTCCGCCTCGCCGTCGCCTACCACGACGCCCGGGACACTCCTCGGGCACGCAAGGCCATGCAGCGCGCCATCGCCCTGCACGACGGCAGGCCGGTGCGCGCCTGACGGGTCCGTGGCCCTGCCGCGAGTGACGGTTCCCCGCCATGGACCGGGTGCCATCGGGGACCTCGCGCCACCGCGCGGCGGTCGCGACGGGGCCGGCGCCCGGCAGCCGGCGGGCGGCACCGCCGCCGGAGGTGTCCGGCTGATCAGGGCCGGACGCCCTCAGGGGCGGGCGTACTCCTCGCCCCAGGCCTCGAGCGTGTCGGCGGCGCGGTCGAAGGCCTCCACCCGGGACAGGAAGTCGGCGTTGTGGTCCGTGATCAGCGCCACGGGTTCCCCGGCGGACCGCAGTACGGCGATCAGCGCCTGCCCCTGCACGGTCCGCGGCAGCCCCAGCCACCTCACCGGCTGCTGCACCGTGCGCACCGCCTCGACGTGCTCCCACGGCGTGGTCCCGGTACGGAAGAACCGTACGCGGCGCAACCCGTGCATGCTCACCCACGTGCCCATCCGCAGCAGGCGCAGCGCCACCGCGATCACCAGCACCGCAAGCCCCAGGCAGCCGCCGGCCGCCGGCAGGGCGCCCGCGAAGGCGATGATCATCGCGGCCAGCAGGATGAACGAGGCCAGCATCAGCAGTACCGCGGCCGGTCCCACCCGCCACGGGCCCGGACGGTACGGACGCCTCCAGCGATCGTGATCGTCGAAGGGCAGGGCTGCGTCGTCCGCGACCGCGTCGAATGCGCGGTCGGCCGTCAGAAAGGGCAGGGGCACGGCAGTTCCTCACTCACATGCACGCTCGAATGGCTGTGCCCGGTGAGGCTACCCACGTGGGTACAGCCCGGCGATGTCAGGGTGGCCGGACGAGCCGATGACCGTACCAGCGTAGGACGGTGCCCTGCGGGGCAGCGGGACGCTGATGAGGCGGCGGAGTGACGTTGGGACCCTCGTGGTGGTGCCGCCCGGCACCGCCCCGGCCCTCGGCCGAGCCTCGGTGCCCGCCTCCGGGCCCGGCGGCCGAACGGGGGAAATCATCTAGAGTGGGCTGGCCTACCGCGCCGTGAACTGGAAGGACCTGCAGGTGAGCGAGACCCTCGAACCGGAGTTCCGCAGCGATGTCACCGTGGAGCTGGTGAAGCACACGGCCGGGGACTCCGACGTGCTGTGGGCCGCCCGGGTCTCCACGGCAGGCGAGCAGTCGCTCGAGGAGCTGCAGAAGGACCCCGAGCGCTCCAAGGGGCTGATCAACTATCTGATGCGCGACCGCCACGGCAGCCCCTTCGAGCACAACTCGATGACCTTCTTCATCAGCGCCCCGATCTTCGTCTTCCGCGAGTTCATGCGGCACCGGGTCGGCTGGTCGTACAACGAGGAGTCCGGCCGCTACCGGGAGCTCCAGCCGGTCTTCTACGTGCCGGGCCGGTCCCGCAAGCTCGTGCAGCAGGGCCGCCCCGGGAAGTACGAGTTCGTGGAGGGCACCCCGGCGCAGCACGAGCTGGTCACCGAGACCATGCTGGACGCCTACCGGCAGGCCTACGACGCCTACCAGAAGATGCTGGCGGAGGGTGTGGCCCGAGAGGTCGCCCGTTCGGTCCTCCCGGTGGGTCTCTACTCGTCGATGTACGCCACCTGCAACGCACGCTCGCTGATGCACTTCCTCGGTCTGCGCACCCAGCACGAGCTGGCGAAGGTCCCCTCGTTCCCGCAGCGGGAGATCGAGATGGTCGGCGAGAAGATGGAGGAGCACTGGGCCCGTCTCATGCCGCTCACCCACGCCGCCTTCAACGCCAACGGGCGCATCGCCCCGTAACGGGACGGACGTCGCTGTCCGTGACGGCCGGATGCGCGGATCCCCCTGGCAAAGCGTCCGTATTGCGACGTTTCGAGAAGTTCATCTAGGCTGATCAAACGGACCCGGCACTGCCTGAACCCCCGAGCAGGCAGTGCCGGGATCCACATGAAGAACCCCCTGCCGGTGACATAACCCGCACCACCAGTCCTCCCCCGAGGGGACCCACCGAGGTGAGCAGCGAGTAGCGTGTTCCCCATGGCTCCGATCTCCACTCCGCAGACCCCCTTCGGGCGGGTCCTCACCGCCATGGTCACGCCATTCACGGCGGATGGCGCTCTCGACCTCGACGGTGCCCAGCGGCTCGCCGCCCACCTGGTCGACGCAGGTAACGACGGACTGATCGTCAACGGCACCACCGGCGAGTCCCCCACCACCAGCGACGCGGAGAAAGAGCAGCTCGTCCGAGCCGTACGGGAAGCCGTCGGGGACCGGGCCAACGTCGTGGCCGGAATCGGCACCAACGACACCCGCCACACGCTGGAGCTCGCCCGTGCCGCGGAGCGCGCCGGAGCGCACGGCCTGCTTGCCGTGACGCCGTACTACAACAAGCCCCCGCAGGAGGGCCTGTACCGGCACTTCACCGCCGTGGCCGACGCCACCGGGCTGCCTGTCATGCTCTACGACATCCCCGGCCGCGCCGGCGTCCCCATCGACACCGAGACGATCGTCCGTCTCGCCGAGCACCCCCGCATCGTCGCCAACAAGGACGCCAAGGGAGACCTCGGCAGCGCCAGCTGGGCCATCGCCCGCAGCGGGCTCGCCTGGTACTCCGGCGACGACATGCTCAACCTCCCGCTGCTGTCCGTCGGCGCCGTCGGCTTCGTCTCCGTGGTCAGCCACGTCGTCACCCCCGAGCTCCGCGCCCTCGTGGACGCGTACACGGCAGGCGACGTGCAGAAGGCCACCGAGATCCACCAGAAGCTGCTGCCCGTCTACACCGGCATGTTCCGCACCCAGGGCGTCATGACCACCAAGGCCGCGCTCGCCCTCCAGGGACTGCCGGGCGGCCCGCTGCGCCTCCCGCTCGTCGAGCTCACGCCCGAGGAGACGGCCCAGCTCAAGCTCGATCTCGCCGCCGGCGGGGTACAGCTCTGACAACGGACTTCACAACTGAATACGCAGGGAAGAGACAACAGCAAGTGCACGAATGTCATGCGCGCCACGTGCCCACCCGGCCCGTGGCGCGTGTGGTGAGGAGAGTCTTTTGAGCCATCCGCACCCCGAACTCGGCCCTCCGCCGAAGCTGCCGGAAGGGGGTCTGCGCGTCACCCCGCTCGGCGGCCTCGGTGAGATCGGCCGCAACATGACCGTCTTCGAATACGGCGGCCGACTGCTGATCGTCGACTGTGGTGTGCTCTTCCCCGAGGAGGAGCAGCCCGGCATCGACCTGATCCTGCCCGACTTCACGTCCATCCAGGACCGTCTCGACGACATCGAGGGCATCGTGCTCACTCATGGGCACGAGGACCACATCGGCGGCGTGCCGTTCCTGCTCCGGCAGAAGCCGGACATCCCGCTGATCGGTTCCAAGCTCACGCTCGCCCTCATCGAGGCGAAGCTCCAGGAGCACCGGATCCGCCCCTACACCCTCGAGGTCGCCGAGGGGAACCGCGAGCGCATCGGCCCCTTCGACTGCGAGTTCATCGCGGTCAACCACTCCATCCCGGACGCCCTGGCGGTCGCCATCCGCACCCCTGCGGGCATGGCCGTCCACACCGGCGACTTCAAGATGGACCAGCTGCCCCTCGACGGCCGGCTGACCGACCTGCACGCCTTCGCGCGCCTCAGCGAGGAGGGCATCGACCTCCTGCTGAGCGACTCGACCAACGCCGAGGTCCCCGGCTTCACCCCGCACGAGCGCGACATCTCCAACGTGCTCCGCCAGGTCTTCGCCGGTGCCCAGAAGCGTGTGATCGTGGCCAGCTTCGCCAGCCACGTCCACCGCATCCAGCAGATCCTCGACGCCGCCCACGAGTACGGCCGCCGGGTCGCCTTCGTCGGCCGGTCGATGGTCCGCAACATGGGCATCGCTCGTGACCTGGGCTACCTGCGGGTCCCCGCGGGCCTCGTCGTCGACGTCAAGACGCTCGACGACCTGCCGGACGACGAGATCGTCCTCGTCTGCACCGGCTCCCAGGGCGAACCGATGGCCGCGCTGTCCCGCATGGCCAACCGGGACCACCAGATCCGGATCGTCCCCGGCGACACCGTGATCCTGGCGTCGTCGCTCATCCCGGGCAACGAGAACGCGGTCTACCGCGTCATCAACGGTCTCACCCGCTGGGGTGCCAACGTCGTCCACAAGGGCAACGCCAAGGTCCATGTCTCGGGCCACGCCTCAGCCGGCGAACTGCTGTACTTCTACAACATCTGCAAGCCGCGCAACCTCATGCCGGTCCACGGAGAATGGCGCCATCTGCGCGCCAACGCCGAGCTCGGCGCGCTGACCGGGGTTCCCAAGGACCACATCGTCATCGCCGAGGACGGAGTGGTCGTCGACCTGGTCGACGGCCGCGCCCGCATCACCGGCAAGGTGCAGGCGGGGTACGTGTACGTCGACGGCCTCTCGGTCGGAGACGTCACCGAGTCCTCCCTCAAGGACCGCCGGATCCTCGGCGAGGAGGGCATCATCTCCGTCTTCGTCGTCGTCGACTCGTCGACCGGGAAGATCGTGGGCGGCCCGAACATCCACGCCCGGGGCTCCGGTATCGACGACGCGGCGTTCGACGGCGTGATCCCGAAGATCGAGGAAGCGCTGAACCGCTCGGCCGCCGACGGTGTCGTCGAGCCGCACCAGCTGCAGCAGCTCGTGAGGCGCTCCATCGGCAAGTGGGTGTCGGACACTTACCGCCGCCGCCCGATGATCCTCCCCGTCGTGGTCGAGGTCTGACACGACATCACTGGAGCGGAGCCCCTCGATTTGCGCGAGGGCGCTCCGCTCCAGTACGTTTACGGCTCCGCCAGAACGGGAGCCCGGGACACCTGCGTGTCCGGAGCGGCCCGGACGGGGCGGGAAATTCGACTCAGGAAACCTGATAAAGTCGGAAAGCGCCGAAAGGCGAAGGCCCTCCAACGGCCGCCGGAATCGAAATCCAGACCGGAAACGGAACGGAAAAAGAATCTGGTAAGGTTGGAAACACCGAAGGGAAGCGCCCGGAGGAAA
>NZ_JBVICA010000018.1:0-149052 GCF_055573115.1 Streptomyces sp. NPDC030222
ACGCCCGGTTACATTCCGAACCCGGAAGCTAAGCCTTTCAGCGCCGATGGTACTGCAGGGGGGACCCTGTGGGAGAGTAGGACGCCGCCGAACTATTATTCAGCCGCTGCCCCGGACCTCAAAAGGTCCGGGGCAGCGGCTTTTTGCGTTCTAGGATCGGATCATGGAATTCGTGATCCGGCCCATCCGTGCGGACGAGTGGCAGAAGGTCAAGGAGCTGAGGCTCGCGGCGCTGTCCGACCCGGCGGCACCCGTCGCCTACCTTGAGACCTTCGAACAGGCCGTCCTCCGGTCGGACATGGCGTGGCAGGAACGCGCGGCCGGCTCCTCGCACGGTACGGAGAGCCTCCAGTTCGTGGCGGAGGCCGCCGACGGTGAATGGGTGGGCACCGTAGTCGTCCTGATCGAGCGTGAGGGAGAGGACGACTTCTTCGAGGGGAAGATCCAGATGCCCCAAGGGCATCTGGTGGGGGTATTCGTCCGGCCGGAATTCAGAGGGACCGGGCTGACGCAGCGGCTGTTCGCCGCGGCGCTGGAGTGGGCGTGGTCCGTGGAGCAGCCCCGGTTGGAGCGGGTACGGCTGTTCGTGCACGAGGCGAACTCACGGGCCCGTGCTTTCTACCGCAAGGCCGGCTTCGTCGAGACGGGCACCACCGTCCCGGTCCCGGGCGATGTGACGTCCAAGGAGTTCGAGATGGTGGCCCGCCGGGACGGCGGTACCCCGACGACCGGTGGGAGCAGCACGACCGGCACGAGCGGTCCCGGCTCGGACTGACGTATCAGCCTAGGCCGAAGTCGAAGCCGCGGCCCGCGCCGGAGGTCCGGGCGGATGCCTGTGGCCAGCGGGCGCGGCCCTGCTCCCGTGAGCGGAGGAGTGCCAGCGTGGGCATGCCCCGTTCCTCACCGGATGCGAGGAGCTCCGGGAGCAGGGGCAGCGGTGCCACCGCGGCGACGTCCTCCAGCACCAGGGTCATTGGTGGGTCGAGCCGACCGTCGGATGACCGTGCGGCCATGCGGCGGCCGTGCTCGACCACGCTTGATACGAGAGCGGTGAGGAAGGGCATCGCACCAGGGCGGGACCGAGGATTCTCGATCGCTTCGCCCACCACGTAAAGACTTCCCCCTTCGTCCACAAATGATTCCAGGACGAGCGAATCTGCCCGATTTGGTGTGCAGGCTTCCCGAATATGTACTGAGGAGAGTGACTCCAGGGCCCGGGACACCAACTGCTGGGCGATGTCCCGCCGTTCCGTGTGCGCGGTCAGGGCCGACTCCAGCAGTCCGGCGATCCCGGCGGCGGCCTTGGGGTGCGTACGCAGGATGCGTACCGCCTCCTGGGCGCCGCCGCCCTGGGCCCAGCGATGGACGTGCTTGAACGCGCGGCCGTCCACCGCGGCGGCGTGCAGCCAGCACCGCAGCAGTGTCTCGGCGGTGTCCGCCATCGCCGCATCGATCCGGGCCAGGGGGCGGACCGGTGCGAGCAGGGCTGCCGCGCGGGCCGCGGCGGTCTCGGCGGACTCGCAGCCGCTCGTCGGCGACCAGTGGAGCCGGGCGGGCGTGTCGCACAGATGGCCCGGGTCGTAGACGAGGGCCGGGCCGAGTTTGGCGCGGGAGTCCTTCGTCTCCGCCCAGACGGAGGGATCGGAGGTGACGACGAGGAGGGGGCCCTCCGCGACCCTGATGGCCGCCACGGCGGCGGGACGCCGGGTCTGCGGCCCGCCGTAGACGACGGGCGCTTGCCGGACGGCCGCCGTCCCGGTGTCGTGCCCGGCCGTGGCGGGCGGTGCGGCCGCCACGGTGGCGGTGGGTGAAGGGGCCGGGACATCCGTGACCGCCACGGATTCCTGCGGCCGGACAGCAGCCCGGGTGTCGACGGCTTCGGCTTCCCGGGACGGGTCGCTCCCCATGCGTACGCCGACGGCAGGTGCCCTTCCGGCAAGAGCCTCACGAGACGGAGCCTCGTGGTCCGCTGCTGCCCGATCGGAGGCGGACCGGGAGGCAGCCGAAGCGGTGGCAGACACGGCATCAGGCCCCGCAACCTGCTCCGGAACCCGCCCCGGAGCCGGAGCCGAACCGGGCTCGTCATCCAGCTGTCGATCCCCGGCCGCGGCCGCCGCCCGGCGCCTGGACAGCTGTTTCCGGGCGCGGCGGCGGGCGATCGCGGTCATCGTGGCGATGGTCAGCGTCAGCAGGACCATCAGCTGGCCGATGAGCAGCCCCCAGAACAACCCGTACCCGGAGAGTTCCGTCGCCGGGACCTGCGGCCAGGCGCCTGCTATGTCGTGCGGCTGGGACGCCAAGTGGCGTATGGCGAGGGGCGTATGGGCGAACGTCACACCCGCCGGCCAGGCGCCGTGGGTCAGCAGGGCGGCCAGGCCGGTCGCCGACCAGGTGAGCAGCGCCAGTCCGAGGAGGAACCCCAGCAGGCCGACGAGGAGCCCGTCGGGGATGCCTCCGGTCCCGGTCGACGCCTCGCGATGCCCGGTCGTGCGCGCCTCGCGCATGTCAGGCGACCGTCGAGCGGGACGACGGGGAGTCGTTCATCTGCTGTTCCATGAGCGCCGCGCGGCGTTCGGCGTCGAGTTCGGCGGCCAGCGCGTCCTCCGACAGCGGCGGTGTGCCCGAGGACTCCGTCATGGCGCGGTCCGTGTAGACCAATGGCCGTTCCCGTTCGGTGACCAGGTGCTTGACGACTTGGACGTTGCCGTTGACGTCCCAGACCGCGATGCCCGGCGTGAGCGTCGGGATGATCTCGACGGCCCATCGGGGCAGGCCGAGGACCTGGCCGGTGGCTCTCGCCTCGTCCGCTTTCTGGGCGTAGATCGTCCGGGTCGACGCCATCTTGAGGATGGCCGCGGCCTCCTTCGCCGCCGCACCGTCCACGACGTCCGACAGATGGTGGACGACCGCGACGAACGACAGGCCGAGCCGTCGTCCGAACTTCAGCAACCGCTGGAAGAGCTGGGCCACGAACGGCGAGTTGATGATGTGCCAGGCCTCCTCGACGAGGAAGATGCGCTTCTTCCGGTCGGGCCGGATCCAGGTGTGCTCCAGCCAGACTCCGACGATCGCCATGAGGATCGGCATGGCGATGCTGTTGCGGTCGATGTGGGAGAGGTCGAAGACGATGAGCGGGGCGTCGAGGTCGATGCCGACGGTCGTCGGACCGTCGAACATGCCGCGCAGGTCACCGTCGACGAGCCGGTCCAGCACCAGGGCGACGTCCAGGCCCCAGGCCCGTACGTCGTCTATGGCGACGTTCATCGCCTCGGCGGATTCGGCCTCGGGGTGGCGGAGCTGCTCCACGATGTCGGTGAGGACCGGCTGCCGGTCGACGATGGTCTCGTTGACGTAGGCGTGGGCGACCTTCAGGGCGAAGCCGGACCGTTCGTCCAGGCCGTGCCCCATCGCGACCTCGATGATCGTGCGGAGCAGCGCCAGCTGACCGGTGGTGGTGATCGACGGGTCGAGCGGGTTGAGGCGGATGCCGTCGTCGAGGGCGGCCGTCGGGTCGAGCCGGATGGGCGTTATCCCCAGCTCCTGCGCGATGAGGTTCCACTCGCCGACACCGTCCTCGCCCTGGGCGTCCAGGACCACGACCTGCCGGTCGCGGAACCGCAGCTGCCGCAGGACGTACGTCTTCTCCAGCGCCGACTTGCCGTTGCCGGACTCGCCGAGGACCAGCCAGTGCGGGGCCGGGAGCTGCTGCCCGTACAGCTGGAACGGGTCGTAGATGTAGCCCTTGCCGCTGTAGACCTCGCGGCCGATGATGACTCCGGAGTCGCCGAGTCCGGGCGCGGCCGTGGGGAGGTACACGGCCTGGGCCTGGCCCGTGGAGGTGCGGACGGGCAGGCGGGTGGTCTCCACCTTCCCGAAGAGGAAGCTGGTGAAGGCATCCGTCAGCGCGGACAGTGGATCTCGCACGGCGGCACTGCCCCTTTCTAGCGTCGGATGCCGGTGGCGAACGGCAGGGTGTTCACGAACGCCCGGTGGTGCTCGCGGTCGCACCACTCCAGCTTCAGGTACGACTTGCCGGCGGAGGCGCGGATCGTCCGCTTGTCGCGGGCGAGCGCCTCGGGGGAACGGGACGACACAGTGATGTACCCGACGAGGTTGACGCCCGCCGCGCCACTGGCGAGATCTTCACCCCGCTGGTCCAGCCTGCCGTGCGCGGCGACGTCACGCGGGTCGACCGTCCGGTTCATCTTGGCGGCGCGGCTGGCCTCCGCCTCGTCGTTGGTCTTCTCCGTCAGCATCCGCTCGATGGCGACCTCGGTGGGTTCGAGGTCCATGCAGACGGCGACCGTGCGGATCACGTCCGGGGTGTGGACGAGGAGCGGGGCCAGGAAGTTGACGCCGACGGGGGTCATCGGCCATTCCTTCACCCATGCGGTGGCGTGGCACCAAGGCTGGCGGGTCGACGACTCGCGGGTCTTCGCCTGGAGGTAGGTCGGTTCGACCGCGTCGAGTTCTGCGGGCCAGGCGTTGCGCCTGCTCATGGCCTGGATGTGGTCGATGGGGTGGTCCGGGTCGTACATGGAGTGCACGAGGGAGGCCAGCCGGCCCTGGCCGAGGGGCTGGCGGACGCGGATGTCGGCCTCGGCGAGGCGGGCGCAGATGTCGGTGAGCTCGCGGGCCATGACGACGGCGAGTCCGGCGTCGCGGTCCAGTTTGCGGCCCCCGTGGGGCCGGGCGGCGCGGGCCATGGCGTGGGCCTCGGCGGCCAGGTCGCGGCTGTAGTGCATACAGGCGACGAGGTAGGCGCGGTGCTGCTCGCTGGACGTGGACACCATCGACTGGAGCTGGTCGTAGGAGTCCTGGAGCCAGGTCGGCGCGTGTGCGTCGCCGCGCTGGGCGACGTCCTTGGCGTGGGCGTCGGGGTCGGCGGGGAGGGTACGGGCGAGCATCTGGAGGCGGGTCACGAACCCGTCGCCGTTCGCGACGTGCTTGAGCAGCGTGCCGAACCGGTCGACGAGGGCCTCCTGGTCCTCGCTGTCGCGCAGGCCGACGCCGGGCCCCTCGATCTCGATGGCGGCGGTGACGGTCCGCCGGTCGGCGTGCAGCAGCACGGCGATCTCGTCGGGTCCGAACGGCGCGGCGAGCCAGGTGATCCGCCCGATGCCGGGCGGCGGCCCGATCTCCACCTCGCGCCCGTCGGAGCGGGTGCCGGCCTCCATGGCGCCGGAACGGTACGTCGTCCCGCTGCGCAGGGTGCGCTTGTACGAGCGGTTGATCTCGAACCACTTGTAGAAGGTGCGCTGCTTGTACGGCACGTACACGGCCGCGAGGGCGAGCATCGGGAAGCCGGTCAGCAGGACGATGCGCAGCGACAGAAGGGGGACCAGCAGCCCGCTCATCATGCCGAGGAACGCGCCGGCGATGATCAGGGCGATCTCGCCGGTCTCGCGGTTCTTGCCGACGATCGCATTCGGCCGGGCCCGGCCGATGAGATACGTGCGGCGGGGCGCGATGGTCGGGGACTGCGTCGTCAACGCCCTCCACCTCCTGTGCTGTTGTTACCGGTGCTGCGGGAGCTGTGCGGGGTGCCGCCGGCCGGGCCGGCGCTCCGCGGGGCGGGCGCGGACACGGCACCGCCGCCTCCGCCCCCGGACGAACCGCGGCTGCTGTGGGCCGCCATGCCGCCGGACATCGCCTCGGCGGGGCGGGCCGACCCCCCGCCGCCGGAACGGTCGTGACTGCGGCTGCTGTGCGTCTTGATGCCCTGGGAGACGAGCGCGGCGGGCGAGCTGATGACGGCCGCGGCCTGGGCGCCGTCGGTGGCCTGCTTGCGGTTCGTGCGGGCCGCGGCGATCTCGTCGCCGAAGCCCGGTACGAAGCGGTAGATCATCGCCGACGCGAAGATGGCGAGCAGGATGATCGCCAGGCCGGACACCACGGCGGAGAGGGCGGTCGGTCCCTCCTCCGTCGCCAGCGCACCGGCGAGGCCGAGCACGATCACGATGACCGGCTTGACGAGGATGACCGCGATCATGATGCCCGCCCAGCGGCGGACGTGGCCCCACATGTTCTTGTCGACGAGGCCCGCGTAGACGATGGTGCCGAGCAGCGCGCCCACGTAGAGGAGTGCGGCCCTGATCACCAGTTCCAGGCAGAGGACGCCGGCGGCGAGCACGGTCACCAGCGACACGACGATCAGCATGATCGGTCCGCCGCCGATGCCCTCGCCCTTCTTCAGGGCCTCCGCGAAGGACCCGAAGAACACGTCCGTCTGGCTTCCGGTCCCGCTCGCGATGATCTCCGTGACCCCGTCGGTCGCCGACACGACGGTGTACAGGACGAGCGGCGTGAACGCGGACGCCAGGACGGTCAGCCAGAGGAACCCGATCGCCTCGGACAGCGCGGTGGTGAGCGGCACGCCCCGGATGGCCCTCTTCGCCACGGCCAGCAGCCACAGCACCAGCGTCAGGAACGTCGCGGCGGCGAAGACGATCGCGTACTGCTTCAGGAACTGGGGATTCGTGAAGTCCACGTCCGACGTCGCCTTCACGGCCTCGGACAGCTTCCCCACGATCCACGCCCCGGCATCGGCACACCCCTTGGCGAGGGAGCTGAGGGGGTCGAGGCTGTCGGCGGGGGCGAGGTCGGAGGGGGAGCGGGTGGGGGTCCGGGTGCTGTCGCCGTTTTCGCAGTAGTCGCGGGCGGGACCGCGGATGAGGTCGCAGGGGTTGTTGCTGGAAGTGGGAGTAGGCGTGGGTGTGGGCGCCGCCCACGCCTGTGCTGCGAGCAGGATTGTCACGGGAAGGCTTGTCGCCGCGGCAGCGAGAGCCCTCGGGCGGCTAGCGCGCATACGTGAACCCTCCGAACTGCTTCACAGCCTCGGCCATCTCTTCGGCTGTCGACGCCCTCTGGTCACGGCTCACAGGCGCCGGCCCGTCCTTCTGCGAGAAGTTCGTGACCTTCCAGTCCCCATTGACCCACTTCAGCTCGAAGGTGTTGGTGTACCAACTCTCGGATACGGGGTTCTTCGACCCCTCACCGGCGAGGCCGAACAGGGCGGAGTACCAGACAGCCACGCTTGCCGTGTCGCCGCTGAATCGCTCGACTCGGGCGCCCGCCGGGTTGGACCGCGAGATGAAGATCTGGCCCTTCGGTGCGCTGCCGTCAGGGCTGAGGCCGATTCTGGTGAGGAAGTCCTTGCCTGAGTACAGCTTGTCGAGGTCCCCTTGGCGGGCAACTGCCACGTCGGGTGCGTACACCTGGTTCACGATCGCGTGGCGGCGTTCCGCGTTGAACATGCCGTCCGACCCCAGCGCCACCGCGTAATTCGCTGCCGCGCTCTGCGCCCCCTGCTCGTCCTGGGCGTAGCCCGAGGGGATGCCGTCCGTGAGGGCCTTCACAGGGCGGACGCCCGTCGCCGCGGTGGAGTCGGCCTGGGGTCGGTCCGCGCCGGCGTTGGAGGCCGTGTCGCTGCCCGGCCCCCGGTTCGCGAAGGCGATCGCGGCGACGAGGAGGACGACGACGGCGACCACCGTGATGAGTGAGCGGGAGTTCCGGGCGGGGCGCCGGGCTCCGCCGTAGATCTCGCTGTGGTGGCTCTCGGGCAGCCGGGTACGGGTCTGGCCCGTGCCGCCGAACGTCTCGTCCGCGTGTTCGTCGTCGGGACTCATGCCGCGTACGCCCCCTCAGCCCCTCGCTCTTGCGCGCAGTAGTAGTACGACGGTAGCCGTGCCGGATTCCGTGCGGGCGCGGTGTGGTGAGTCGACATCAGGGAAACGCAACCTCTGTCGGTGGGCACGACGGACGGATGGTGTCGGGGTGGACGACGGGACCTGGGCGGCCGACCCGGAGGGTCAGACGGCCATCCCGTACACGATGGTGAAGAGCGTGCCCAGGGATCCGATGATGAAGACGCCCGTCAGACCCGCCACGATGAGACCCTTGCCCTGTTCGGCGCTGAACGTGTCCCTCAATGCGGTGGCGCCGATGCGCTGTTTGGCCGCACCCCACACGGCGATGCCGAGGCAGATGAGGATGGCGACCGCCATCACCACCTCGATCATCACGCGCGCCTCATTGCCGAGGCTTCCGAAGGGCCCCCAGTTCGGAGCGATCCCGCCGATGATCGTGGTGATGTCGCCCTTCTCGGCTGCCAGGTTCATGTAACTCACCGCCCCTGTTGGGTTGTTCGGACCCCTGCCCCCATGGCACGGGTCACGTTCTATCTTCCCTGATGAAACCGCATTCTTAGGCCGACTTGGCGGCTCTCTTTGCCCCCTTCCCCGTGTGGGGTCGGTCGCACCGCGCTGACCTGCGGCGGTCCGGGGATGACGGCCACCCGCATGATCACTCTGTGTACCACGGAGGGTGACCGTGGGCAACGACTGTCGTTGGAGCACCCTTGGGGCGAGTGTGGACACGCGGCATCGGCATACGGCAGCGCCGCCGCCATCACGTGACCCGGCGAAGGCGTGTCGCTACCGCAGCAGCTTGCCGTCCCGATCGTGGCCGGCCCCGAGCGGCGAACTGTCGGGGATGGTGTCTGTTCGCCGGGCCTCCGCTCCGTATATCTGCGCAGTCATCGGAGGGTTGCTGCCGTTGCCTGGTGGGGCGCTCAATCCATATTGATCAGAAACGGTTTGGGTTCTGGGTTGTTGGGCGGGCGTGAGCGACTTGGTGGGGGACGCGCGGCATCTGTCGCCGTCGGTGCAGGGGGCCCTGCGGGCGGTGGCAGCTCTGGTGGCGGGACGGGACCGTGAGGACGTGGCGGCGGCGTTCGGGGTGTCGCTGAAGGCGGTCGACACGTGGTGGGCGAAGTGGCAGGCCGGGCGGGGCGGGAGGCGCTGGTCATGACCCGTGGCAAGCCGGTCGGGGTGCACCAGGTGCTCGGGGGGCCGAGCAGCCCATGAGTTTCTGATCAATACTTCAAGCCATCCCCAAGGCCAAGGCCGAGCCCATTGAGTCCTCCCCTGCCCGGCAACGTGTATGCCGCCGTGCGTAGCGGCATGGCGCACTCGACGCTTCATGGGGAATTGAGGCTTCCGCAGGGGCAAATCAGGACCAACAGCCGAACAGGCTATGGCTAAATCCACACGCGGAAGCTCTGATGTTCCTCAAAGAACTTTTAAACACACTCGGTTACTCATAGGTTTAGGGCAGTTACACGGAGGGCGGGTAACCCCTTTCTGACCAATCGGGAGTTCACCGACGATCACCTCCACATATTGATTGAGGGGGAAACTTGTTTACTTCTGGTACACGTTCAGCATGGAATACTGCAGCCGTCGGTGTAGTGGCAGCGGCTGCGCTCTTGACGACACTCAGCCCCTCGGCCCAGGCCGCAGATAACGGCCGGGACCCTGCGGTGGCGGCTGCTCTTCAGAGGCATGGGGACGGGACGTGGACGCAGGCAGATGTTGATCTCATCCGTTCAATTCCCGAACTTGCCTCGGTGGTGCCGGACCCGACGCGGCCGGCCGAGGTCACCGTCAAGGAGGTGGAATTCACAGACAAGGGGCAAGCTGTTTCTTCGAGCAATGGCGAACCGATGTCTGCGGAAGAGCTTGCCGACATCGTGCCTCCCTCCCACCTGAAGGGAAGGCCGCAGCCTGGAGAGGTCACGCTGCCGGCCGAGGGTGGTGACGGTCCGGCTGAGCCGGGAGACCCTGAGGCGTTCCGGGGTGGCAAGTGGAAGATGACGCATGTCGTCCACACCCACCGTGCTTACACGGGCGGCGTCATCTTCAAGTACCACACCTGGGCCGAGGCTTACCTCAAGGGGGGCAAGGTCCGTTCCTGGCGCTTCCGCGACGACGACTTCACGAACAACACGGAAATCGTGAACATTGGCGACCGGCGTATCGTCGACAGCAGGACCGCCACTCCGGCCCGCCAGGCCACCAGCAAGATGAAGCGCAAGGTGGAGCTGTGCGTTCTCAAGTACGGTTGCTATTCCACAATGTACCCGTACGTGAACACGACCATCCACGGCGGCGGCAGGGTCACCTTCCAAAGCGGTGTCTAAGGGGAAATGATAAATGAAATCGCTCGCCGTAAAGATCATCCCGATCATCATCGTTTTCTTGGCGGTCCTGTTCTTCCTTGGTAAGCGATTCGGCGGAGTGGAACTTGCCGTCTGGTTCGCTGCTTTGACCGGCGTTCTGGCCTTTGTCATTCACCGGCACAAGCGCACCGTCGGCAGCGAATAAGAACAGCCATTCGGTGGGCATAGTGGGGACGTAAGCTGAAGGCGTTTCCCACTTGGATTTCTCCCTGCGGCATTCCAAAGGGGTCTCTTCACGTGTGAGGGAAGAGGCCCCTTCTGCCATGCTTGCCTGGGGGGCGACGGCGCAGAGGATGCGAGACGTGGAGTAGATGGTCAGCTGGCATCCGGGCGCCGGCGAGTCGAGGGAGCCCCCGGTGATATGGGCATATTGACCACTGGGGACTCAAATCCGTAAGGCGATCCTATCGGGTTGAGGACCGCTGCTTTATCAGTGCTCGAGGAAAATTGTGAAGATTGCGAGAGTCGGGGGCTAACGGGCTCTCTCGTCATGTTCGGATCAGGTGTGCCCGACTTCCCGCCGCGAGCGCGAACGTGGCGGGTTGCGGTGAACTCAGCAACGGCAGCCTCTGTATTCGTGGTCCGATCGGTAAGAAGGGGGATTTCCGAGTCTCTTACGATCGGCACAATGCCTCGGGCCGGATCACTGTCGGGCTGGGCTATCAGCGGAGAATGACAAGATCACGGCCTTTCCGGGATGGTTTGGTTACAAGCACACGGAGAATGACGTGGCCACTCTCCGCGGTATGATTCGACACCGAACCTGGCGAATGTATCCGCGGGCTCATGGAGTACGAGGGCACTACGTACGTGACGAAGTGGTGGTGCGACTGACCGGGGTGACCCTCGGTGGTGACCTGCTGGCCGGAACTGTGCATGGCGCGGCTCCGGCCAGTGTTGCTTGGACAATGTTCATCGAATCCCGGCTGGGGAAGTAGTCATGTGGCAAGTGATTCTCTATGTCGGCCCGGCAACAGTGGCAATTTCTGTTGCTGTGGTCATGGCCTTGTCATTGATTGCTTCCCGGTGGTCCGTCAGCGACCGTGGTGGCTCCTTCCCGGCTGTCATCCGAGTCCTGCTGATTGCGTGGACGATTGTCGTTCTTTTTGCGACGATCGCGCCGATGCAACCGATCGGTTCGAGCGGGTACACCATTTGGTGGATGCCCGGTGAGGGGCTGTGGGAGGCAGATTCTGCACAGTTCCTATTCCCGGAGGAACGGGATATGATCCTCCGGCTGCAGATCGCCAATGCTGCAATGTTTGTTCCTCTGGCCTCCTTGATGATGTTCGCGGCGGCGCGCCCTTCCGTTTGGAAGACCACTATGGCGTGTGCCTTGTTCAGTGTGGCCATCGAGGTTGTGCAGTTCGCCATGGCTGCTGGTCGGGTGGTGGATGTGGATGACGTCCTTTTCAACACGCTTGGTGGACTCGTCGGCAGCATATTTCCAATGCTTGCGAAGCGTTTGCTCGGAATTTCCGCTCCCATCGGGCCCCGTCATTCTCGATCAACTTGATCAATGGAGCCACTCCCGTCGAGGTGCGTGCCGGGCGCACACGACGACGCCGCCGTCGGAAGGGGATCCGGCGGCGGCGCGTGAGGATTGAGCGAGTGTCAGAGACTCGACTGGCCCCCCTGTGCGAAGAGGACGTACCCGATGGCCACGACGGCAATCGCGATCAGCGCGATGACCGCGACGGCGGCCACTGCTCCTCCGGCGTCTCCGCTGTGGCGCACGTTGTTCCCCACCTTGTTCTCCTGTGGTGCTCGTGGTGCTTGCCCCGCCGTGGTCGTGGGAGGGGCTGTTCAGCCTCTGGGCTGCATGACACAGCGTAACCACTGCTGGTTCAGACCACTTACCTCAGGGTGCCTCTGGAGCGGCAATGTGGTCGAACTCACCTTCCTTCACGCCCAGTACGAAAGTTGACCACTTGACGGAGTCGGTCGTGACGGTGGGCGCGTGGTCGGCGCGAATACGGAGAGTGTCGGTCCCGTCCGTCTCCACGGTGACGCCCGCGGCGCTGGTCGCCCCCGCCTTGATGGCCTCTGTCCAGGCCGTCCAGGTCGCGGGAGCGAGGGTGAGTATCGCGCCCGTGGGGTCACTGCTTTCGGTGAGGAGAACCTGGCGGTCGGCGTTGCGGGAGACGTACAGGCACGACTCTCCTTCGCCGCAGTAGGACGACTTCTGCCATATGGGCGTCGGCATGGGGCCTCACATGTCTCGGAGGATGTGGTGGATGAGGTTCCGGGTGTCCGCCGGGTCGAGCGCCATGGCTTCCAGCCGCGCCAGAACCTGGCGGTACTTCTCGAGCTGAGCCTCGGCGTCGAGCAGCACGGGCCCGTGGGACTGGTCGAGCTGCACGGTGTCGAGCTGGGGCACAGGGCCGTGCACGTAGTAGAGGGGCTGCCCGGAACCGGCAAACGCCTCGGCGGCGAAGGGAATGACCGCGATCGTGACGTGCTCGTGCTCGCTCATGGCCAGCAGGTGCTCCAACTGGGCGCGTGCCACGTTCCGCCCTCCGAACTGCATACGCAGACCCGCTTCGTGAACGACCGCCAGGTACGGTGCGGCGTGGTCCCGGAAGAGGACGGCCTGCCGTTTGATGCGGAAGGACAGCCGGTGCTCCACCTCGGGCGGTGACAGCGCCGGCACGACCTGCCTGAACACCGCTCGGGCGTGGTCCGCTGTCTGGAGCAGGCCTGGCAGATTGGCGATGTGGGCGGTGCGAAGCCGGTGGCCGTGATGCTCCAGTTCGGCCAGGTCGAGCACGCCGGCCGGCAGGATCTCCCGGTACTCCTCCCACCAGCCGCGTCGGCGTTCGCCGGTCATCGCGGCGAGTGCCTCGACCAGCTCCTTGTCGCCGCACTCGTAGTGGCAGGCAAGGGTGCGGACCCGATCGGCGCTCACGCCGTAGCGACCCGCCTCGATGTTGCTGATGCGGGCCTGGTTGGCGCCCAGCAGCGTGGCCGCGGCCGTGGCGGTCATCCCGGCGCGCTCGCGCAGGCGACGCAACTCGGTGCCGAGGCGCTGTCGGCGGGCGGTCGGAGTTCCGGTCGGCGGCATCGGTCACCTTCCCTGTCGAGTCGTCACCCACACGAGGGTTTATGGACTGCATTCCCTGGAATTCGTGGAATGCATTCCATGGAAGCTCATAGCGTGTGACCCAGGCCACCCGCCTGGAAGCGCACCGGTCGACGGATCGGCAGAGCCACCAGGCATTGCATGACCATTCGCAACTCGCCTCCCCGAGCGGAGACTTCCGTGACCTTCACCGTAACGCCGCCTTGGGCGTACACCCTCCAGCTTCCCCAGGACCCACGCGCACCGGGAGTCGCGCGGACGACGCTCCGGGCGGTCCTGGACACGCACGGCCTGACCGGGCTGGCCGCCACCGCCGAACTCCTCGCGAGCGAACTCGTCACCAACGCCTACCTGTACTCCGACGGCCCGTACGCGATCCGGCTGCGCGCCATGGAACCCGGGCGGCTGCGGGTCAGCGTGTGGGACGGAAACCCCGAGATCCCGCCTCCGTTCCGCGGGAGCGCGACCCCCCGACCGGGTGACGACGACGAACACGGGCGCGGACTGTTCCTCGTGGAGCACTGTGCGGACAACTGGGGGGCGTATCCGCTCGGCGGGGGCGGGCTGCTCGGCGAGGGCGGCGGGAAGCTGCTGTGGGTGGAGTGCGGGCAGGATTGATCACGAAGGGGTCACCCCGGTGCACGCACAAGGAGTCGTCGTGACATCGTCAAGTGGTGGATGCGCTCAGGGCTCAGGACCCCGTACAGATCGGAACCCACACGCTCCTCGCCCGGCTCGGTGCCGGTGGCATGGGGCAGGTGTATCTCGGGAGGTCGCCGGGCGGGCGGCTGGTCGCGATCAAGGTCATCAAGGACGAGATCGTCGACCACCCCGAGGCGCTGGCCCGCTTCCGGCGCGAGGCGGAGACCGTACGGGCGGTCCGCAGCGCGTACACCGCCAACCTGATCGACGCGTCGCTGGAGACCGCGCCCTACTGGCTCGCCACGGAGTACGTCTCCGGGCCCACGCTCAGTGGCGCGCTGGCCGAGGGCGGGGCGTTCCCGGCCGCCAGCGCGCGGCGGCTCTTCGCGGCGCTCGCCGAGGCCCTGGGGAGCGTGCACGCGTACGGGGTGACGCACCGGGACTTCAAGCCGCAGAACGTCATCCTGTCGCAGCAGGGGCCGCAGCTCATCGACTTCGGCATCGCGAAGGGCGCGGCGGACACCGGGCTGACCCGTACCGGCATGGCGCCGGGCACGCCCGGGTTCACCGCGCCCGAGGTGCTGATGCGCAATCAGGTCGGTCCGGCGGCGGACGTCTTCGCGCTCGGCGCGACGATGGCCTACGCGGCGACCGGGCGGCCGCCGTTCGGAACGGGGCCGATGGACGCCGTGTCGTACCGGGCCGTCCACGAGGACATCGACGTCGAGGGCGTCGAGCCGGGGCTGGCCGAGCTGATCCGGGCGTGCGTCGCGAAGGACCCGGCGGAACGGCCCTCCCTCGCGGAGGTCATCGCACGCTGCGCCGTCGACACGGCGCTGGTGGAGGATCCGTACTACCAGCCGCTCGCCGGCCTCGCGGAGACCGTGCCGACGCAGCCGCAGCGCACCGCGTCGGCGACGCACGACCTGCCGACCGCCGGGCCGGGCCTCGGGTACGTCCCGACCTACGCGCCTGCGGTGCAGCGGGAGCGCCCGCAGCGGAAGGTGACGCCGTGGATGGTCGCGGCTGCGGTGGGGGTGGTCATCGGGGTGACGGTGGCGGTCGCGGTCAAGCTGCTGCCGGACGGCGCGGGCGAAGCCGGCACGGGCTCACAGGCTCGCGACGGCGCACGGTCGTCATCGAAACCCAAGGCCGCTCCCCAGAAGGTCCCCGATCATATCGAGGGCAACCGCATCTCGCGCGAGTACTGGCGACTTTCCAAGGACGAGGGCACGGCATCGCATGGCATCGGCGAGTGCAGCTTGTACCCCGGGTCGGACATCGAGAGGCTGGAGGACCAGCCCGGTGAGTTCCAGGTCTCGGTCAGGAACGCCGACGACGACTCCCTGCCATATGTCAGGGACCGGGTGAAGATCTCGATGCGCATCAAGTACGCGGACCTCAAGAGGGAGCGGCCCAATCCGTACTACGTGTCGGTCGCGGTCAAGGCCCCGCACGAGATCGACCATGAGACGGGCAAGCCGTATGAGAACTTGCTGACGGACAACAAGCAGGTCGGCTTCACGAGCAAGCCGGTGGACATCTTCTCCAAGTGGCCTTCGGGAGACGATGTGGAGTTGACCTACCCCGATGACTTCAAGAGCTACTTCCGGGGTAAGCCCGGGGAGGCCATTCCGGTGCAGAACGACCCTGGAGACTGGACGGTGGTCTTCTACCACGTCAAGGGCAGCCCCACGGACTACTCGAGCATCATGTGCAGCGGCTTTCAGGTGAAGTAGCACGGCGGGTTCGCCGCGAAACCGGCGGTGAACCGTCCTTGTTTGGGGGATGGTTGAGGGGTGCGCAAAGTCTGGGTTGCCTCGGGGGTCGGGATAGGGCTCTGCCTGTGCTTCGTCGCACTGCTGGTCGTGGGCACGTACTCCGCTGCGGCGGGGATCTTCGGGGCCACCGGTGGTGGCAGGACCGTCGGGCTCGCCAAGGGTGCCGTACCCGCCGCGTACCAGGCGCTGGTGCAGAAGTGGGGCAACCTGTGCCCGGCCATAAACCCCGCGCTGCTGGCCGCCCAGCTGTACCAGGAAAGCGGCTGGGACCCAGAGGCGAAGAGTCCTGCGGACGCCAGGGGCATCGCCCAGTTCATCCCCGGCACATGGGCGACGCATGGTATCGACGGTGACGGCGACGGTGACCGCAACATCCTGGACCCGGCGGATGCCATCCCTTCGGCGGCGTCGTACGACTGTGAGCTCGCCGGCTACGTGAAGAAGGTTCCCGGCGACGCCACCAGCAACATGCTCGCCGCCTACAACGCCGGTGCGTACGCAGTCATCAAGTACGGCGGGGTGCCCCCGTACCGCGAGACGCAGAACTACGTGAAGACGATCCGCACCCTCGAGAAGAGCTTCGCCCGCCCCGTGGGCCGGGTGCAGCCCTCCCGGCAGGCGGCCGGGGCGATCTACTTCGCGCAGCAGAAGCTGGGGACGCCGTACCTGTGGGGCGGCGAGGGGCGGCCGGAGGAGGGCGGGCGGTTCGACTGTTCGGGGCTGACGCAGGCCGCGTACCAGACCGTCGGGATCGATCTGCCGCGCGTCGCCAACGACCAGTACAACGCGGGGCCGCACCCCAAGCGGGACGAGCTGTTGCCCGGTGACCTCGTGTTCTTCTCGGACGATCTCACCGACTCGCGGGCGATCCGGCACGTCGGGCTGTACGTGGGCGGCGGGTACATGATCAACGCGCCGTACACCGGGGCGGTCATCCGGTTCGACAAGATCGACACCCCGGACTACTTCGGCGCGACGCGGGTCACCAAGGACGGGGCGGCGGCGCTGCCGCGGCGGGGCGGCGGCGGGGCCGCCGATGGCCGGAACTCTCCGTAAGGCAGAGGCCCTGAGCTGCGGGAACCGATATCTCTTCGATAACGTCCGTGATCATTCGGTGGAGAGCGGAACGTCGTCGTCTCACCGGGCGTTTCCTGGTACTGGACAAGTAGCACTGATCGCAGACCTGACCACGGGGGTTCGCGGAAGCGGTGCACACGGGCGTGCGCCGGCAGGCAACAAGGCAAGGGGCCGCAGCAATGGCTGGACCTGAACTCGCAGTGGGTTTCCCCTTCCCCCTGGCACAGTCGTCATGGGGAACGTCGAACCCCGACGTCGGCCTGCTCTACGACATCAACGGACTCGCCCGGTCGGCGCCCACCTGGTTCGACCGGGTCATGGAGTTCGTCGGTGAGTACGGGATCCTGCTCGGCCTGATCCTGGTCACCCTGTGGTGCTGGTGGAGCGTCCGCCGGCGCGAGGACACGGCGACGGCGGTGACGTCGGTCGCCGGTCTGGTCTGGGCGCCGCTGGCCGCCGGGCTCGCCGTCCTGGTCAACGTCCCGATCCGCGGGTTCGTCGAGCGGCCGCGGCCGTTCCTCGACCACAAGGGGCTGGAAGTCCTCGTCGACGGGAAGACCGACTACTCCTTCGTCAGCGACCACGCCACCATCGCGATGGCGATGGCTGTCGGACTCTTCGTCGCCAACAAGAAGTTCGGGCTCGCGGCGATCGGACTCGCCTTCCTTGAGGGCTTCTGCCGGGTCTACATGGGCGTGCACTACCCCACCGATGTGATCGGGGGGTTCGCGCTCGGCACGGCCGTCGTGTTGCTCCTGGCACCGCTCGCGGCGGCGCTGCTGACCCCGCTGGTGTCGGCCGTGGCGCGTTCCCCGCGGGTGGGCCGGGTCGTACGGTCGCGCAGGATGCGGGAGATCGTGGAGCGTCCCCTGGGCCTGCCGGGATCGGTGCCCGGCGGGGACGGCGAGCGGGACCTCGCGGCCTGAACCGGAGGTCCCGTCGGGCGGGCCGCGCGGGGTGCTCCCGCACCCGGACGGCCGTCCCTACAGCGCCTGCGCGTAGTCGAAGAGCCGCGTCGGGTCGTACTGGCGCTTCAGCCGCACCAGCCGGTCGGCGGCGTCGCCGTAGTACGCCTTGCGCCAGTCGGCCAGGGACGGGTCGGGGTAGTTCTGGTACGCGGCGCCCGACGCGTGCCGGCGCATCGCCGCGTGTGCGCCGTTCAGCCACCCCTGCTGGGCCGAGCCGGAGTCGCCCGCGCGCCAGGACGCTATGTACTGGGCCAGCATGCGGGACCTGCGGTGCACGAACGCCGTGGCCTTGGGGTCGACCCGGTTCACCGCGCCGCCCAGCGCGGTCAGTGCGACGGAGCCGCCGCCCCCGCCCTGCGCCGAGGTGATCCGGGTGAAACGTTCCACCTGGGCGAGCAGTCCGCGGATGCCGTCCGCGGAGAGCGCCCGGTCGAAGAAGTCCGAACGGGCCGCGTACGTCTCGCGGTTCAGCTTGCCCTGCTCGGTGCGGCCGGGGGTGCGGCCCGGCAGGTGGCACTGCTCGTCGCTGAAGCCGGCGCAGCCCGCGTAGACGAGCATGGCCTGCTGGTAGGTCCGGCGGCGCAGGGTCACCGACCGGGCCGGGGCACCGACGAGGGACGCGAGCCGGTCGACGGCGTTCTGCAGGTCGTCGTACGTGCCGAGGGAGAACGCCGACACGCTCACACCGGGCGTGCGCCCGCCGGCGGCGGCGGACAGGTGCAGCGACGACCAGATCTCGTCCGGCTGGGAGGGGCCCCACTGCTGCCAGGCCGCGACGACGGCCTGGGCCTTCGCCCACGGCCAGGTGAGGTACGCGGTCACGGCGGCGGGCGCCGGGTGCGTGCGGAACTTCAGCTCGGTGACGACGCCGAAGTTGCCGTTGCCCGCGCCGCGCAGCGCCCAGAACAGTTCGGTGTTCTCCTCGGCCGAGGCGGTCAGCGTCCGGCCGTCGGCGGTGACGAGGGTCGCGGAGGTGAGGCTGTCGCACGTCAGGCCGTAGGCCCGGGAGGCGACGCCGTGGCCGCCGCCGAGGGTGAGCCCGGAGACGCCGACGGTCGGGCAGGAACCGGCCGGGATTGTGCGGCCGTGGTGGGCGAGTCCCTGGTAGACGTCGATCAGTTTCGCGCCCGCGCCGATCGTGCCGTCGCCGCCGACCTTGGCGAGCCGTGACACGTCGATGACGAGCCGGCCGTCGCCGCTGGACCATCCGCCGTAGGAATGGCCGCCGTTGCGGATGGCGACCTTGGCGATGTCGGGGTGCCGGCGGGCGAACTCCAGGCACGTCCTGATGTCGCCGGCGTGCTCGACGTACGCGACGCCGGCCGGCTTCAGCCCGTCGAAGCGGGTGTTGTAGAGCTGACGGGCGGTGGCGTAATCGGCGTCGCCCGGCCTGACGAGTCTTCCGTCGAGTCCGCGGGACAGGGCCCGCCACGCGGCGGCCGATGCCGCCGGGCCGGAGCGGGCCACGGTCCGAGTGGTGAGGGGTACGCCGCGGGCCGCTGTCGCGGCGGCGGTCAGTGTCGCCGCGAGTGCGGCCCCCGAAGTGAGCAAGGTACGCCGGTTCATGTGTCCTCCCGACGGGGAGACGGCATGGTGGCGGCCGGGGTTCCGTGCGGGTGCGTCGGGTCCGGGTTCGGCGCGTTGCGGGTGGTGGGCGGGTTGGGTTCGGTTCGGCCGGGGCGCGTCGGATCAGGGGGCGGGGCGCGCTGGATTCGGCCGGGGCGCGTCGGCTTCGGTCGAGGCCGGCCGGGGTCGGATGCCCTGAGCCCCGGATGGGATGCCGCCGACGACGCGTCGACGGCGTGACAGCCGCGGGCCTCGCCGAGCGCTCCGCCGTGGGTTCCGTCGGGGTTCGGCCGCCGGTTCCGTGGTCGGTCCGGCCGCAGGTTCGACTCAGTCGGCCGTGCCCGGCACGTCGGCGGTCGAGTGCGTCGCCGCGTCCGTGCGGGCGCGGTCGCGGGAGCGCCGGGCGGGGCCGGACCAGCCGCAGGTGCAGCGCGCCAGGCAGAACGCGCCGCGTTCCACGGTGGCGGTGCGGTGGGGAGCCGGGTCGGTCCCGCCGGAAAGGTCCTGCTGTCGCACGCCCCAACGGTACCGGCAACCACGGCGGAAGGTTCCTGCGCTGCGTGACGACGGCTGGACGCAGTCGTTATTCGGGACGGGTGCGGCTCTGGGAACTGGCGGCGTACTGGCGTTGGGGATTGGCGGGCGATGGTGGTGCAGCGGCGGCACAGGAACAGGGGCGGGGTCCTGGCGGTTGCCGCTGTGGCCGGGCTGCTGGTGACCACGGGATGCACGGGCGACCACACCCCCGTGGAGGACCACGGGACCGGCGATCCCGTGGACACCGTGCGCAGGTCGGCGGACGTGCTCATCGGCGCGGGCAGCGCGAAGGCGCGTACCGCCATGGAGATGGCGGCCGGCGGGACCCGGCTGACCATCCGGGGCGAGGGCGGCTACGACTTCGTCCGGCGCATGGGCGAGCTGAAGGTGGTGCTGCCCCCGGACCCGGCGGGCGAGGACGAGCACCGGCCCATCACCGAGCTGCTGACCCCGGGCGCCCTCTACATGAAGAACCGCGGTGCGGGCGTGCCCTCCGACAAGTGGGTGCGGGTGGACGTCACGACCCTCGCGGACGGGAACCTGCTCACGGGCGGGGCGACCGACCCGCTCGCCGCCGCGGAACTGCTGCGCGGCGCCCGGTCGGTGAGGTACGTGGGGCGTACCGAACTGGCCGGGACGAGGGTGCGCCACTTCCGGGGAGTGGCGGAGATCGCGCTGGCCGCGGGAATGGCCGGAAAGCATGCCAGGGGATCACTGAGCGCCGCGGCGCGGGGGTTCGTCGAGGACAGCGTGCCGTTCGACGCGTACCTCGACGACCAGGGGCGGCTGCGCAAGGTGCGGTACGAGTTCAGCTTCACCAACGACGGGCGGACGGTCGAGGTCGCGTCGACCACCCTGCTGTACGCCTTCGGGGCCCCGGTGACGGTGCGGCTGCCGGCCGACGGCGACATCTACGCGGGGCGGATCCAGCAGTAGGCGGCTCCCGGCCACCCGCGGCGGCCCAATACCGCAAGAGTCGGACTTTGACCATGCGGCAAATGGTCCGTCCGTGCCATGCGCGGTCCGTATTCCGCTCCCTAGGCTGAATACCGACGACGGGAGGAAGGGGTAAAGCGCGTGGCTCCGCCGAGCAGTACGACACTCCAGGACCCCGACTACGTGGCCCTTGCCGAGATCGAGCTGTGCGGTGAGCTGATGATCGCGGCAGCGGACGCGCTCGAGGACCGGCTGAGTCCGGACCGTATCGACGAGGTGCTGAACGTCGTGGCGGCGCGGCCTGCGCCGGACGGGCCGACGGCTGGTGACGAGGAGGGCCGGGCACGGCAGCGCTGAGCCGTCGCCGACGGGTTGGGGTGCTGTCGGGATGCCGTCGGGGTGTCGTCGGGGTGTCGTCGGGGGGCGTGCCCGGCCGGGCCGGGTGCGCCCCCGTGCATGTGGTGACAGGAGCCTGTACGTGTCAGGTGCGCAGCAGACGGGCGATCGCCTTGGTGGCTTCCTCGACCTTCGCGTCGATCTCGGCTCCGCCCTTGACCGCGGCGTCGGCGACGCAGTGACGCAGGTGCTCCTCCAGGAGCTGGAGGGCGAACGACTGGAGCGCCTTGGTGCTCGCCGACACCTGGGTGAGTATGTCGATGCAGTACGTGTCCTCGTCGACGAGCCGCTGGAGGCCGCGGATCTGGCCCTCGATCCGGCGCAGCCGCTTGAGGTGCTCGTCCTTCTGCTTGTGGTATCCGTGCACCCCCGCGTCGTGCCCGGAGGCGGCGGGCGTTCCGATCGGTGTCGTCGTGGCGGCGGTCTCGCTGGTGGTCATCGGGTCCTCCCGTTCAGGTCCTGCTCTGCCGTTCCGCGGTCACCGCCCGCAGGGTGGCCGATACCCCTCGTGGGTATATGGTAACGAATCGCCCGAAGGCGGGCGGGGGCCCGTGCCGATCACGGTGTCCGATGGGCGACACTGGGGTCTTGCCGGTTAGCCGCGGCCGGAGGATGCACCTACCATCAGCCTGTCCGAAACCCATGCACCCCGAGGACCACACGTGCGATTTCGTCTGACCCCCAGGGAGACGAGCTTCTACGACATGTTCGCCGCATCCGCGGACAACATCGTCACGGGCTCCAAGCTCCTGATGGAACTGCTCGGGGCTGACAGCGCCGGCCGGACCGAGATCGCCGAACGGATGCGGGCGGCGGAGCACGCGGGGGACGACGCCACGCATGCGATCTTCCACCAGCTGAACTCCTCGTTCATCACGCCGTTCGACCGTGAGGACATCTACTCCCTCGCGTCGTCCCTCGACGACATCATGGACTTCATGGAGGAGGCCGTCGACCTGGTCGTCCTCTACAACATCGAGGAACTCCCCAAGGGCGTCGAGCAGCAGATCGAGGTGCTGGCCCGGGCGGCCGAGCTGACCGCCGAGGCGATGCCGCACCTGCGCACCATGGACAACCTCACGGAGTACTGGATCGAGGTCAACCGGCTCGAGAACCAGGCCGACCAGATCCACCGCAGGCTGCTCGCGCACCTCTTCAACGGCAAGTACGACGCGATCGAGGTGCTGAAGCTGAAGCAGATCGTCGATGTGCTGGAGGAGGCGGCCGACGCGTTCGAGCACGTCGCCAACACCGTGGAGACCATCGCGGTCAAGGAGTCCTGAGCTTCGTGGACACCTTCGCCCTGGTCGTGACCATCGCGGTCGCGCTCGGCTTCACCTACACCAACGGATTCCACGATTCCGCGAACGCGATCGCGACGTCCGTGTCGACGCGGGCCCTCACTCCGCGGGCCGCCCTGGTGATGGCCGCGGTGATGAACCTCGCGGGTGCCTTCCTGGGCAGTGGCGTCGCCAAGACCGTCAGCGAGGGGCTGATCGAGACGCCGACCGGCGACCGGGGCATGGGCATCCTCTTCGCCGCGCTGATCGGCGCGATCGTGTGGAACCTCATCACCTGGTACTTCGGGCTGCCCTCGTCGTCCTCGCACGCGCTGTTCGGCGGCATGGTGGGTGCGGCGCTGGCCGGCGGGACCGAGGTGATCTGGTCCGGGGTGGTCGACAAGGTCATCATCCCGATGTTCGTGTCGCCGGTCGTCGGCCTGCTGCTCGGCTATCTGGTCATGGCCGGGATCCTGTGGATGTTCCGGCGCGCCCACCCGGGCCGGACGAAGCGGCACTTCCGTATAGCGCAGACCGTCTCGGCGGCGGGCATGGCGCTCGGTCACGGTCTGCAGGACGCGCAGAAGACCATGGGCATCGTGGTCATGGCCCTCGTCATCGCCGACGTCGAGGACGCCGGTGCACCGATCCCGACCTGGGTGAAGATCGCCTGCGCGGTGATGCTGTCGCTCGGTACGTACGCGGGTGGCTGGCGGATCATGCGGACGCTGGGCCGCCGGATCATCGAGCTCGACCCTCCGCAGGGGTTCGCGTCCGAGACGACGGCGGCGTCCGTGATGTACACGGCGTCGTTCCTGTTCCAGGCGCCGATCTCCACGACGCACGTCATCACCTCGGCGATCATGGGCGTGGGGGCGACCAAGCGGGTCCAGGCCGTGCGGTGGGGTGTCGCGAAGAACATCGTCCTCGGGTGGTTCATCACGATGCCGGCGGCGGCGTTGGTCGCGGCGGCGGCGTTCGGTGTCGTGAACCTGGCGTTCGGCTGAGGCGCGGCGCGTTCGGCTGAGGCCTGGTGGCTTCTCCCCTGACCCGCCCCTTCCCGAAACTGGGGTGAGCCCCCAGGCCCCGGGTCGTTGCGGCTGCGAGGCAATGACGACCGGTCCCGACCCGGTGGGACGAGTCGAGTCCAAGTAAGCGTCCCACCCCAAGTCGCCCTGCCGCGCGAGGCGGAAGCCGTGGCGGGGCGCAGACGAAGGATGGGCCCGCCCCCTGGTTGGGGGCGGGCCCATCTGCCGTGCGGTGGCACCGCCATGCAGCACCGCAGGCAGTTCCGGGGGGCGACGGTCAGCCGAAGCGGCCGGAGATGTAGTCCTCGGTCGCCTGGACGGACGGGTTGGAGAAGATGCGCTCGGTCTCGTCGATCTCGATCAGCCGGCCGGGCTGGCCGACCGCCGCGAGGTTGAAGAACGCGGTGCGGTCGGAGACACGGGCCGCCTGCTGCATGTTGTGCGTCACGATGACGATCGTGAAGCGCTCCTTCAGCTCACCGATCAGGTCCTCGATGGCGAGGGTGGAGATCGGGTCGAGGGCGGAGCAGGGCTCGTCCATCAGCAGGACCTGCGGCTCGACCGCGATCGCGCGGGCGATGCAGAGACGCTGCTGCTGACCGCCGGAGAGGCCGGAGCCGGGCTTGTTCAGCCGGTCCTTGACCTCGTTCCAGAGGTTGGCGCCCTTCAGCGAGCGCTCGACGACGTCGTTCAGCTCGCTCTTCCGGTACTTGCCGTTCAGGCGCAGGCCCGCCGCGACGTTGTCGTAGATCGACATGGTCGGGAAGGGGTTGGGGCGCTGGAACACCATGCCGACGGTGCGGCGGACGGCGACGGGGTCGACGTTCGAGCCGTACAGGTTCTCGTCGTCCAGCATCACCTTGCCCTCGACGCGGCCGCCGGGGGTGACCTCGTGCATACGGTTCAGGGTGCGCAGGAAGGTGGACTTGCCGCAGCCGGACGGGCCGATGAAGGCGGTCACGGAGCGGGGCTCCACGGTCATCGAGATGTCCTCGATGGCCTTGTGGGAGCCGTAGTAGGCGGTCAGGCCGCTGACGTCGATTCGCTTGGCCATTTCACATCACTTCCAGGAGGCCTCAGCGGCCGGTCTTCGGGGCCTTCCAGCGGGCGATGCCGCGGGCCACCAGGTTGAGAATCATGACGAAGGCGATCAGCACCAGGGCTGCTGCCCAGGCGCGGGCGATCGAGGCGTCGGTGCCGACGGCGTACTGCTCGTACACGTACAGCGGCAGCGAGGACTGGGCGCCTTCGAAGGGGTTCGGGTTGATGAGCTTCGTGCCGAAGACCAGCAGGAGGACGGGGGCGGTCTCACCGGTGATACGCGCGACGGCGAGCATCACACCGGTGGTGATGCCACCGATGGCGGTCGGCAGGACGACCTTCAGGATGGTCCGCCACTTCGGTACACCGAGAGCGAGGGAGGCCTCGCGCAGCTCGTTGGGGACGAGCTTGAGCATCTCCTCCGTGGAGCGCACGACCACCGGCATCATCAGGATGGCGAGGGCAAGGGCGCCGGCGAATCCGGAGGGGCCGAAGCCCAGCATCAGGTTCCAGGTGGCGAGGACGAACAGGCCCGCGACGATCGAGGGAATGCCGGTCATGACGTCGACGAAGAACGTGACGGCACGGGCGAGTGTTCCGCGTCCGTACTCGACCAGGTAGATCGCGGTGAGCATGCCGATGGGCGCGGCGATCACCGTCGCGATGAGGACCTGCTCGATGGTGCCGAGGAGGGCGTGGTAGATGCCGCCGCCGGGCTCGGCGTCGAGGACGCCGTTCATGGAGTGGCCGAGGAAGTAGCCGTCGAGGACCTGCAGGCCCTTGGAGACCGTGACCCAGCTCAGGGAGAGCAGCGGTACGACGGCGAGGACGAAGCAGACCCAGACCAGGCTGGTGGCGACGCGGTCCTTCGCCTGGCGGCCGTTCTCGACGGCGGCGGTGATCACGTACGTGGCGATCACGAAGACCAGCGCGGCGATCAGGCCCCATTGGACGCGGCTCTGCCATCCCGCCGCCAGGCCGATGCCGCAGCCGGCGGCGACGGAGCCGACCGCGATGGCGGCCGGGGCCCAGCGCGGGAGACGCGCGTGTGAGAGCGGTGCGTTGCGCACGGCGGCCACCGGACGCTTGTCGTGGACGACCTGGCTCATGCGTTGGCCCCCGAGTACTCCTTGCGGCGGGCGATGATCGCGCGGGCCGCACCGTTGACCAGCAGAGTGATGACGAAGAGGACGAGACCGGAGGCGATCAGCGCGTCCCGGCCGAACTCGTCGGCCTCGTTGAACTTGGCGGCGATGTTCTGGGCGAAGGTGCCGCCGCCGGGGTCGAGGAGGTGCCCGGAGATGACGAAGCTCGGGGAGAGGACGACGGCCACGGCCATCGTCTCGCCGAGCGCACGGCCCAGGCCCAGCATGGAGGCGCTGATGATGCCGGAGCGACCGAAGGGGAGCACCGACATGCGGATGACTTCCCAGCGGGTGGCGCCGAGGGCGAGCGCGGCCTCTTCATGCATGCGGGGCACCTGGAGGAAGACCTCACGGGTCACGTTGGTGACGATCGGCAGGATCATGATCGCCAGGAGGATTCCCACGGTGAACAGGTTGCGGGCGACGCCTTCGGTGGTCTTCTCGAAGATGTACGTCCAGCCCAGGTACTCGTTCAGCCACGAGTTCAGGCCGCCGAGGTACGGCACCAGGAAGATGGCGCCCCACAGGCCGTAGATGATGCTGGGCACGGCGGCGAGCAGGTCGACGATGTAGGCCAGCGGGCCGGCGACCTTGCGCGGTGCGTAGTGGGAGATGAAGAGCGCGATGCCGATGGCGACCGGCACGGCGATCAGCATCGCGATGACCGAGCTGACGATCGTGCCGAAGGCCAGGACGGCGATGCCGAAGACCGGCGGGTTGCCGGCCGGGTTCCACTCGGAGGTGGTGAAGAAGTTCGCGTCGTCCTTCGAGATGGCGAGCGCGGCACGGTAGGTGAGGAAGCCGCCGATCGCGGCCATGATCACGAGGAGTGAGATCCCGGACCCCCGGGACATGCCCAGGAAGACGCGGTCGCCGAGGCGGCTCCGTCCGGCGCCCGCACGATCTCGGTCGCGGGGCGGCGGTGGTGTGGTGGTGGTTGCGGTATCCATCGGGGTCTCCGGTCTGCGGAGCCGGTGGGCTCCTGGCGGCGGTGCACCGGATGCCGGGGCCGGCCCGGGATTGGGCCGGCCCCGGCCGGACATCAGGACAGGTTCGGGACGATCTGACGGACCTTGGCCGCCACCTCGGCCGGCAGCGGCGCGTATCCGGCCTCGGAGAGGACCTTCTGGCCCTCATCGCTGACGGTGTAGTTGAGGAACGCCTTCAGGGTGGGCAGGGTCTCCGCCTTGTTGCCCTTGTCGCAGGCGATCTCGTAGGTCACCAGGATGATCGGGTAGGCGCCATCGGCCTTGGTCGTGTAGTCGAGGGACAGGGCCATGTCGTTGCCGGTGCCCTTGACCTTGGCCGCGGCGATGGCCTTGGAGGCGTTCTCGGTGGTCGCCTCGACGGGGGCGGCGGCACCGGTGTTCAGCTTGACGGTCTTGATGGACTGGGCGGTGGCGTACGACAGCTCGAAGTAGCCGATCGAACCCTGCGTCTGCTTCACCTGGGCGGCGACACCGGAGGAGCCGTTGGCGGCCTGGCCACCGGGGGCGAGCCACGACTTCGACTTCGGGTCGTGCTTCCAGTCCGACGCGGCGGCCTCGGACAGGTACTTGTGCAGGTTCTGGGTGGTGCCGGACTCGTCCGAGCGGTGGAAGGCCTGGATCGCGGCATCGGGGAGCTTGACGCCCGGGTTGAGCTTGGCGATCGCTGCGTCGTTCCACTTGGTGATCTTCGAGTCGAAGATCTTCGCCAGGGTGGAGGCGTCGAGGACGAGGTTGTCCACGCCGTCCAGGTTGTAGCCGATCGCGACCGGGCCGCCGACCATCGGGAGGTTGATGCCCTGGCCGCCCGTGCAGACCTTCTTGGACGCCTCGACCTCCTCCGGCTTCAGCGCGGAGTCGGAGCCGGCGAAGGCGACCTGTCCCTGGTTGAACTTGGTGATGCCGCCGCCGGAGCCGATGGCCTGGTAGTTGATCTCGACGCCGGAGCAGGCCGCCTGGAAGTCCTTCACCCACCG
Source organism: Streptomyces sp. NPDC030222 (assembly GCF_055573115.1). Lineage (NCBI taxonomy): Bacteria > Bacillati > Actinomycetota > Actinomycetes > Kitasatosporales > Streptomycetaceae > Streptomyces > Streptomyces sp. NPDC030222. The sequence goes on from NZ_JBVICA010000018.1 coordinate 27,464, forward strand.
GTCCATGGCGTTCTTCTGGGCCGTCGACCCGGCTGCGAGCAGCTGGCCCTTGGCGTCGTCGCACTTGATGTTGGACGCGGCAGTCGTCTTGTCGCCGCCGCCGGTACCGCCGGTGGAGCCGGTGTTGTTGTCCGAACCGCACGCCGTGAGGACCAGGGCGCCGGAGACGGCGAGGACGCCGAGCGCGGTGGCGCGAAGCCGGTTCTTGCGCTGAAGCTTCACTTTCGGGTGTTCCTTCCAGGAGCCGCCGGTTTCTCACTTTGTACGGCGGCGTGCGAAGAGGGAGGGGGCGCACTCGGTCGAGCTGCCCACCGTGACGACTCGAAATTAGGCAGGACAGGTGAAGCGGCCGACGGGGGAGAGTGAACGGAAGGTGAACCATGCCGGACGGCGTGGTGCCGCGCCTCCACTCGGATGTTCACGCGGAGTGAAAGATCGACAGCAGAGCGTGGAGGAGGTCCTGGTCGCGGGGCTGCGTGAGACGCCGTCTGGCGGCCCGCGGTGGCAGCCACGCCACCTGGTCGACTTCCCGGCTCGGTTCGAAATTCCCCCATTCGGGTGCTTCGGCTGCCCAGTATGCAACCTCCTTCGGGCGGCCGTTCGCCCAATAGCGGACGGTGGGCAGCGGGGGACCGAGCGTGCACCGGATCCCGGTCTCCTCCAGCACCTCGCGGACCGCGCACTCGCGCAGCGTCTCGCCCCGCTTCAGCTTCCCCTTCGGATGCGACCAGTCGTCGTACTTGGGGCGGTGCACCAGACAGATCTCGATCCCGGCGCCGTACGGCAAGAGGCGGGGGCCGGGAGGCCGGAAGTGGCCGCCGGTGGGATCGGTGTCGTCGCCGGCCGACAGGAAACCGCTGCCGGGCGCCGGGGCGCCGCCGCCGGACGGCGAACGGCGCCAGAGCACGCACCCGGCGGCGAGTACGGGGGTCGCGCCGGAACCGGCCATGTGCGTGCCGGCGGAGCTCATCAGGTGACCGCCACCGCCGGCTGCCACGCCTGCTGGAACGCGAACCGGGCCGCCTCCACCTCGTGTCGCTGGTCGGCGTGCAGCACGCCGAGGGCGTAGGCGGTGGCCGGGGCGATTCGCGGGGTCCTCGCGGCGGAGGCGGCCGCCGTGGCGGCCTCCGCCGCGTCCCGGTGCCGGTCCAGGGCGCGCGCGGCGACGCGCAGCCGTTCCGCGCCGGGGTCCGTCCCCGTTGCGGGATCCGTCCCGGTCCCGGGGTCCGTGCCCGTTGCGGGATCCGTCCCGATTCCGCGGCCCGTGCCGGCTGCCGAGCCGACGGTGCCGTGGGTGTCGGCCGGGGTGGCCGTGGCGGGCGCGCACCGGCCGAGCACCTCCTGCGCGTACCGGTGCAGCCTCAGCTGGAGCCGCACCTGGAGCCAGGGGGCGTCCTGCGCGACGGACTCGGCGAGTCCGTCGACGAGGGCCTCGGCGTTGTACGGGTGGGCGGCGCGCTGCAGGGGCAGCGCGGCCACCGCCTCCGTGAGCTTCCGCTCGGCGAGTTCGGCGACGGCCGGCAGGACCTCGGCGGCCGACGCGTCGGCCGCCGGGCCGAGGGGCACGTCGGAGGCCAGTAAGGCGACGGCGTCCGCGACGGCGTGGAACCGGGACGAACCGAGGGCCTGCAGCGCCGCGGAGTGGGCGCGGTTCCGGGCAAGGGTGAGCTGCCGGTCCAGGAGCGCGCCGGCCCGGGCCGCGCCCACGTTCACGGCCCCCCGCTGGGCCCCCGCCACCGCGGGTGCCACCGGGCCGGCCGCCCGGTCGCCGTCCGGATCGGTACGGGGAGCCGGGACGGGGCGGGTGCCGCTGAGCCGGGACAGCGCGTCGAGCAGCCGGGCGAGGCGTGCCGCGTACGCGTGCTCGCGGGCCAGCGTGCCGGACAGCCAGGCCAGCTCCGTGCGCAGGTGGTCGGCCCAGACGGGGTCGAGCAGCGGCCGGAAGGTGTGCAGCGTGGCGCTGATCCGCCGGGCCGAACACCTGAGCGCGCGTACGGCCGCCTCGGACTCCTCGGCGGCCGGCCCGCTCTCGCTGTGCCGCCGCAGGCTCCGCAGGAACTCCGCGGCCCGCTCGTTCAGGTAGGGCACGACCGCCTGTCCGGCGGGAAGCCCGGGAGTCATCGCGACGAGGACGCCCTGGCCGGTGATCGCGCCGTGGGCCGCCGTGCCGCCGTAGCCGCCGGTCGTGCCGTCGGCGGTCGTGCCGTCGTCGGCCGTGCTGTCGTCGGTCGCGGGGGACGTCGTCCCGGCCTTCCGAGGCTCCCTTGCAGCCGGGGCGTCCGGAGCGACCGCGTCGGACCCCGAAAATCCGAAGTGCCCGGGGGCCCCGGGGAGCCCGGCGGTGAGGGCCGGGGCACCGTCGGTGCTCGGACGGGGCGCGAGCAGCGAGGTTTCCGGTCGAGCGCCGGGGACCGGCATGCCGGGTGCCGGCTGCCGCCCCGTGGGGTGTAGGTCCGTAGGGGGCCGGGAGGTGGGCAGAGGGATCGCGTCAGGGTTTTGCACGCCGCCGCCTCCGGGCGTCGATCAGCATTTCCTGGATGTGGGGCAGCTGCTGCCCGTCCCCGTCCGTCGAGTGCCGGGTCCAGTTGCCGTCGGGCCCCAGGTGCCAGGAGGACGTGGTGTCGGCCATGCCGGTTTCCAGCATGCGCATGAGGGATGCGCGGTGCGCGGGGTCGGCGACCCGCACCAGCGCCTCGATCCGCCGGTCGAGGTTGCGGTGCATCATGTCGGCGCTGCCCAGCCACACCTCGGGCTCTCCGCCGTTGCCGAAGGCGAAGATCCGGGAGTGCTCCAGGAAACGTCCGAGGATCGAGCGGACCCGGATGTTCTCCGACATACCGGGCACCCCGGGGCGGAGTGCGCAGATGCCGCGCACCCAGACGTCGACCGGTACACCGGCCTGCGACGCCCGGTAGAGGGCGTCGATGATCGCCTCGTCGACCATCGAGTTGGCCTTGATGCGCACGGAGGCGTGCCGGCCGGCCCGGTGGTGCGCGATCTCCTTGTTGATGCGGGAGATCAGACCGTCGCGCAGCGACTTGGGGGCGACGAGCAGCCGGCGGTAGGTCTCGCGGCGCGAGTAGCCGGACAGCCGGTTGAACAGGTCGGAGAGGTCCGCGCCGACCTGCGGGTCGGCGGTGAGCAGGCCGAGGTCCTCGTAGAGCCGGGCGGTCTTCGGGTGGTAGTTGCCGGTGCCGACGTGCGCGTAGCGACGCAGCGTCTCGCCCTCCTGGCGGACGACCAGCGACAGCTTGCAGTGGGTCTTCAGACCGACCAGGCCGTAGACCACGTGGCAGCCGGCTTCCTCCAGCTTCCGCGCCCACTTGATGTTGGCCTGCTCGTCGAAGCGCGCCTTGATCTCGACGAGGACGAGGACCTGCTTGCCGGACTCGGCGGCGTCTATGAGCGCGTCGACGATCGGCGAGTCGCCGGAGGTCCGGTACAGGGTCTGCTTGATCGCGAGGACGTCCGGGTCGGCGGCCGCCTGCTCCAGGAACGCCTGTACGGACGTGGAGAACGAGTCGTACGGGTGGTGCAGCAGCACGTCCCGTTCGCGGAGCGCGGCGAAGATGTCCGGTGCGGAGGCGGACTCGACCTCGGCGAGGTCGCGGTGGGTGCCGGCCACGTACTTCGGGTACTTCAGCTCGGGCCGGTCCTGCGCCGCGATCCCGAAGAGGCCGGTGAGGTCCAGCGGCCCGGGCAGCGGGTAGACCTCGGACTCGGAGATCTTCAGCTCGCGGACCAGCAGGTCGAGGACGTACGGATCGATGGACTCCTCGACCTCCAGCCGCACCGGGGGCCCGAAGCGGCGCCGCATGAGCTCCTTCTCCAGGGCCTGGAGCAGGTTCTCCGCGTCGTCCTCCTCGACCTCCAGGTCCTCGTTCCGGGTCACCCGGAACATGTGGTGGGCCAGGATCTCCATGCCGGGGAAGAGCTCTTCCAGGTGCGCCGCGATGACGTCCTCCAGCGGCACGTACCGCTGCGGCGAGGCCTCCAGGAAGCGGGACAGCAGCGGCGGGACCTTGACCCGTGCGAAGTGGCGGTGGCCGCTGACCGGGTTCCGCACCACGACGGCGAGGTTCAGGGACAGGCCGGAGATGTACGGGAAGGGGTGTGCCGGGTCAACGGCCAGCGGGGTGAGCACGGGGAAGATCTGCTGCCGGAAGAGGGTGAACAGGCGGGCCTGCTCCTTCTCGGTCAGCTCGGGCCAGCGGATGAGGTGGATGCCCTCGTCGGCCAGGGCCGGGGCGACGTCGTGCTGGAAGCACGCGGCGTGCCGGGCCATGAGCTCACGGGAGCGGGTCCAGATCAGGTCCAGCACCTCACGGGGCTGGAGGCCGGACGCGGAACGGGTGGCGACGCCGGTGGCGATACGGCGCTTCAGGCCGGCCACCCGGACCATGAAGAACTCGTCGAGGTTCGACGCGAAGATCGCGAGGAAGTTGGCGCGCTCCAGCAGCGGGGTCGCCGGGTCCTCGGCGAGTTCCAGCACCCGCTCGTTGAACGCGAGCCAGCTGCGTTCCCGGTCCAGGAACCGGCCGGGGGGCAGCTCTCCGGCACCGGCCTCCTCTTCGTAGCTGTCGAGGTCCGAATCCACCTCGGGCTCGAGTTCGGAGACGGTGGCCGTCACGACGTGCTGCCGGTGCGCGGCTATGGAGCCGACGGACGGCTGGACGTTCTGGAGCGGGACCTCGGCGCTGGGCTGCTGGCTCATATACCCATTGTTCCGCGCAGAGGGGGTTTCGGGCGCGTCGGAGTCCACCGAAATGATCGCGGGTCTCAGCTTCCGAGGTGAGGGCACGGCGGGCTGCATTCCGTGAGCCTCGCAAGCGCGTCTGAATGCCCGGTAACGGGGACATGACGTGCGGGGTACCCGGGGGTACCCCGCATGCGTCGATCATGTCGGCCGGTGGTGGCGGGCCTGGTCAGGCGTGCCTGCTGCGCAGGACGCGGAACGCCGCGCAGAGCACTGCGGCGGTGAGGGCGAGCGCGATGCCGGTCTCGACGAGTTGGATGGGCCAGAGGTGCGAGGAGGGGTGGTAGTCGACGAACTCCTGCACCGGCCGCCCGAGCGTGGCCATGCACGCTTCGGGGGCCTGGTCAACGGGGCACTCGTCCCAGGCGAGACGCTCCCCCTCGGCGTTCACCATGCCGAACGTGACCCACCAGTTGGTTCCGGAATCCGGGCTGTCGCCGACGACGGTGAGCACCGGCCAGAAGTACGGACGGAGCACGATCGCCGCGAGCACCGTCCCGGAGGTCACCGCGCCCGCCACGGCCATGGCGAGGAACGCCCGGCGCAGCAACAGCCCGGCCAGGACCCCGATCGCGAGCCCCAGCAGGGCATGGGCGGGCGCGGTGGTTCCGGTGGCCGCGTACACGATCTTGTCCCACAGTACGAACCAGTCCTGCGGGAGGGCTTCCCGGCCCCACCGGAACGCTGCGCCCGTCAGGAGCGCACCCGCAGAGACGATCACGGCGACCAGCAGCAGCCTGGCCGTGAGCCATCGGGCAGGGGTGCCCGACTGGGTCCATGCCAGCTTGTACGTCCCGGACTCCAGCTCGCGGCCGACGAGCGGTCCGGCCGCGAACGCCGCGACGGCGACGGGCAGGACCATGAGGGCCAGACCGGCGTACTGGAGGACCAGCCGCAGCCAAGTGCCGACGAACCCGTAGACCGCGCCCGTGTCGTCACAGAGGGCGTCGCTGATGCACAAGCTCTCGCTGTGGGGCGCATAGGTGAGACGCAGCACCGCCAGCGCCCCGATCCCCACCACGAGCAGTCCCAGCACGCTCCACAGCGCCGTGCGGTGCTGGCGTACCGCGACCCAGTACGGGCCGCGCAGCGTGAGTGCGCTCATGCCGCCACCCCCGCCTCGTTCGCGTCCCGGCCGGCCGCGCTCGGTGTCAGCAGCGGTGGCGCGTCGGGGGCGCGCAGGTGGGCGAGCAGGAGGTCCTCCAGGGTGGGTTCGACGGTCTGCCAGTCGTCGGGGAGGCGGCCCTCGGGACGTACGAGGGCGGTGAGCTGACGACCGGTCGTGCGGGACTCGACGACGGTGTGCGGTGCGAGGTCGCGGACCGGGCCGGTGACGAGGGCGTGTGCGGCGACGATGTCCTCGGCTTCGCCGCCGAGGCGTATCCGGCCGCCGTCGACGAGGAGGACGTAGTCGCAGGCGCCCTCCAACTCGGTGAGGATGTGCGAGGACATGACGACCGTGGTGCCCCGTTCGGCGGTGTCGGCCATGAGCGTACCCATCATCCGGTGCCGGGCGAGCGGGTCGAGGTCGGCCATCGGCTCGTCCAGGAGCAGGAGTTCCGGGCGCTTTCCGAGGGCCAGGGCGAGCGCGAGCCGGGTGCGCTGGCCGCCGGAGAGGGAGCGGACGCGGGCGCGCGGGTCGAGGTCGTCGGCGATGCGTGCGGCGGTCGCGGCGTCCCAGCGGCCGGGGTTGAGCTCGCCGCCCAGCCGCAGTGTGTCGGCGACGCTGAGCTGGGGGTAGAGGGGCTTGTCCTGACTGACGTAGGCAATGCGTTCGCGGGCAGTGGCAGGGTCGGTGCCCAGCACGCGGATGCTGCCGGAGCTGGGGCGGACCAGTCCGGCGGCGAGCGCCAGCAGGGTCGACTTGCCGGCGCCGTTGGGGCCGACGAGGGCGCAGACGCGTCCGGCGGGCAGCCGGAACGAGCAGTCGTGCAGCGCGGGGCCGCGCCGCCGTCCGTAGCGCTTGCCCAGCCCGGCCGCCTCGATGGCGGAGTCGGTCATGCGGGTTCCCCCTTGTACGTCTGGTCCAGTACGGACGTGAAGAGCGCTGCCACGTCGTCCCGTTCGAGGCCGTCGCGCTGTGCGCGGGCCATCCAGTCGGCGAGTTCGGCGCGGAGCGGTGAGTCGGCCGGTGCGGTCCGGCCGAGGGTGCGGCGGACGAAGGTGCCGAGGCCGCGGCGGGCTTCGACGAGACCTTCGCGCTCCAGTTCGCGGTAGGCCTTGAGCACGGTGTTCGGGTTCACGGCGGTGGCCTCCACGACCTCGCGGGCCGTGGGGAGGCGGTCGCCGGGTTCCAGGAGTCCCAGCCGCAGGGCCTGTTTGGTCTGTTGGACGATCTGGAGGTACGTGGCGACGCCGCTGCGCCTGTCGATGCGGTATTCCACGTCGAGGCCTCCACCCTTTCACTAATTGAGTAGTGAAAGGGTGATCCAAAAGAGGGGTGCTGTCAACCGACAGCACCCCTCGGGGGTTTCGGGGCCACCGCGGACACGGCGGCTCGGGACCGGCTCGGGGCCGGATCAGGATCGGCTCGGGGTCGGATCAGGACCGGCTCAGGGTCGGATCAGGACCGGCTCGGGGTCGGATCAGGACCGGCTCAGGATTCCGTTCGGTACATCAGGTCCACGTCGTGCACCGTGAAGCCCAGCCGCTCGTAGACGGAGACCGCGGCCTTGTTGTCCGCGTCGACGTAGAGCATCGCCGTGGGGAGCCGCTGCGCCGCGAGGTGGCGCAGCCCGATCGCGGTGAGGGCCTTGCCGAGGCCGCCGCCCTGGGCGTCCGGGCTGACGCCGAGCACGTACACCTCGCCGAGCTGCTCCTCGGCGTGCACCTTCGTCCAGTGGAAGCCGACGATCGCGCCGTCGCTCTCGCGCACGGCGAGGAAGAAGCCCTTGGGGTCGAACCACGGCTCGGCCTTGCGGTCGTCGAGGTCGCGCTGGGCAAGCGAGCCCTGCTCGGGGTGGTGGGCGAACGCGGCCGCGTTGGCGGCGAGCCAGGCCTCGTCGTCGTCGCCGGGGACGAACGCGCGGACGGCGACGCCGGGCGGCAGGACCGGCTCGGGGAGGTCCGCGGTGCCCTCCAACGGGCGGCGCATCTGCCGCAGTTCCCGGAACAGGGTGAGGCCGAGCACCTGTGCGAGATGACGGGCGGCGGACTTGCCGCCGTGCGCCCACACCCGCAGCCGTTTGCCGGAGGCGCCCAGCAGCGCCGAGCCGAGCGCCCGCCCGTGGCCGCGTCCGCGGTGGGCCGGATGCACGACGAGTTCCGCGGCGGGGGCCTCCACCGGGTCGGTGTCCTCAAGTTGGGCGTATCCGGCGAGTTCCCCGCCTTCGGTGAGCAGCAGGTGCGAGACGCCTTCCCGCCGGCCGCCGCGCAGCCGGAGCCGTCCCTGCTCGGAGACGGCCTGTGCGCCGTCGGTGCGGGCCGCCTCCGCGAGCAGTGCCAGGACGTCCTGCGCCTGCTCGTCGCTGAGCTCGTCGAAGGTGTTGATCTCGCGTCCGGGGTTGAGTGCGGGTGGCACGTTCGTCATGTGTACGAGCCTACGGCGCAAGGGCGCAAAAGCTGACGGTCCGGCAACGGCAACCAGGTCGTAACCCCTCTGCCCTGTTGCGCTACGCGCGTTGACCGTATTCTTCCGGTCGCAGCCGCGAGCCTGCAGAACTCAAAAGGGGAACATATGTCAGCGAAACACAAGCAGCGCACGACCAGGCGCATACTTGCCGGCGCTGCCGGACTCGCCACCGTCGGTGCGCTGGTCGCGGCTCTGCCGGCCGGAGCAGCCCAGAACCGGAGCATGCCGTCGTCGCGCACCGTCGACGTGCAGCTGCTGTCGTTCAATGACCTGCACGGCACGCTGGAGCCGCCGCAGGGTTCCTCCGGAACCGTCACCGAGAAGCAGGCGGACGGCACCACCAAGGCCATCCCGGCCGGCGGCGTCGAGTACCTGGCCACCAGCCTCCGCAAGGCGCGCGAGGGCCACCGCTACTCCGTCACCGCCGCGGCCGGTGACATGATCGGCGGCAGCCCGATGCTGTCGGGGCTCTTCCACGACGAGCCGAGCATCGAGGCCATGAACAAGCTGGGCCTCGACGTCACCAGCGTGGGCAACCACGAGTTCGACGAGGGCCGGGCCGAGCTGCTGCGCATGCAGTACGGCGGCTGCCACCCCAAGGAAGGCTGTTACGAGAAGACGGCCAAGGGCAAGCCGAAGCGCTTCGAGGGCGCGGACTTCCCCTACCTCGCCGCCAACGTGACGGACGAGAAGACCAAGAAGCCGATCCTCAAGCCCTACTGGGTGTGGAAGAAGAACGGCGTCAAGATCGGCTTCATCGGCGTGACCCTGGAGGGCACCCCGGACGTCGTCACCGCCGACGGCGTCAAGGGCCTGAAGTTCGGCGACGAGATCGAGACGATCAACAAGTACGCCCGCAAGCTCAACCGCCAGGGCGTGAAGTCGATCGTCGCGCTGATCCACGAGGGCGGCCAGCCGGCCTCCGGCGCGTACAACTACGACTGCGACACCCCGGGTGCGGGTGCCGGCATCTCGGGCGCGATCGTCGACATCGCCAAGAACGTCACGCCGAAGGTGGACGCGCTGGTCACCGGCCACACCCACCAGGCGTACGCGTGCACCGTTCCGGACCCGGCGGGCAACCCGCGCACGGTCACCTCGGCGGCCTCGATCGGCCGGCTGTACACGGACACCACGCTGACGTACGACCGCCGCACGGGTGACATCGTCCGTACGGCCGTGAAGTCCGCGAACCACGTCGTGCACCGGGACCAGGAGAAGGCCGCCGACATGACGGCCCTCATCGGCCGCTGGAACACCCTCGCCGCGCCGATCGCGAACCGGCCGCAGGGCTACATCTCCGCCGACATCCCGGGCCGCGGTTCCTCCGCGCCCGAGAAGCCGCTCGGCAACCTGATCGCCGACGCCCAGCTCGAGGGCACGGCCCCCGCGGACAAGGGCGGCGCCCAGCTCGCGCTGATGAACCCCGGTGGCATCCGCTCCGACCTCGCCCACAAGGCCTCGGGCGCCGAGGGCGACGGCGTCGTGACCTACGGCGAGGCCTTCACCGTGCAGCCCTTCGGCAACATGATGAACGTGGTCGACCTGACCGGCGCTCAGCTGATCACCGCGCTCCAGCAGCAGGTGTCGGGCCCGGTGAACGGCGCCTCCCCGAAGATCCTCCAGGTCTCCAAGGGCTTCACCTACACCCTCGACATGACGAAGACCGGTGCCGACCGCATCGTCGTCGACTCGGTGAAGCTGAACGGCCAGGCCATCGACCCGGCGAAGACCTACCGCGTCGCGATGAACGAGTTCCTCGCCGGTGGCGGTGACGGCTTCACCGTGCTGAAGGAGCACAAGAACAAGCTGGTCGGCGTCGCCGACCTGGAGGTCTTCAACGCCTACCTGGCGGCCCACTCCAGCGCCTCCGCGCCGCTCGCCCCGCCGGCGACCGACCGGATCAAGGTCCTCAGCTAGTCCTTGTCTCAGGGACCGGTCCTAGTGGCCGGTCCCCGTGGCTGGTCGCAGTGGCCGGTCCTTGCGCCGGCCCTTGCACCATCCCTCGCACCCACCCTTGCGCCAGTCCTTACGCCAGTCTGTGGCGCACCCAGGGGCGGTGGGCCGGAAGGCCCGCCGCCCCTTCGCCGTACCGGGGGGCCGGAAATCCGGGATTCCGTTTCGTCGTAAACCATTTTCTGACATGCCCATGTCTGCCATCCTCCCGTGTGCCGATCGCGATCCCCCCACGATCGCGGGGCCGACGAAGGAGACGGCACATGACCACAAGCCGACGGAACTTCCTCGTGGGCGCGGCGGCGCTCACCGCCACCGCGCTCCTCGGCGCCCCGGCCGCCGCGGCGAGCCGGACGCTCTCGCTCCAGGACTGGATGGGCGCGATCGACGGAGGCGCCGTGCTCGGCTCGCTGACCATCCCCGGCACCCACGACTCCGGCGCCCGCTACGGCGGGCTCTGGACCGCATGCCAGAACATCACCGTCGCCGAGCAGCTGAACCGCGGGATCCGGTTCCTCGACGTGCGCTGCCGGGCCATCGAGTCGGTGTTCGCGATCCACCACGGCTCGTTCTACCAGAACATGATGTTCGGCGACGTACTGACGGCCTGCCGCGACTTCCTCCGGGCGCACCCCACCGAGACCGTGCTGATGCGGGTCAAGCAGGAGTACTCGGGAGTGAGCGACGCCGAGTTCCGGCGGATCTTCGACGTCTACCTCGACGACAAGGGCTGGCGCCCGCTCTTCCGTATCGGCGACGGGCTGCCCCCGCTCGGCGAGGCCCGCGGCCGGGTCGTGCTGCTCGCCGACAACGGCGGACTGCCAGGGGTCCGGTACGGGGACCCGGCGCTCTTCGACATCCAGGACGACTACATGGCCGCGCCCGGCGCCAAGTACCCCAAGATCGAAGGGCACTTCAGGAAGGCGGCCCAGCAGCCCGGCAAGCTGTACGTCAACTACGTCAGCACCTCCGCCTACCTGCCGCCCCGCTGGAACTCCGACACCCTCAACCCGCGCGTGCACTCCTTCGTCGACGGCGCCGAGGCCCGGGACTGGCGTGGCCTCGGCATCGTGCCGATGGACTTCCCCGACACCCGCTCGGGACTGGTCGAGTCGCTGCTCAGGCACAACCCTTAGGAAGCGCCCGGCGGAGCATGCCCGGCCCGGCCCGCCTGGCACTCCCTAAGGGGTGTCCGGCGGCGGCACCGGCGCACCCGGCAGGCGGATCACCGCCTCCGTGCCCGGGCCGCCGTCCGCGGCCGCCCGGAGCGCGGCCGAGCCGCCCGCCTGCTGCACCGTACGGGCCACGATGGACAGGCCCAGGCCGGAACCGGGCAGCGAGCGGGCGGACGGGGAACGCCAGAACCGCTCGAAGACATGGGGGAGTTCCTCCGCGGGGATCCCCGGGCCGTGGTCGCGGACCCGCAGCTCGCCGCCGCTCAGCGTCACATCGACCGCACCGCCCGGCGGGCTGAACTTCACCGCGTTGTCGAGGACGTTGACCACCGCCCGCTCCAGCGACGCCGGCTCCGCCCGTACGTACCAGGGATCGAGCGCCGAGGCGAACGTCAGCTCCGGACCCCGCAGCCGGGCCCGCTCCAGCGCGGTGGCCACGATGCCGTGCAACGCGACCACCTCCAGCCGGCCCTGCTCCGGGGCGTCCGGACGGGCCAGCTCCTGGAGGTCCCCGATGAGCGACGCCAGCTCCGTCATCTGCGCCTTCACGGACGCCAGCAGGGCCCGCCGGTCCTCCGGGGGTATGGCCCGGCCCGTCTCCTCGCTGCGGGCCAGCAGCTCGATGTTGGTCCGCAGCGACGTCAGCGGAGTCCGCAACTCGTGCCCGGCGTCGGCGATCAGCTGCGCCTGCCGGTCCCGGGACGAGGCGAGCGCGGCCGTCATCGCGTTGAACGACCGCGACAGCCGTGCGATCTCGTCCTCGCCCTCCACGGGGATCCGCACCGTCAGGTCCTCCGTACGGGCCACGTGCTCCACCGCGCCGGTGAGCCGGTCCACGGGACGCAGACCGGTGCGGGCCACCCACAGTCCGGCGGCGCCCGCGCCGAGCACACCGAGCCCGCCGACGAGCGCCAGCATCAGCGTCAGCCTGTTCAAGGGTTCGGTGACCTCGCTCAGCGGCCGCGCCACCGACTGGGCGAGGCCGGGGACGGGCAGCGGGGACGTCAGGACCCGGTAGTCCGAACCGTCCGCCGCCTTCACCGTGTGCAGCACCTGCTGCGGGGACCCGCCCGCGACCGCGATGTCGGCCGCCGTCACGGCCACCTTCTGGGCGCCCGTCAGGATGCAGCTGCCGCCCTCCCGGTCGACGATCTGCACGGTGACGGCGTTCGCCGCCCCGAGCCCGGGGGGCTTCGCCGTGCAGGCGCCCCGGCGGAACTCGTTCAGCACCATCGCCGGGCGGAGGGGATTGCTCAGCAGCTTGTCGTCCAGCGCGCCCAGCAGCGCCCCGCGCACCACGAACCAGTAGACGACCGACACCGCGGCCACCGCGACCGCGACGGCGGTGGCGGTGAGCAGCGCCAGCCGGGACCGCAGCGGCAGCGCGCGGAAACGCCGGATCACTCCCCGGCCCCCGTGCGCAGCACATAGCCCACACCGCGCACGGTGTGCACCAGCCGCGGCTCGCCGCCGGCCTCGGTCTTGCGGCGCAGATACATCACGTACACGTCCAGGGAGTTGGAACTGGGCTCGAAGTCGAATCCCCACACGGCCTTGAGGATCTGCTCACGGGTCAGCACCTGCCTCGGGTGCGCCAGGAACATCTCCAGCAGGGTGAACTCGGTGCGGGTCAGCTCCACCGGCCGGTCCGCCCGGACGACCTCGCGGGTCGCCCGGTTCATCCGCAGGTCGGAGAACGTCAGGACCTCGTCGTCCCCGGGAACCTCCGGGCCCGATGCCGTCGCGTACGAGCTGCGCCGCAGCAGCGCGCGGATCCGCGCGAACAGCTCGTCCAGCTCGAACGGCTTGACCAGGTAGTCGTCGGCCCCCGCGTCCAGGCCGGTGACCCGGTCGCCGACGGCGTCCCGGGCCGTCAGCATCAGCACCGGCGTCCGGCAGCCGGCCGTACGCATCCTCCGGGCCGCGGTCAGTCCGTCCATCCGGGGCATCTGGATGTCCAGCACCACCAGGTCCGGCCGGTACGCCTCCAGCTTGTCCAGCGCGTCCAGACCGTCGACGGCGGTCTCCGTGTCGTACCCCTCGAAGGCGAGACTGCGCCGGAGCGCCTCCCGCACGGCGGGCTCGTCGTCGACGATCAGGATGCGGTCCGGGCTGCGGTCGGTCATGGGGTCCAGACTGTCATCCCGACCGCCGTTCCGGCCGGTCAGGCGTCGCCCCCGGACCGCAGCCCGTCCAGGTCGGCCTTCACGGTGTCGATCGGAATGGCGAAGCCGAGCCCGACGCTGCCGGCCGCGGAACCGCCCGGGGTGCCGGACGAGCCCGGTGCGTACATCGCCGAGTTGATGCCGATGATCCGCCCGTCCATGTCGATGAGTGCGCCGCCGGAGTTGCCGGGGTTGATCGACGCGTCGGTCTGGAGGGCCTTGTACGTGGTCGTCGACGAGCCCGTGTCGCCGTTGAACTCCCGGCCCCCGAACTCGAACGGCCAGCCGCCCGCACCGTCCTGCTGCCGGCCGCGGTCCTGCTCCTTGGACACGGTCACGTCCCGGTCGAGCGCGGAGACGATCCCGCTGGTCACCGTGCCGGTCAGCCCCTCGGGCGAGCCGATCGCGACGACCTGGTCGCCGACCCGCAGGCGCGAGGAATCGCCGAGCGTCGCCGCCCGGAGGTCCTTCGCCCCGCGCACCTTGATCAGTGCGAGGTCCTTGTCGGGGTCCGTGCCGACCACGTCGGCGGTGTACGCGGTGCCGTCGCTCAGCCTGACCTTCACGGTGTCCGCGCCCGCGATCACGTGGTTGTTGGTGACGATCTCGCCGTCCGAGGTGATGATCACGCCGGAGCCGGTCGACTGCCCTCCGGGCAGCGCGGCGCGGATCTCGACGATGCTGGGGCCGACGGCCGCCGCCACCCCGGCGACGGTGCCCTTGCTGCTCGCCGCGACGGTCGTTCCGTTCACGGCGCCGCCGCCCCTGTATACCTCGGGGCCGGCCAGCCGGTCCACGAACGTGGCCGCACCGCCGCCGACGGCCGCCGCCACGATCGCCACCGCCGCCAGCAGGCCCACGGGACGCCGCGCCCGGCGCGAACGGCGGGTGGCCGGCGCGGAGTCGGGGGCGTACGGCGGGGGCGGCGGGAAGGTGCCGTAAGGCTGCGGATGCTGCGGGGTCTCGGTCATGGTCAGAGAATCCACGCCGATGATGAGAGTTTCCTGAGCGCCCGCTGAGAAGCCCGACAGAACCCTGTATGCCCGACATAAGGGCCGACCGAGTCCGGCTGAATCCGGGTACGGGCCCCGGCCGGGCTGCGGCTAGCCGCAGCCGCAGGACCGCCGGACGACCAGCCGTGCCGGGAACTGCTTCAGCCGCTCCCGCCGTGATCCCGCGACCCGCAGCCCGTCGTCGAGGACCAGGTCGACCGCGGCCCGTGCCATCGCCGGGCGGTCCGACGCCACCGTCGTCAGCGGCGGATCCGTCAGTCCCGCTTCCTTCACGTCGTCGAAGCCCGCCACCGCCAGCTCGGTCGGCACGTCGATCCGCAGCTCCCGCGCGGCCCGCAGCACACCGATCGCCTGGTCGTCCGTCGCGCAGATGATCGCGGTCGGCCGGTCGGGCCGGTCCAGCAGCTTCAGCGCGACCTGGTAGGCGTCGTAACGGTTGTAGGGGGCCTGGAACAGCCGACCCTCGGTGTGCCGACCCGACTCCTGCATGGCGCGGCGCCAGCCCTCGACGTGGTCGGTGACCGGGTCGCCGATGACCGGGGTGGACTCGACGCCGCCGAGACAGGCGACGAAGGAGTGCCCGTGCTCCAGCAGATGGCGCGTGGCGAGCTGGGCGCCGCCCACGTCGTCGGTCACGACGGCCACGTCGTCTATGGCGTCGGGCCGGCGGTGCAGCAGCACCACCCGGGCGTCCCACGCGTCGATCTCGGCGGCCGCCCGTTCGCTCGGGCCCTGGCTGACGAGGATCAGCCCGGAGACCCGCATCCCGAGGAACGCGCGCAGATAGTGCACCTCGCGCTCGTCGAGGTAGTCGGAGTTCCCGACCAGGACCATCTTGCCGCGCTCGGCCGCGGCCTGTTCCACGGCGTGCGCCATCTCCGCGAAGAACGGCTGCCGGGCGTCCGGCACGATCATGCCTATGAGGTCCGTACGCCGGGACGCCATCGCCTGGGCGACGCGGTCCGGCCGGTAGCCCAGCTCCTTGATCGCGGCGAGTACCCGCTCGCGCGTGGCCGGGGCGACCGGCCTCGGTCCGTTGTTGATGACATAGCTGACCACCGCGGTGGAAGTCCCCGCCAGTCTCGCCACATCGTCACGCGTCACCTTGGCCACGCGCGAAGTCTACGCGGGGTGACCTACGTCCGGGCAGGGCGGACGGCCGCTTCCTCGACCTCGTCGGTCTCCTCCGAGCGGGTGACCGGCGAAGCGGACTTCGTGTTGGCCTCCTCCGCCGTCCGGTCCGTCTTCTCGGGGGTCACGAAGCGGTAGCCCACGTTACGGACGGTGCCGATCAGCGACTCGTGCTCGGGCCCGAGCTTCGCGCGCAGCCGCCGCACGTGCACATCGACCGTACGGGTGCCGCCGAAGTAGTCGTAGCCCCACACCTCCTGGAGCAGCTGCGCCCGCGTGAACACCCGGCCCGGGTGCTGCGCCAGGTACTTCAGCAGCTCGAACTCCTTGAACGTGAGGTCCAGCACACGACCCTTCAGCTTGGCGCTGTAGGTCGCCTCGTCCACGGACAGATCGCCGTTGCGGATCTCCATGGGGGAGTCGTCCACGCCGATCTGCTGCCGGCCCATGGCCAGCCGCAGCCGTGCCTCGACCTCGGCCGGCCCGGCGGTGTCCAGCAGCACGTCGTCGACGCCCCAGTCGGCGGTGACGGCGGCCAGGCCGCCCTCAGTGACCACCAGCAGCAGCGGACAGCCGGGGCCGGTGGAACGCAGCAGCTGGCAGAGGCTGCGCACCTGCGGCAGATCACGGCGGCCGTCGACCAGGATGACGTCGGCCCCGGGGGTGTCGACCAGCGCCGGTCCCTCGGCGGGGGCCACCCGGACGCTGTGCAGCAGCAGGCCCAGGGCCGGCAGCACCTCCGTGGACGGCTGGAGGGCATTGGTCAGAAGGAGCAGAGAACTCATCGCAGCCCACCGCCCGTCCCGGCCGGTGCCGTCGGATTCGTCGGTTTCGTCGGACTCACCTGCACGTATCGCTCGCCCATTGCGTCGGTTCCTCCTCGGTCCCTGCGAGGACGTAGTGGCACTGCTCCTGGAACTGCCTACCGCTACTGCACTCTGCCTGCCGGGTTCTGCCGTACTGCTTCCTGCTGTACTGCTTCCTGCCGTACTGCGCTGCGTTCGTTCATCCGTACCGCCGCACCGTCAGGTGCGTACCGTCCGTCTTCCGTGCCTCCAGGCCGCTGTTCCACGCCCCGGGGGCCGCATCCTGTGCCACTTCCTGTGTAACGCGGAAAAAGCACAAAAGGACCCGGGGGCTGCGTCGCCCGGATCCTCTGCCCAGCAGAATAGCCCACATGAGTTCCGCGTCCGAGGGCCGAGCGCACAGCTCCGCTGTTTCCTTGCTCACGCCGCGTGGTCGCCGGACCGTCCTCCGCACGGAGGACGGGGTGCCGATCGAGGCGCGTTACGAGCCGTGCCGGGGCGGCGCGGCGGACACCGTGATCGTGGTCGCGCACGGCTTCACGGGTTCCCTCGACCGGCCTGCGGTACGCCGTACGGCGTGGACGTTCGCCCGGTACGCGGCCGTGGTCACGTTCTCCTTCCGCGGGCACGGCGGATCCGGCGGGCGGTCCACGGTCGGCGACCGCGAGGTGCTCGATCTGGCCGCCGCGGTGCGCTGGGCCCGCTCGTACGGCCCTGCACGCGTTGTGACGGTCGGTTTCTCCATGGGCGGCTCGGTGGTGCTGCGTCACGCGGCGATGCACACGAGGCACACGGGGGCGCACACCGACGCCGTGGCGGCCGTGAGCGCCCCCGCACGCTGGTACTACCGGGGGACTGCGCCGATGTGGCGGCTGCACTGGCTGGTCACCCGCCCCGCCGGGCGGCTCGTCAGCCGCTACGGCCTCGGTACGCGGATCGACCACCGGGCGTGGGACCCGGTCCCGCTCTCCCCGGTGGAGTCGGTCCCGCTGATCGCGCCGACCCCGCTGCTGATCGTCCACGGCGACAGCGACCCGTACTTCCCGCTGGACCACCCACGGATGCTGGCGGCCGCCGGACCGGCCGAACTGTGGCTGGAGCCCGGCATGGGCCACGCCGAGAACGCGGCGGACGACGCGCTGCTGGGCCGCCTCGCGGACTGGCTGCTCCGGCCGTAGCCCATCATGGAGTCGACGATCCACCGAGAGACCGAGGAAAAAGGAGCGCCGCTATGGCAGCGGGAACCATCCGCTACTGGGCCGCGGCCAAGGCCGCGGCAGGCACCGCGGAGGAGCCCTATGCGGCCGACACCCTCGCGGAGGCGCTGGACGCGGCCCGCGAACGGCACCCCGGGGAGCTGGTGCGCGTCCTGATGCGCTGCTCCTTCCTCGTCGACGGTGATCCCGTCGGAACCCGCAGTCATGAGACCGTACGGCTGGCCGAGGGCGGCACGGTCGAGGTGCTCCCGCCGTTCGCAGGAGGGTGACCCCCCAACATGAGCCAGCACGACCAGCAGTATCCGTACGACCCGTACGGCCGCGGCCCGGAACAGGACGCCGACGCCACCCAGACGTGGCAGACGGAGACCTGGGACACCCAGTACCAGCCCGCGCTCCCGGCGGACGCCGCGTCCCCGCACACGGGGTACCCGCAGACGTCGTACCCGCAGGGGGCCGGTTCTCAGGGGGCGGGCTCGAACGGCGCCGGTTCGCACGGGGCAGGCTCGCCGTCCTCCGGTGGGTACCCGGCCGTCCCGGGCAGCGGCTCCACTTACGACCAGCCGTCTTACGACCAGCGGGCTTACGACCAGCCTTCGGGCCACCACCAGCCGTCCGGTCACGACCAGTCGTGGGGCCAGGCCCGGCCCTCCGGTCACGGCCGGCCGTCCGCCGCGGCCGCCGAGACCGCGTACCTGCCGCCGGTGCGGAACGGACAGCACCCGACGGGTCCGCTCGCCCCGCAGTCCGTGGACGCCTCCGCGGCCGACACCGCGTACCTGCCGCCGGTGCAGGGCGGACCGGTGTCCTCCGGTGCCGTGGCGCGGGACGGCGTGAGCAGTGCGCCGCAAGCGGCGCACACCGGTGCGGTACCGCTGCCTCCCGAAGACGGCGCGGCGCGGGGCGGCGCCGGCGCGGCGGCGCTCACGCCGGACGAAGGTCCCGCCTACAGCGCGCCCACGACGAGCGGGAGCATGCGGATGACCGACGCGCAGCGCGCCCGCGCCGAGGGACGGTCGCCGATCATCCCGCCCGGGATCCAGCCCGCAGGGCTGACGGCGCTGCTGGGACTGCTGCTCGCGGTGGCCGCCGCCATCGGCTCGTACGCGCTGGCCGTGCCCGTGGTGCTGCTCCAGGCGGTGACCGCCGCCGGATGGTTCCGGCTCAACGGCATGTGGCCCGCCCGGCAGGGCATCGCGCTCGCGTTCGCGGGCGGGTTCACCGCCGACGTCGCCCTGTTCGTCGCGGGCCGGGAGCACTCGGCCGCCGCGATCCTCGGCACGCTCGGCGTCTGGGTGCTGCTCTGTCTCGTCCTCCAGCTGCGCAGCCACGCGAGCCCGGACGAGCGGATGTACGGACTGATGGCCACGGTCGTCTCCGCGGCGCTGGCCGTACTGGCGGCCGGATATCTGGCCGCCGACGCGGACACCGTGACCGTCGGCGCGGTCGCGGTCGCGGCGGCCGTGGTGGCGCGGGCCCTGCCCATGCCGGGTCCGGCGTCGGTCGTGGTGGCTCTGCTGGCCGCGGTGGGCGGCGGTCTGGCGGCGGCCGGACTGACGGACATCGGCGCCGGCGGCGGCGCCCTGCTCGGCCTCGGGGCCGGGGTGGGTGCGCTGATCGGACTGCGGGTCGCGAGCTACGACTACCCGTCGCGTTTCGTCCACTTCACCGCGGGTGTGGCGCTGCCGCTGACGGTCGCGGTGCCCGCGGTCTACCTGCTCGGCAGGGTCGTCGCCTGACGGACCCGCCGGGAGCGGTTGCGGCACACCTCACCGGGGCGCATCCGGGGAGACCCCTGGCGCGCGAGCTAGGCTCGCAGGGGTCAGGGGCTGACCGTCTATCAGTGGGGGACATCCGGCAATGCGCGCCATGCGAATACTGTTGATCATCGCGGTGGTCCTGGGCGGCCTGTTCGTGGCCGCGGACCGTCTCGCGGTCTCCTTCGCGGAGAGCGAGGCCGCCGCGAAGATCAAGGCGAGCCAGGGGCTGGCCCAGGACCCGGTGGTGTCCATCGCCGGATTCCCGTTCCTCACCCAGGTCGCCGGGAAGAACCTCGACCAGGTCGACGTCCGGCTCGGCGGGGTGCGGGCCAGCGCCGAGGGCCACCAGGTCGACGTCACCGAGGTGCAGGCCGAGCTGCGGGACGTCTCCTTCGACAGCAGCTTCTCCGACGTGACGGCGGACCGGGCCACCGGCTCGGCCAGGATCTCGTACGCGGACCTGACGAAGGCCGCCCCCAAGGGCGCGACGGTCGGCTACGCCGGGGCCGAGCGCGCTGCGAAGGGCCAGGTGAAGGTCAGCGGCCCGCTCGGTGACCTGCTGAAGGGCGCCGGAATCCAGGTGCCGCCGCTTCTGAACGCCCTGGTCGAGGGCCGCACCCTGACCACGTACAGCACGGTGTCGATCGTGAAGGGCGACACGGTGGTCCTGAAGGCCGACACGCTTCCGGGGCTGCCGGTGCCGGGTCTGCAGGACAAGCTGCGCGAGACCGTGGACTACCAGATGAAGATCGACGGACTGCCGGGCAGCATCAAGCTGGACAAGGCCGAGGCGACGGACTCCGGTGTGCGGTTCTCCGGAACGGGTACGAAGGTCTCGTTGGCCGGGTAGAGCCGGCGCCGTCCCCCGAGGGCCCCTGGGCCTCTGTTCCCGGGAGTCCCGGGAGCGGGACTCCGGTTCCCCGGGCGCGGATGTCCGGTCCTCGTGGCGCGGACCTCTGGTCGTGGCGAGGGCCTCTGAGCCCGGGCGGCGATGGCCGCTGATCATATGGTGAGACGGTCGTGTCCGGTGGGTAGATGGGACGGACATGGTGCGGGACGCGGTACGTGCGAAAGGCCCGGAGCGGTGCTCCGGGCCTTTCCTGTATCCCGCTATGCGGACGATCGCGTCTCAGAATGCGACACGCCGATGACATGGCCGCCGGTACGTCCCTACGATCTGACCCATGAAGCGACAGGCGGATCTCACGAAGCGGCGGGCAGTAGACCTGTGCCGCGTCGCCGCCATGCTCTGTCGCACCGCCTGAGCGGACTCTTCTCGGTCCGCGTTCCCCGGGCCCTGCCGACGCCACCGTCGGGCGCAGGGCCAGTCGTCACCCCGTGCCGGACCGGCCGCATTCCCGTACGCCCGGGTGCCGCCGCACGCACCACGCACCATCTCGCCGCACACTGCCCCGGAGGAGAAGAATCATGAGCCGCAGCGACGTCCTGGTAGACGCCGACTGGGTCGAGGCCCGCATCGACGACCCGAAGGTCGTCATCGTCGAGGTCGACGAGGACACCTCGGCCTACGACAAGAACCACATCAAGAACGCGATCCGGATCGACTGGACGAAGGACCTCCAGGACCCGGTGCGCCGCGACTTCATCGACCAGGAGGGCTTCGAGAAGCTCCTCTCGGCGAAGGGCATCGCGAACGACAGCACCGTCGTCCTCTACGGCGGCAACAACAACTGGTTCGCCTCCTACGCGTTCTGGTACTTCAAGCTCTACGGCCACGAGGACGTCCGTCTCCTCGACGGCGGCCGCAAGAAGTGGGAGCTGGACTCCCGCGACCTGGTCGCCGAGGTCCCGTCCCGCGCGGCCACCGACTACAAGGCCCAGCCCCAGAACACCTCGATCCGTGCCTTCCGCGACGACGTGGTGGCCGCGATCGGCAACCAGAACCTCGTCGACGTGCGTTCCCCCGACGAGTTCTCCGGCAAGCTGCTCGCCCCGGCCCACCTGCCGCAGGAGCAGTCGCAGCGCCCCGGCCACGTGCCGACCGCCCGCAACATCCCGTGGTCGAAGAACGCCAACGACGACGGCACGTTCAAGTCGGACGAGGAGCTCAAGGCCCTCTACGCCGACGAGCAGGTCGACCTCTCGACGGACACCATCGCGTACTGCCGCATCGGTGAGCGTTCCGCGCTGACCTGGTTCGTGCTGCACGAGCTGCTCGGCGTCGAGAACGTCAAGAACTACGACGGTTCCTGGACCGAGTACGGCTCCCTCGTCGGCGTGCCGATCGAGCTCGGCGCCAACAAGTAAGCCCCGGCAACCCCCGACCGTAAGGACAGAAGAGACATGTGTGGAGCGCAGGTCGGCGGCCCCGACGCCTCGACGATCAAGCCCGGTGAGACCACCATCCAGGGTCAGGTGACCCGCAACGGCGAGCCCGTGGTCGGATACGTCCGGCTGCTGGACTCGACCGGAGAGTTCACGGCCGAGGTCCCGACCTCGGCGACCGGCCAGTTCCGCTTCTACGCGGCCGAGGGCACGTGGACCGTGCGTGCGCTGGTTCCGGGCGGCACCGCCGACCGTACCGTCGTCGCGCAGACCGGTGGCCTTTCCGAGGTGGCCATCGCCGTCTGACAAACGGCACCGCCGTCCGGCATACGGCACTCGCCGTCTCCCGCACGGCACCACTGATCGGCCGGAGGGTCGCATCCCAGGGGGTTGGACGCTCACTGCACGGGATGCGGCCCTCCGGTGCGTCCGGAACTACCCTGGAAGGGTGCTCGCCCGGAGGCGCAGGACCTACTTCTGGATGATGGGCGGATGCCTCGTCCTCTTCGTGTCCGCCTGGTCCTTCGTGCGCCTCTTCTCCGTCCAGGCGGCCGTCGCCATGTGCTTCGTCGCCATGGCCATCCCCCCGATCGCGGCAATGATCGCGAACCGCAGGGGACCCGACGACCGGTGGTGGGACGACCCCTCGGGCGACCCGCAGTCCGACGAGTGGTGGGACGAACTCGACGGCAAGAAGCGCTACAAGTAGCGCCGCGGACGCTGCGGGAGCCGCGGGCAGGGCGGCCACCCGCGACATCGACGTCCGAGTGGATGGTGCCCGGACGCGTCAACGCCCGGGTGCCTGGACGCGTCAATGCCCGGGTGCCCGGACCCATCGGTGCACGGGTGACGGAACGCCTCAGTACACTAGTGCCTGGACGCCGTCCGCCATGATCTCGCTGACGAACACCTGCGCGCCGGCGATCCGCACGCCCTCGAGCACATCCTTCTCGGTGATCCCCCGACGCGCCGCGCACTGCGTGCACAGCGTGATGGTCCCGCCCGCCAGGATCGCGTCGACCAGATCCGGCAGCGGAGCGGCATGCGGCAGTTCGAACGCGGCCGCCCGACCCGGCAGCGAGAACCACGACGACTCACCGGTCAGCCAGAGCGACACCTCCACCCCGCTGGCCACGGCAACCGCCGCCACCGTGAAGGCCTGGGAGCAGCGTTCGGGTGCGTCGGCCCCTGCGGTCACCTTGATCACGAGCTTCTTCGCCATATGCGGAACTGTAATCCGCGGCGGCACGCACCCCTTGCCCCCGCTGCGGGCCGGCTCCCCCTGCTCCACGGTCCGGCTCCCGGCCGTCGCCGGGTGCGCGGAGGGCCGCCCGGGTGCCGCCTGCCGTCCGAGCCCGGGACCAGCCGCTCGGCCGAACCTCGCGGACCTCGCCGAGAGCCGCCGGTCCGCACCCATTAGGCTGGGGCCCGGCCCTGTAATGCCCATACGCCATCGAGGAGCACCCCGTGCTTGAGGCTTTCTTCTCCGCCCTGCTGGTCCTGGTCTGCGTCGGTGTCGTTGCCTTCGCCGGCCTGACCGTGAAGAAGCTGTACCAGGGTCAGCGCTGATCATCCTCCGAGACACAGATCGCCAGAGCAGCTCATGATCGAGATTCCGTCCGACCTCAATCCGGCCCTCGTGCCCTTCGCCTTCCTCCTCGGCACCTGGGAGGGAGCGGGCGTCTCCGACTTCCCCGGCGCGGAGAAGTGCAACTTCGGCCAGGAAGTCACCTTCCGCCATGACGGCCGGGACTTCCTCGAGTACGTCTCGCACAGCTGGGTGCTCGACGACGAGGGCAAGAAGGTCCGCCCGCTGGAGAGCGAGAGCGGCTACTGGCGTGTCGACAAGGACCGCAAGGTCGAGGTCGTGATGATCCGCGACCAGGGCGTCGTGGAGATCTGGTACGGCGAGATCGCCGACCAGAAGCCGCAGATCGACCTGGTGACGGACGCCGTGGCCCGCACCGCGGCCTCCGGCCCGTACAGCGGCGGCAAGCGGCTGTACGGCTACGTCAAGGGCGACCTGATGTGGGTCGGCGAGAAGGCCACGCCCGAGGTGCCGCTGCGCCCGTACATGTCGGCGCACCTGAAGAAGGTCGTCACCCCGGAGGAGGTCGCCTCCTGGGCGAAGGACCTCGGGGACCTGCCGGACGACGGAATCGCCTTCTTCAAGTAGGCCGTCGCCTTCCTACACTGGTGGCGTGGTGACCACCGACTGGCAGAGTGACCTCCGCAGGCGCGGCTATCGGCTGACCCCCCAGCGGCAGCTGGTGCTGGAGGCCGTGGACACGCTGGAACACGCCACGCCCGACGACATCCTCACCGAGGTGCGGAAGACGGCGGGCGGCGTGAACATCTCCACGGTCTACCGCACCCTGGAGCTGCTGGAGGAGCTCGGCCTGGTCTCCCACGCCCACCTCGGTCACGGCGCCCCCACGTACCACCTGGCGGACCGGCACCACCATCTGCACCTGGTGTGCCGGGACTGCGGGGACATCATCGAGGCGGACGTCGAGGTGGCCGCGGGATTCACCGAGAAGCTGCGTGCCACGTTCGGTTTCGAGACCGACATGAAGCACTTCGCGATCTTCGGGCGCTGCAGCGACTGCACCGTGAAGGCCACGGCCGACGAGTCGTAGGCTTTTCGTCATGCAGCGACATTCAACGACCAGTCCCCTGCTGTCCCTGCCCGGCGCCGTTCCCGCCGAGGGGCGCGACGAAGGCGTCGCCGCGCACTACGGCGATCTGTTCCGCGAGCAGCGTGCGCTCGCCGACGGCACCGGGCTGGTGGACCTCTCGCACCGCGGAGTCGTCACCGTCAGCGGCGAGGACCGGCTGAGCTGGCTGCATCTGCTGCTCACCCAGCACGTCAGCGAGTTGCCGCCCGGCCGGGCCACCGAGGCGCTGATCCTCTCCGCGCACGGGCACATCGAGCACGCCCTGTCGCTCGTCGACGACGGTGAGACGGTGTGGGCGCACGTCGAGCCGGGCACCCAGGACGAGCTGATCGCGTACCTGGAGTCGATGAAGTTCTTCTACAAGGTGGACGTGGCCGACCGCACGGCCGACTTCGCCGTCGTCCATCTGCCGGCCGGCTCGATCGTCCCCGCGCCCGAGGGCGTCGTCGTCCGGGAGGTGCCGTACGGCCGCGACCTCTTCCTGCCGCGGGAGGACCTCGCGGCGTACGCCGCCGAGAACGGCCCGGCGATCGGCGTGCTCGCCTACGAGGCGCTGCGCGTCGAACAGCACCGGCCCCGTCTCGGTTTCGAGACCGACCACCGGACGATCCCGCACGAGATCGGCCTGATCGGCACCGCCGTGCACCTCCAGAAGGGCTGCTACCGCGGCCAGGAGACCGTGGCGCGCGTCCACAACCTGGGGAAGCCGCCGCGTCGTCTGGTCTTCCTGCACCTCGACGGGAGCGATGTGCACCTGCCCGGCCACGGCACGCCGGTACGGCTCGCCGAGGACGGGCCCGACGGCCGCCAGCTGGGCTTCGTCACGACGTCGGCCCGGCACCACGAACTCGGCCCGATCGCCCTCGCGCTGGTGAAGCGCAACGTGCCGGTGGACGCGCGGCTCCTCGCCGGATCGACGGCCGCCGCGCAGGAAGTCGTCGTCGAACCGTAGAACCGCGGTGCCCCGGCGGGGACCGTAGAGCCGTGGTGCCCCGGCGGGGACCGTAGAGGCGCGGTGCCCCGGCGGCCACCGCCGTCGTGCCTTCGGCGTAGGGCACCCCGGGAGGGGCACGACCCGGGCGTCTACACCTCGACCAGGACCGTGAACGGGCCGTGGTTGGTCAGCGAGACCCGCATGTCCGCCCCGAACCGGCCCGTCTCCACGCGCGCGCCCAGCTCCCGCAGACGTGCGACCACCTCGTCGACCAAGGGCTCGGCGACACCGCCGGGGGCCGCCGCGTTCCACGTGGGCCGGCGGCCCTTCCTGGCGTCCCCGTAGAGGGTGAACTGGGAGATCACCAGGAGCGGCGCGTTCACGTCCGAGCAGGACTTCTCGCCGTCCAGGATCCGCAGGGACCACAGTTTCCGGGCCAGCTGGGCGGCCTTCTCCGCGGTGTCCGTGTGGGTCACCCCCACCAGGACGCACAGGCCCTCGCCGACGATCTCCCCGACCGCCTCGCCCGCCACGGTCACGCTCGCACCGTCGACCCTCTGCACTACTGCACGCATACGCACCATGATGCCCGGGACGGAGAAGCTGCGGCTGAACGGGTGCTGTGGGCCTGCACGGGCTCCGGCGGAGTGGCACGATGCACGGAGGCGGTGCATCGCCCCGGCCCTCCGGGCCCGGGGAGGCCCATGCACCGGTCGAGGGGACGGTTTCACGCATGACCACATCTGGCGCCGGGCAGTCGTCCGGTCCCGTTTCGACGTCAACGCCCGTATCCGCGGGACGTACGACCGCCACGGCCGTCGTGCGCCCGCCCGCGCAACGCTCACCACAGGACCCCGAACTGGGCGCGCTGGGGCTGCCGGAGCTGCGCGCGCTGCGCCGCGACGCGCAGCGCGACGAGGCCGACCTGAGCTATGTACGCCGGCTGCTGCACGGCCGGATCGACATCCTGCGTGCCGAACTCGCCCGCCGCAGTGGGCCGCAGACGCCGGAGGTGGACCGGGTGGACCGGGTGGACGGGCTGTCGGAGATCCTCGCGGACCCGCCCTCGCGGAGGTTCTCCTCGGCCCGCCATGTGACCGTGTCCACCCCGCGCAGCGAGGAATCCCGCACGCTGGCGGCGGAGATGCTCGCCGAGGTCGAACTGTCCGACCTCGACGCGCGCACCGACGAGGAACTGCACGCCGCGATGGGCCGGCTCGTGCGGTACGAGCAGGAGGTCTCGCGGCGTCGGCAGCAGCTTCAGCGGACGGCCGACGACTGCAGCGCGGAGATCGCCCGCCGCTACCGGGAAGGCGAGGCGCAGGTCGACGACCTGCTGGCGTGAACGCGGAGGCGGGGCGGGAGCGGTACCGGGATGGACGTCGTGCTGCGGTGGACGCCCTGCCGGGCGGACGCCCTGCCGGGCGGATGCCGTGCCGGGGTGAGCGCGCCGCGGACATCCGGTGCGAGCGCGGGGCCCGTGCGGGTGTCCGGCGGCAGGACGCCGACGGGAACGATTGCGCTGTTCGGCCGTGGTGCACGGCCCTCCGCGGCTGCCGGGAAAACCGGATGCGTCGGCCGATCGGGTGTGTCTAGCGTGGACGCATGAGCCTTGCGGTCCGGAACATCTCCCGTCCTGAACTCGGTGACTGGCTGCGCGCCCTGTCGGTCGGATTCCTGCGGCCACCCACCATCACGGACGAGGAGACCGAGTCCCGAGCCGCGTACACCGGACTGTCCCGGGCCCAGGGGGCCTTCGACGCCGGCCGGATCGTCGCCACGTTCCGTTCCTTCGACCAGCGGCTCACCGTCGTCGGCGGCGCGGAGGTGCCGGCGAACGCCGTCACCAACGTCACCGTCTCGCCCACCCACCGCCGCCGCGGACTGCTGAGCCGGATGATGCGCACCGACCTGGAGGCCGCGCGGGACCGGGGCGACGTGGTGTCCACCCTGATCGCCGCCGAGTACCCGATCTACGGGCGGTACGGCTTCGGGCCCGCCACCTGGACAACCGAATGGGAAGTCGACGTCACGCGGTCCGCCCTCGACCCGCGCTGGGCCGGACCGGACGACGGCGGACGGATCGACCTCGTCGACCAGGCCGAGATCCGCAAGACCGGGCCCGAGCTGCACGACCGCTTCCGGGCGGCCCAGCCCGGCGCGATCAGCCGCGAGGAGCGCTGGTGGGAGCGGACCACCGGGGAGATCCAGGTGCCGAGCATGCCGTGGACCGAGCCGTACTGCGCGGTGTACCGGTCGGCGGCCGGCCAGGTCGAGGGCATGCTTCGCTACCGAGCGGACGAGAAGTGGGGCGACGCCAAGCAGCCCCTCAACACGGCGACGGTGAGCGAGTCGATCGCGGTGACCCCTGCCGCGCAACGCGCTCTGTGGCACTACGTGTGCGCCATCGACTGGATCGCCACGGTCCGTACCGGCGTCCGCGCTCCCGACGACCTGCTGCCGCTGCTGCTCCCCGACCCGCGTGCCGCACGGATCGTCACGCACGCCGACTTCATGTGGCTGCGTGTCCTGGACGTCGTCCGGGCCCTGGAAGCCCGTACGTACCCGGTGGCCGGCTCGCTCGTACTGGACGTGCACGACGAAGCCGGGCTGTCCGGCGGCCGTTTCCTGCTGGACGCCTCGCCTGCCGGGGTCTCGTGCACCCCGACGTCCCGCCCGGCCGACCTCACGCTCGGCGTCTCCGAGCTGGGCGCGCTGTACCTCGGTGACGAGTCGGCGGTGCGGCTGCGTGCGCTGGGTAGGCTCGACGAGGAGAGGCCGGGCGCGGCGGACGTGGCGGAGGGGCTGTTCCGCACGCCGCGGCGGCCTTGGTGCCCCGACTGGTTCTGAGGGCGGGGGCGTGGGGCGGTCGCCCCGCGGGGACGCTGCTGGCGGGGTGCCGTCGGCGGATGTGCTGCGAGCGCATGTGCCGCCGGCGGACGTGCCGTCGTCAGACGTGGAACTCCGGCGGCAGTCCCGTCCAGCGCAGGTCCTCCGTCAGATGCCGTGTGTCGTTGAAGACCAGCAGGCCCGGCGGCCGTCGCGGCTCGTAACGGATCACCGTCAGCGCTGCGTTGCCGTGGACGAGGCCCATCCAGCGCCAGGCGGGCGCCTGCATGGCCTCCCGCACCAGCCAGGTGGCGAGGAAGTTGTGGGTGACGACCAGCTCGTGCCGGGGTGCGTCACCGGCAACCGGTCCGGTGAACCGCGCGACCGCCTCCGCGGCCAGTGCGGGCCCGCGTTCCTTGTCCTCGTCCGGGAACTGCGCGAGCCGCTGCAGCATGCCGTCCGCGGCGTCCGGCGGGAGCTCCGCACGCTGCGGGACGTAGGGCACGTAGTCCCCGGCGGCCTCCGAGGCCACGAGTGGCACGTCCCCGATCTGCTCCACGGCGAGCCGTGCCGTCTCCTCGGCGCGCGCCAGCGGTCCGTGGTGCACCGAGGCCAGCGGCACGCCCTTCAGCCGCTCACCCAGCAACGCGGCCTGTCGGCGCCCGCGTTCGGTCAGCCCGCTCTCGTCGGGCGTCGCCTCGGCGTGGCGCGCGATGTAGAGGTACCGAGTGGCTGCTGAGGACATACCGGTGGGCTCCTGTGCGTCGTCCCGGGCAGATGATCACGAACGGTGGGGGAGACGGGCGGACACCTGCCCGCGGTTCCCCGGGCGGGATCAACTCCTTTGCGCGACAGGCGGGATGGTCGCCGGCACGGCCTCATGAACCTGCGTAGACATTGTCTACTCGTCCTGGTAGACAGTGTCTATGGCTCAACGAAGCGAACACGACGCCGGGTTGTGCGACCGGCTGGTCGATGCCGGTGTCGACCTGGTGACCAGGGAAGGGATGCAGGCGCTGACCCTGCGCGAGATCGCCCGCCGGGCGGGGGTCTCGCACGGGGCGCCGCGCCGCTACTTCCCCACACATCTCTCCTTGCTGTCGGCCATCGCCCGCCGGGGTTTCACCGACCTGGCGGCGAAGGCGGGTGAGGCCCTCGGCGGGACGGCCGGACGGTCCGCCGCCGAGAGCGACGGTGGTGATGAGGTCTCGCCCCGCGACCGGCTCACGGTGCTCGGGCGGGTCTACCTCGACTTCGCGTCCTCCAACCGCGGCATGTACGAACTGATGTTCCGTCATGACTTGCTGGAGAGCGGTCATCTCGGACTGCGCGACACCAGCCTGCCGCTCTTCGGCCTGTTCGTGGACCTGGTCGACCGGGCGCGGCCGGTGCGCGACCCGGCGCCGGCCGTCGTGGCGGGCGCGCTGTGGGCGAACCTCCACGGCCTCGCCCAGCTGTGGGGATGGGGCAGCCTCCAGCTGGCGACGGGAAGCGACGACGTCGAACCGCTGCTGCGGGCCGTGTTGGACGCGCACCTCGGACCGGACCGGTGAGCCGGGGACGACGGCAGCGACTCACGCTCGCGTGCAGCGTCACGGGTGCGGTGATCGTCGCGCTCGACGGGACCGTACTGACCGTCGCACAGCCCGCCCTGCAGCGGGACCTCCAGGCGTCGTTCGCGGAGGTCCAGTGGACCAGCACCGGATACCTCATCGCCGTGGCGAGCCTGCTCGTCCTCGCGGGCAGGCTCGGCGACCGGTACGGGCACCGGCGGCTCTTCGCCGTCGGCATTCTCGGATTCGGCGCCGTGTCGGCCGCGATCGGACTCGCCCCCACGGTCGGCTGGGTGATCGGCCTGCGCGTCGCCCAGGGGATCTTCGGGGCGCTCCTGCAACCGGCCACCCTCGGGATGCTGCGTGCCGCCTATCCGCCCGACCGGCTCGGTACGCCCATCGCGGTGCGCACCAGTGCCATCGGGGTCGCCGCCGCGGCCGGGCCGGTCATCGGCGGCACGCTGGTCCACCACCTCGGCTGGCGGGCCGTCTTCCTCCTCAATGTGGCGCCCGCGCTCCTGGTGGGCATGTCGGCGCTCGCCGACCGGGCGTGGTCCCGGGCCTCGCACGCCCACGGTTCCGGAGTCCCGGCCGACTCGTCTCCGGGGACGCCGGAGTCCCGGGACGCCTCCCTCCAGGGGCCCGCCGCCCGGCTCGACCTGCCCGGCGCCTTCCTGCTCGCGGTGTCCCTGGTGTCCCTGGTGCACACGCTCGTCGCCGTACCGGGGACCGGCTGGACTCCGGCGACCGTATGGGGACTCCTCGCCGTGGCCGTCGCCGGCTCGCTGTTCGTCCTGCACGAGCGACGCACTGCGGGCCCCCTGGTGCCCCCGGCGCTGCTCGGGTCGCCCGCCGTCGCCTCCGCGCTCGGCACCCTGGTGTGCGCTTCGGCCTCCCTGTTCGGCGCGCTGTTCGTCGTCACGTACTTCCTGCAGGACGTACTCGTCATGGATCCGCTCCAGAGCGCGCTGTGGGCACTGCCCCTCCCGGTGGCGATGGTCCTGAGCGCCCCCGCCACGGCCGTCGTGATGCGCCGTCACGGCCCGCGTCGCACGGCCACCGCGGCGATGGCGCTGCTCGCCCTCGGGGTGTTCCTGCTGTCCCGTCTCGACGAGGCGGCGACGGTGACCGCGATCGGCAGCGGTTTCCTCCTCCTGGGCGCGGGCTTCGGCACGGTGATGGTCACCGCCACGGCCGTCATCGTGCGCCGGGCGTCCGTCGGCCACGCCGGTGTGGCCGGCGGGCTCCAGCAGACCGCGCTCAACATCGGCCCGGCGCTCGGCGTCGCCGCGGCGACCACGCTCGTCACGTTCACCGCGCCGCGCGTCGCCGACGGCCGTGCCGGGCCGCACTGGACGGGGGAGGCCTTCACCTCGGCGATGGGCCCCACCCTCCTGGTCCTCGCCGCGGTCGCCGTGCTCGGCGTGCTGCTCGCCACCGGGCTGCCCGGCCGGCGCGACGACGCCGGCTCACCTCCGCGAGAGGCCGCCGCGCGGTCCGCCGTCGAAGCGGGCAAGCCCGGCCGCCGCTGACACCGCCGGGCCGGGCCGTCGGACGGGTCGGCCGATCTTTACGCGGTGATTCTCCCGACCTGCCCGTCGCCCGTACGGCAATCACCGGCTTGCGCAGAGCGGGATGGCGCGCTTGGCCCGCTCGTCGACCGCTACCTCGTCGGTGTCCGGAGGGACAGGGCCGTCCCGCCGAAGGCGGACATGACAGCACTCCCGTGACGCGCAACACTATTGCAAGCATGTGCTTGCAATAGTTAGCGGGAGGTTGCAGTATCGGACCATGGCATCACTCAACGTCGGCAATCTCGGTGACTACCTGCGCGAGCAGCGGCGCACGGCGCAGCTGTCGCTGCGGCAGTTGGCGGATGCCGCCGGGGTGTCCAATCCGTACCTCAGTCAGATCGAGCGCGGGCTGCGCAAGCCGAGCGCGGAGATCCTCCAGCAGCTCGCGAAGGCGCTGCGGATCTCCGCCGAGACGCTGTACGTGCAGGCCGGGATCCTCGACGAGCGGGACCGGGACGAGGTGGAGACGCGCAGCGCGATCCTCGCCGATCCCTCCATCAACGAGCGGCAGAAGCAGGTGCTGCTCCAGATCTACGAGTCCTTCCGCAAGGAGAACGGACTCGACAAGGACACTGCCGGGGAAGGCCCCGGCACTGCCGGCGGCAGTGATGCCTGAAACACCTCACACCGATCCGTACTGATCCGGGAGGACCAACAGCGATGGCGCTCAACGAAGACCTGCGGAAGACCATCACCGACCCGACCCCGCTGTACTTCGCGGCCGGCACCGCCGACCTCGCCTACCAGCAGGCGAAGAAGGTGCCCGCGCTGCTCGAGCAGATCGCGGCGGAGGCGCCGGCACGCTTCGAGGCCGTGCGCAGGACGGACCCCAAGGTCGTGCAGGAGAAGGTGGCCACGCAGGCCAAGGAGGCGCAGGCCGTCGTCCAGGCGAAGGTCGCCGAGGTGCTGGGCGGGCTGGACACCGACCTGAAGAAGCTCGGTGAGCAGGCCCAGGACCTGGCCCTGCGCGGCGTGGGCGTGGCCGCGGAGTACGCGGTGAAGGCGCGCGAGACCTACGAGCGGGTCGCCGAGCACGGCGAGCAGGCCGTGAAGACCTGGCGCGGCGAGGCCGCCGACGAGCTCGTGGAGATCGCCGCGGCCGTCGAGGGCGACGAGGAGACCAAGCAGTCGCCCGCGGAGGTTCCCGCTCAGGCCGACGCGTCGTCCGGCACCAAGCCCGCCCCGGCGAAGAAGACCACGGCGCGCAAGACCGCCGCGAAGAAGACCTCGCCCTCGGCCAAGTGAGCCGCCGGGCGACGAACGCGCGGCATACGGTGGGCCGGCCCATGTGCCGGGCACTTCACGGGTGCCCGGCACGTTGTCGGAGTACCTTGGCCGCGAGGCGCTCCATCCCTTCATGAGGCGGTGCTCACATGTTGTTCGAGGACGATCTCCTCTGGAAGCTGCTCAGCGCTGGGCTGATCGTGTTCGCCCTCGTGGCGCTCTTCATCGCCGCGATGGTGCGTGAGGACGCCTTCCGGGCCACCGACAAGAAGACCAAGCCTTTCTGGCTGGCGGTGCTCGGCGTCACGGTCGTGCTCAACCTGATCACGACGTACCTGCTGGTGATCCTCGCGAGCCTGGTGGCGGTCATCGTCTTCATGGTCGACGTGCGTCCCGCGATCCTCGGGGTGTCGGGCGGCCTCGGTCTCGGCAAGGCACGCCGACGCCGTCCGGGAGGCGGTGGCTCGAGCAGCGACGGTCCGTACGGGCCCTACAACGGCAGGCGCTGACCGGCGGGCGGGGGAGCGGTGCGGGCTCGGTGAGGGACCCGTCTCGGTGAGGGACCCGGGTGGTCCCTCCGCCGTCAGCGCCCCACTCGCGCCGCCCGGCGCTGTGGGAGGGGCTCCGTCAGGCCCGTCCCCGGTCCAGCAGCACCAGAGCCACGTCGTCCGTGAGGTCGCCGCCGTTCAGTTCGCGGGCCTCGGCGACCGCGGCCTCCAGCAGCGGCTGGCCGCGCAGGCCGGAGGCCAGACGGCGGTTGATCATCTCGGTCATGCCTTCCAGGCCGAGGCGCCGGCCGCTCTCCGGGCCCACCCGGCCCTCGATCAGACCGTCCGTGTACAGCAGCAGGCTCCAGGTGCCGCCGAGCTCGACATGGCGGCGCGGCCAGCGGGCGTTCGGTATCAGACCGAGCGCGGGGCCGCCGCTCTCGTACGGCAGCGGCTGGGCGGCCTGCCCGCCGCGGGCGATCAGCGGTGAGGGGTGACCCGCCAGGCACAGCCCGGCCCTGCGGCCGTCTGGCGCGATATCGACCGTGCACAGCGTCGCGAAGATCTCCTCGCTCTCCCGCTCGTGCTCCAGGACCCGCTGGAGCGTGGAGAGCAGCTCGTCCCCGCACAGGCCGGCGAAGGTCAGGGCGCGCCACGCGATGCGGAGCTCCACACCGAGGGCCGCCTCGTCGGGGCCGTGGCCGCAGACGTCGCCGATCATGGCGTGGACCGTGCCGTCCGGGGTGCGGACGGTGTCGTAGAAGTCCCCGCCGAGCAGTGCGCGGGAGCGGCCGGGCCGGTAGTGCGCGGCGAACCGCAGGTCGGAGCCCTCCAGCAGGGGGGTGGGCAGCAGGCCGCGTTCGAGGCGGGCGTTCTCCTGGGCGCGGAGGCGGGACTCGGCGAGTTTGTACTGGGCGATGTCGGCCCGTTTGCGTTCGACGGCGTAGCGGATGGCGCGGCTGAGGACGCGGCCGTCGAGCTCGTCGCGGGAGAGGTAGTCCTGCGCACCGACCCGTACCGCTTCTGCGGCGCGTTCTGCGTCGGCCTCGGCGGTGAGCGCGAGCACGGCGTGCCGCGGCGCGAGCTGGAGGACGTGCCGGAGTACGGCCAGCTCGTCGTCGGAGGCGGTCCGCGCGGGCAGTGCGAGGTCGACGAGTATGCAGTGCACGTCGTCGGTGAGCAGCCGCTCCGCCTCGGTGACGTTCCGGGCGGTGCGGATCCGGACCCTGGTACCCGCCGCCCCCAGAAGTTCGGGGACGGTGAAGGTGCCCATGGGGTCGTCCTCGATCACCAGCAGGGTGAGGTCGCCGCCACCGGCGTTCTCCGCGCTCGGGACGGGGCGCGGCCGCGGAACGGGTACGGACATCTCTCTCGGTTTCCTTCCCTCCCCCCGAGGGTGCGGTGGGAACCATAGCGGTGTCCTGCGCCCGAGTGGAATGACGTACACCAAACCTCGGCTGGCATATGCCGCAATCCCGTTGTGACCGACCTCACCTGAGTGCCCGACGGTTGATCCTTGCCGCGCAAGGCCCGTACGGCAGGCCGTTGCCACGTTCGTGGGGCACCTCACATGGTTCCTATGTCTTTCATATGGCCCCGTGTGTCGTCCGGCGGAAGGGCCCCATATGACATCACTAACAGCATCCGTGATGTGTTTTCTGTGGATATGTTCCGTGTGGGGGCTGCGAGTCGGCGTCGACGGGGGCGGGCTTCGCCGAACCGTGAAGGCCGAGTGCCGGCCGGTGTGATGGCCGGCGCCTCCCGGTGCCGTTCCCGTGGCGCTCCCGTGTTGCTCTCGTGCCGCCCCGTGTCGTGTCGCGTCGACCCGTGTTGCTCCCGCGCCGCCCCGTGCCGTGTCGTGTCGGCCCGCGCCGTTCGCCGCTGCCGGTGTCAGCCCGCGTCGGGCCGTACGACGCCCAGGATCGGCATCGAACCGGCGCCCGCGATGGTGACGTTGCGGCCCGGCCGTGGCGCGTGCACCATCGCGCCGTCTCCGATGTACATCCCGATGTGGCTGGCGTCCTTGAAGTAGACGATGAGGTCGCCGGGCCGCATGTCCTTGACATCCACCTTCGGCAGCAGCCGCCACTGCTCCTGCGACGTACGGGGAATGCCGCGTCCTGCCGCCGCCCACGCCTGCGAGGTGAGCCCCGAGCAGTCGAAGGAGTCGGGGCCCTCGGCGCCCCACACGTACGGCTTGCCGATCTGGGCCGTGGCGTAGGCGATGGCCGTCTTGGCGCTGCCCGTCG
This sequence comes from Streptomyces sp. NPDC030222, assembly GCF_055573115.1. Taxonomy (NCBI): domain Bacteria; kingdom Bacillati; phylum Actinomycetota; class Actinomycetes; order Kitasatosporales; family Streptomycetaceae; genus Streptomyces; species Streptomyces sp. NPDC030222. Next base: position 62,829 of record NZ_JBVICA010000018.1, read on the forward strand.
CCGCGCTGCCCGTGTTCTTCAGCGCACCGGAGTTCAGCCAGGCCGTCTGCGCCTTGTGCTGCGCCTCCCGCTCCAGCTGGAGGAGGCGTTCGCGCTCCTTCTCCTCCAGCCGGCTCTCCAGCTTCTCGGCGGCCGCGATCTGCTTGGTGATCTCCTTCTTGGCCTTCTCCTTGGCCACCCGGTTCGCTTCGAGCTTCTTCCAGTACGCGCTGGCGTCCGTCGAGTACACCTTCAAGTCCTGTTCGGACTTGGCGAGTTCCCCGAGCAGCCCCTTCGCGGCGTGCTGCTCCCGGCGGAACTGGCCGGCCCCCTCCAGGAATCCGTCGGGGTCGCCGCTGAGCATGAGGTGGGCGCTCGGCGGGAGGCCGCCGGTGCGGTACTGCGCGGCCGCCGCGGCGCCGGCCAGGGTCTTGAGACGGTTGATCTTCTCCTGGACCCTGACGATCTCCTTGGCCAGTCGCACGATCTCCGCCGACTGCTTCTTCGTCTGCTCCTCGGCGAGGTTGTACGCGTCGGTGGCCGCCGCGGCGTTGCGGTAGAGGCCCTCGATCTCCTTGCGGACCTCCTCCAGGCTCCTGCCCGCGGTGGGCGAGGAGGACGCGGACGGCGACGGTGATGCCGGGGGAGCGGGTGCCGCATACGCCATGGGTGACGCAACTACCGTCAGGGCGCAGACCAGGCCGATCGCAGTGGCCAAGCGGCGTCCGTTCACGGGCTCCCCCTTCAGAAATCTGATTTACCGTCAGTAACTTGTCGATGACGTGGTGATGATGCCATGACCGGAGTCAAAACGACAGGGGGCGGGCCGAGCTGACGGCATCACACCCGCCACTGGGACGAACCACAGTCCCATCGCGTTCCACGGAACCCATGCTTCCGGCCGAATAGGCCGAAGAATCCGGCCCATTCACCGGATGAAAAGGTCATATCCCCCGAAGAAGCGCTAACTCGCCGGGGCCAGTGACGCCCACTCCACCGTGACCTCGCCCTGCCGCCAGCGCGACACCCCGTCCACGACCGGCCAGTCCGCCCGCAGGTCCTTCACGGAGCGGATCCAGCGCTGCCGGGCGCCCAGGGACGCGAACGGCGCGGCAGCGGCCCAGGCCCGGTCGAAGTCGCGGAGGAACGCGTGCACCGGCTCGCCCGGCACATTGCGGTGGATCAGCGTCTTCGGCAGCCGCTCCGCCAGATCGGAGGGGCGCTCCAGCGATCCCAGGCGGGCGGCGAACGTCACCGTGCGCGGACCCTCCGGCCCGAGCGTGACCCACACATGCCGGCGGCCGATCTCGTCACAGGTCCCCTCGACCAGCAGCCCGCCGGGCGCGAGCCGTGCACACAGTCGCCCCCAGACCGCCGCCACCTGGGCCTCGTCGTACTGGCGCAGCACGTTCGCCGCGCGGATCAGCACCGGACGGCGTCCCCCGGGAAGCGGGATCTCGAAGCCGCCGTGCAGGAACGTCAGCCCGTCGCGGGCGTACGGGACGGCCGCCGCGACCCGCGCCGGCTCGATCTCGATGCCGACGACGCCCGCGCGCGGGTCCGCCGTGCGCAGTCGTCCGAGCAGCTCGACCGCCGTCCAGGGCGCCGCCCCGTACCCGAGGTCGACCGCGACCGGATCATCGCTGCGGCGCAGCGCCGCGCCGTGGACGGCGGCGATCCAGCGGTCCATACGGCGCAGCCTGTTCGGGTTGGTGGTCCCGCGGGTCACGGTGCCCACCGGGCGTCTGGGGGGTGCTGCGGCCATGCATCGAGCTTATGCGGCTCCGGAAGCGGCACCGGACGTCCTGATCCGGTGACGTAATGATTTGGCAAAGTGGAAATGTGGCGGCACCCCGTGTGGGTTGGCACCTTTGCAGGGGTGCCGAGGGCACCTTCACCGGCATGCCCTGGTCATGCCCCGCGCGAGAGGACCGTCGTCGTGACCCAGTACGTGTCCCGGCTGGGCGGCCGCCGTTCCGTGCTCCCCGGGCCGCCACGGCTGAAGTTTCCCGGTACGCATCACCGCAGGCCACGCCGGGTGGCCATGCTCAGCGTGCACACCTCTCCGCTGCACCAGCCGGGCACCGGTGACGCCGGCGGCATGAACGTGTACATCGTCGAGCTGGCCCGGCGTCTCGCGGCGCACGGCATCGAGGTGGAGATCTTCACCCGGGCCACGACCGGGGGCCTGCCGCCCGTGGTCGAACTCACACCCGGCGTACTCGTCCGGCACGTCGACGCCGGCCCGTACGAGGGCTTGGCCAAGGAGGACCTGCCCGCGCAGCTGTGCGCCTTCACCCACGGCGTGATGCAGGCCTGGGCGAGCAGGCGGCCCGGGCACTACGACCTGGTCCACTCCCACTACTGGCTGTCCGGCCAGGTCGGCTGGCTCGCCGCGGAACGCTGGGGCGTCCCCCTGGTGCACGCCATGCACACCATGGCCAAGGTCAAGAACGCCGCACTGGCCGAGGGCGACACCCCCGAGCCGGCCGCCCGGGTCATCGGCGAGACCCAGATCGTCCGCGCCGCCGACCGGCTGATCGCGAACACCGCCGAGGAGGCCGACGAGCTGGTGCGGCACTACGGAGCGGACCCCGCCAAGGTCGCCGTCGTCCACCCCGGCGTCAATCTCGAACGCTTCGGCGTCGCCGACGGCCGCGCCGCGGCGCGCGACCGGCTCGGGCTGCCGCAGAACGCCCTGATCCCGCTCTTCGCCGGCCGCATACAGCCCCTCAAGGCGCCGGACGTGCTGCTCCGCGCGGTCGCCGCGCTGCTCGACGAGGACCCCTCGCTGCGCTCCCGGCTGATCGTGCCGGTGGTCGGCGGGCCCAGCGGCAGCGGGCTGGCCAAACCGGAAGGGCTGCAGAAACTGGCCGCGCGGCTCGGCATCACCGATGTGGTGCGGTTCCGGCCGCCGGTCGGCCAGGACCGGCTGGCGGACTGGTTCCGCGCCGCGTCCGTGCTGGTCATGCCGTCGTACAGCGAGTCCTTCGGGCTGGTGGCGATCGAGGCCCAGGCCACCGGCACACCGGTCGTCGCGGCCGCGGTCGGCGGGCTGCCGGTCGCGGTGCGGGACGGGGGGACCGGATTCCTCGTCGAGGGCCACGACCCGCGCGACTACGCACGGGCGCTGCGGCGGTTCCTGGACGATCCGCGGCTGGTCGAGCGGATGGGCGCCGCGGCCGCCGCGCACGCGCAGTCGTTCGGCTGGGACACCGCCGCGTCCGCCACCGCCGACGTGTACACCGCGGCGATGCACGACCACCGCCGTCGCGTACGCTCGGCCCATGGCTGACGCGGGGCAGGTCGAGCAGGTCGTCGAACAGACGCTGGACGAGGCGGGGCTGGAGTGGGAGAGCCCCCGCGCGGGTTCGTACGTCGTGAAGCTGCCCGGTACGCGGAAGTTGTCCACGACGTGTTCGCTGATCGTCGGTCAGCACTCCCTGTCGGTCAACGCCTTCGTCATCCGGCACCCCGACGAGAACGAGGCGGGCGTGCACCGGTGGCTGCTGGAGCGCAACCTCAAGCTGTACGGCGTCGGTTACGCCGTCGACCCGCTCGGCGACATCTATCTCGTGGGCAGGATGCCGTTGTCGGTGGTGACGCCCGAGGAACTCGACCGGGTGCTCGGCACGGTTCTGGAAGCGGCCGACGGCAGCTTCAACACGCTCCTGGAGCTGGGTTTCGCGAGCGCGATCCGCAAGGAGTACGCGTGGCGGGTGTCGCGCGGCGAGCCCACGCGCAACCTCGACGCGTTCAAGCACCTGATCGAGCGGCCCACCGGGTGACGGGGCGGCGTACCGGCGGCTGACGCCCGGAACGGGCGTGGACCCGCGGGCGACGCCACGCGGGCTCGCGCAACGCGGTCGGCAAGGTGCTCATGGGCGCTGCGGCCGTACGTACCCCTGAACGTATTCACCGCTGAACCCATGCATCGCTGAACACCGCCGGACGTTTCCCCTAGCCGACCCCGTCGGACTGCGCGGCCGCGTTCGACGCCGCGACCGCTTCGGTGGCTCCCGACGACGTGGACCGTCCTGCCGGGTACTCCTCGCCCGTGGTCTTCGCCGGCCCTCCGGCAGGGGCCTCGACGACGGCCGACTCCGCCGACAGTGTGCTCATCAGCAGCCAGTAGCCGGCCGCCGCGAGGGTGCCGAGCACCGCGCAGACCCCCCACAGCCAGGCCGTGCCGTACGCGTCGATGACGAAACCGCCCATCAGCGGTGCGACCAGTGCGGCCACCGACCACGACATCGTGTACATCCCCTGGTACCGGCCGCGGCCGTGCACCGGGGACAGCCGGACGACCAGGCTCGTCTGGGTCGGCGAGTTGATGATCTCGGCCACCGTCCATACGCACACCGTCAGCGCGTACACACCGAGGGACCCCGCGAACGCGGTCAGCCCGAAGCCGTAGCCCGCGAGCAGCGCGGAGAACACCAGGAGCCGCTGCGGATCGCGGTGCTCGATCATGCGGGTGACCGGGATCTGCAGGGCGACGATCAGAACGCCGTTGACGGCGATGACGAGTCCGAAGTCGGCACTGGAGAAGCCCTCGGCACCCATGGCGACGGGCAGCGTGGTGTACGCCTGGGAGAAGACCAGGGAGACCAGGAAGGACAACGCGACCACGCCCATGAACCGGCCGTCGCGCAGCACGGTGCCCATGCCGATGCCCGCGCTGCCTTCCCCGGCGGCGGTGTCCGGGCGTTCCGGGCGGGACTCGGGGAGCTTCAGGAACACCAGCAGCGCGCAGACCAGGGTGAGCGCGGCCTCCCCGAGGAAACCGGCGAGGTAGCTGTACTCGGCGACGAATCCGGCGACCATCGAGGAGACGGCGAAGCCGAGGTTGATGGCCCAGTAGTTCAGGGAGAACGCCCGGACGCGGTCCTCGGGGCGGACGATGTCCGCCATCATCGCCTGCACCGCGGGACGTGACGCGTTCATGGCCATGCCGGTGACGAAGGCGACGGCGGCGATGGCCGACGGATCCCGCACCAGCCCGAGCACGGCGACGCTCAGAGCCGTCGAGACCTGCGCGATCAGCATCGTGGGCCGTCGGCCGAGCCGGTCCGTCATCACACCCGCGCCCAAGGAGGAGACGACCCCGCCCAGCCCGTGCAGAGCGGCGACGAGTCCCGCGTACGAGGCGGAGTAGCCGCGTTCGAGGGTCAGGTAGAGCGCCATGAACGTGGCGACGAACGCGCCGAGCCGGTTCACCAGGGTGCTGGTCCACAGCCACCAGAACTCGCGGGGAAGGCCCGAGACGCTCTCGCGTACGGCACGTCCCAGGCGCTCGACGGACATCGGATTCCCCCCACGACGTTCAGCCGCTGTAAGCGGCACTATGGCCGAACGCACGTTACAAGCGGCGTCCGGGAGAGCGCCAACGATTTACCGGCCGCCGCCCCGGACCGCCCGCATGTCCGCCCCTCGGGCGCCCCGAGCAGGCCGCCCGGCCCGTCCATTAACCTCGTACGCATGGCCGACGCACCGTACAAGCTGATCCTCCTCCGCCACGGCGAGAGCGAGTGGAACGCGAAGAACCTGTTCACCGGCTGGGTGGACGTCAACCTCACCGAGAAGGGCGAGAAGGAGGCGGTCCGCGGCGGTGAGCTGCTCAAGGACGCCGGCCTGCTCCCCGACGTGCTGCACACCTCCCTCCAGAAGCGCGCCATCCGCACCGCGCAGCTCGCCCTGGAGGCCGCCGACCGCCACTGGATCCCGGTCCACCGCACCTGGCGCCTGAACGAGCGCCACTACGGTGCCCTCCAGGGCAAGGACAAGGCGCAGACCCTCGCGGAGTTCGGCGAGGAGCAGTTCATGCTCTGGCGCCGCTCGTACGACACCCCGCCGCCGGCCCTCTCCGACGACAGCGAGTTCTCCCAGGCGAACGACCCGCGCTACGCGACGATCCCCACCGAGCTGCGCCCGCGCACCGAGTGCCTCAAGGACGTCGTCGAGCGCATGCTCCCGTACTGGTACGACGGCGTCGTCCCCGACCTGCTGGCCGGCCGCACGGTCCTGATCGCCGCCCACGGCAACAGCCTCCGCGCGCTGGTCAAGCACCTCGACGGCATCTCCGACGCCGACATCGCGGGCCTCAACATCCCCACCGGCATCCCGCTCGTCTACGAACTCGACGCCGACTTCAGGCCCGTCACCCCCGGCGGCACCTACCTCGACCCCGCAGCGGCGGCCGCGGCCATCGAGGCCGTGAAGAACCAGGGCAAGAAGAAGTAGGTTGTGTGATCATGCCCCTGAGCTGCGTGTTTGGCGCGGATCGGGGGCATGGTTGCGGTCCGGGCCTGCTGTTGTGCCCTCAGCGCCCCGAGCCCTGCGGCCGGAGTGTTTGACACGTGTACCAACAAATCTTGACCGCTCGGTCATCACCTTCCGTAGTCGGGGCTGTCGAGCGGCTGTGTCAGGGAATCGCGCCATGACAGGCAGCGTCTGCCGTGGAGCGAGCTGCAAGGTGGCGACAGAGCTTTGGGGGCGGAGTGCAGCCGGACAGCGGACCAGGTGTCGGTCTCAGCCCGAGGGAGACAGCCGCCCTCCTGCTGGGCAAGATTCGTCAGGGCAGCGGCTACGCCCGCGGCAAGAAGTTGCGCTTCAGCCGAAGCGCCTCCGTCACCAAGGTGGCGACGCTCGTACTGTCCGCTGCCTCCACCGTCATCCTAGGCCTGCAGAATCTCAACGCGTGGGCTGGTCTGGCCTTGGCATGTGTGGCGCTGGTGACGTTGCTAGGAGCCGTCGAACCGTTCTTCAACTGGCGCTCCCGATGGGTTCTGATGGAGGAAGCGCAGTACCGGTTCCAGCGGCTCGCCGATGACCTCGAGTACCTCTTGGCATCGACGCCCGCCGACGAGCTCACGTTCGATCAGCTGGGCGAGATCTTCGGCCGGTATCAGACGATCTGGGACGACCTGAGCCGCACTTGGCTGGAGCAGCGCCGGGAACCCGCGCCGTAGACCGATGCCCGGCGGCGCGCGCATCCACGGGCTGCGGCCCGGTCGGACTCATGTGACGCGCGTCTGCCGGCAGAGCCGTCGAGCGTGGACAAACGCTCCGTGGCCGCGGCGTCGGCCATGCGGATGCGGCCGGCTCGCGCGGTGGGCCGGACCGCGGTGTCGTTGACGCGGATGCCCACGGGGAGGGCAGCCGACGTCCAGGACTTCGGAGGGCAGCGGGGGCGGTCGACTGCGAAGGGACGAGGCGTGCCCATAGCCGGACACATAGTGCGTCGCACCAACCCCAGCAGTTGCATCGGGGAGCACGAGAGCCGCTACCTCGTCGACGGCACCCTCCCGTCGGCCGGGACGACGTGCCGGCAGGACAGAGCTCCCTTCTCCGCGGCCGAACCGGTCGGCGGCATCGCCACGGGCGGCGGAGGGACGGCCGGGCCGGCATCGGCCACGGACCGTCAGGTGCCCGTGGTGCGGCGGCGGTAGGTGAAGCAGGCGGAAGGGCCCGCCCGGCCGGGACGCTGTCCGGTCGGGCGGGCCCCTCGTCGTCGGCTCGGTCGTCACCTCGGCAGCGCACGCACGCGGTGCCGCGTGCGGAGCGGGGTCAGCCGCAGCAGCCTCCGCACTGGCAGGGCGAACCGGACTGGCAGCCGCAGCTGCAGCCCGAGCCGCAGCCGCAGGCGCCGAGTACGGGCAGGAAGACCACTTCGACGGAGACGTCCGCCGAAACGTCGGGAGTGGGGGAGTCGGCCATGGGGATTCCTCCTCGTCAGGGGCGAGCCGCGAACGGGCGTACCGCTTCCCATTGCATGCCCGCCCCGACGGGCGCATCAACGGCGCACCGCGGCATTCGGCGCTCGACGGGGCTTCCGGGACCGGGCAAGCGCCCCTAGGGCACCGGGCGAGCGCCCCTGGGGAACACCGGGCAAGCGCCCCTAGGGCACCGGGCGAGCGCCCCTGGGGAGCACCGGGCGAGCGCCGCTAGGGCACCGGGCGGGCGCCTCTCAGGTACCGGGCGAGCACCCCTGAGGCACCCGCCCCCCGCGTGCCTCAGGCCTCGTCGACCACCGTGGGCGCCTGCAGCTCGTCGGCGTGCTCACCGGTCACCAGGTAGACGACACGCTTGGCGACCGACACCGCGTGGTCGGCGAAGCGCTCGTAGTAGCGGCCCAGCAGGGTCACGTCGACGGCGGTCTCGATGCCGTGCTTCCAGCGGTCGTCGATCAGGTGCTGGAAGAGCGTGCGGTGCAGCAGGTCCATCTCGTCGTCGTCGGTCTCCAGCTGCATCGCCAGGTCGACGTCCTTGGTGATGATCACCTCGGCGGCCTTCGCCATCAGGCGCTGCGCGAGCTGGCCCATCTCCAGCATCGTGGCGTGCAGGTCCCGCGGCACGGCGGAGTCGGGGAAACGCAGCCGTGCGAGCTTCGCCACGTGCTGGGCGAGGTCGCCCGAGCGCTCCAGGTCGGCACTCATGCGCAGCGAGGTGACCACGATCCGCAGATCGGTCGCGACGGGCTGCTGGCGGGCCAGCAGTGCTATCGCGCGGGCCTCCAGGTCGTGCTGGAGGTCGTCGACCTTCTGGTCGGCGGCGATCACGGATTCGGCCAGTTTCAGGTCGGCGTCGAGCATGGCCGTGGTGGCGCGCCCGATCGCCGACCCGACCAGCCGGGCCATCTCCACCAGACCCTCGCCGATCGAGTCCAGTTCCTCGTGGTACGCGTCCCGCATGGGTAGTCCCTCTCTTGTGCGTCCTGGGGTTCCGACCCCACGCTCCCACGGTCGGGTGCGCGCGCGTCGGATACCGGCATCTCAAGTGAACCGCCTCCGTCACCTCGGTGAACTCTGGGCGACGACTGTCCGAGGACCGACTCCGGCGGCTGGGGGCACCTCGGCCACCATGCATAACCTGGATGCATGGACGTGAACGCGGCGGTCGCCGCAGCGGCAGCGATCGTCGGGGTGTGCACCGGCGTCATCGCCATGCTGGCGTTCCGCTGGAGCGAACGCGAACAGCGTCGCCCCACCAGGACATCGCTGCACACGGACACCGTGCTCCCGCCCGGTGTCGACACGGTGCTGTCGGTGCTCCGGTCGTCCGCCGTCGTCCTCGACGAGAGCGACAACGTGGTGAAGGCCAGCTCCGCGGCCTACGCCCTGGGCCTGGTCAGGGGCGGCAAGCTGTCCGTCGAGGCCATGCTCCAGATGGCCCGCGACACCCGGCGCGACGGCGAGATACGCCAGGTCGAACTGGACCTGCCGCGCCGCGGCACCGGCCGGGTCGAGGCGCTCGCGGTCTCCGCCCGGGTGGCGCCGCTCGGTTCCCGCCTGGTCCTGCTGCTGGTCGACGACCTGACCGAGGCGCGGCGCATAGAGGCGGTGCGCCGTGACTTCGTCGCGAACGTCAGTCATGAGCTGAAGACGCCGGTCGGCGCCCTGTCCCTGCTGTCCGAGGCCGTCATGGATGCCTCGGACGACCCCGAGGCGGTCACCCGCTTCGCGGGCCGCATGCAGATCGAGGCGACCCGGCTCACCAACCTCGTGCAGGAACTCATCGACCTCTCGCGGGTGCAGAACGACGACCCGCTGGAGGACGCCGAGCCGGTCCGTGTCGACGACCTCGTCGCGGAGGCCATCGACCGCTGCCGGCACACCGCCTCGGCCAAGCAGATCACCATGGCGGCGGGCGGCACCGCCGGTCTCCACGTCTGGGGCAACCGCAGCCAGCTCGCGGCAGCCCTGGGCAACCTCGTGGAGAACGCCGTCAACTACAGCCCGGCCCGTACCCGTGTGGGCATCGCGGGCCGCCGGGTCGCCGTGACCGGCGGCGACCTGATCGAGATAGCCGTCACCGACCAGGGCATAGGCATCTCGGAGAAGGACCGGGAACGCATCTTCGAGCGTTTCTACCGCGTCGACCCGGCCCGCTCGCGTGACACCGGCGGTACCGGCCTCGGCCTCGCCATCGTCAAGCACGTCGCGGCCTCGCACGGGGGCGAGGTCACCGTCTGGAGCTCCGAGGGCCAGGGCTCCACGTTCACCCTGCGGCTGCCGGAGGCCGGCGCCGGAAGGGACCGCAGGACCAACCCCTCCCCGGGCGGGCAGCCCGTCGGCGACCATACCGACGACGACCGTCCGTACGAGACCTTCACCGATGATCCGATCCCAGCCCCGGAGGTCCTTCCGTGACCCGAGTGCTCGTTGTCGAGGACGAGGAATCCTTCAGCGACGCCCTGTCCTACATGCTCCGTAAGGAGGGGTTCGAGGTCGCGATCGCGGCCACCGGACCCGACGGCCTGGACGAGTTCGAGCGCAACGGCGCCGACCTGGTCCTGCTCGACCTGATGCTGCCCGGCTTGCCCGGCACGGAGGTCTGCCGTCAGCTGCGCAGCCGCTCCAACGTCCCCGTCATCATGGTGACCGCCAAGGACAGCGAGATCGACAAGGTGGTCGGCCTGGAGATAGGTGCGGACGACTACGTCACCAAGCCGTTCTCCTCGCGTGAACTGGTGGCCCGTATCCGTGCGGTGCTGCGCCGCCGGGGCGAGCCGGAGGAGGTCGCGCCCGCCGCGCTGGAGGCCGGACCGGTCCGGATGGACGTCGACCGTCATGTCGTGACGGTCTCCGGCGCCAAGGTCGACCTGCCGCTGAAGGAGTTCGACCTGCTGGAGATGCTGCTCCGCAACGCGGGCCGGGTGCTGACCCGTATGCAGCTGATCGACCGGGTGTGGGGCGCGGACTACGTCGGCGACACCAAGACGCTGGACGTCCACGTGAAGCGACTGCGCGCCAAGATCGAGCCGGACCCGGGTGCCCCGCGCCACCTGGTGACGGTGCGTGGTCTCGGCTACAAGTTCGAGCCGTAGACGACGGCCGCGGGAGCCGTGGCCGTGCGGCCCCGCGGGTGAGCGGTCGAGGACAAGAGGACAAGGGGAAGACCCGCCATCCCGGCGGGCCTTCCCCTTGCGTCGTGGTGGGCCGGTTCGCCGGTCAGTGACCGGCGCTGTGCGACGCGGAGGCGTCGTCGGACGGCGTGGCCTCGCCCGACTCCTCGGCGCCGGCCGCGGGCGTGGCCGGCGTGCCGGTCGGGGAGCCCGTGGGCGAACCGGTCGGGGTGGCGGCCGGGGTCTCCGGGGCCTTGGCGGCCTCGCTGGGTCCCCAGGCGGTGAAGTAGCTGGTGGACGGGACGACGAAGGCCTCCAGCGGCACCTCGCCGGTCCGGCTGAACGAGAAGACGACGTCCTGCGCGTTGCCGTCCTCCGCGGCCTCGCTGCCGTCGGGGATCACGGCCGAGGCATTGCCCTTGCCGCCGATGACGACATAGCCGCCGGCCGGGACGACGAGCGCGCCGGAGCCGCTCGCCGGGTGGATCTCGACCTTCGCCTTGGTGCCCGGGAGGGTGATCGACTCCAGCGTCTGCGGCGCACTGGCGTTGTTGAAGACGGTCGCGGTGACGACGGCCGGTCCCTTGGCGTCGCGCTCCGGCTGCGTGACGATCGTCGCGTTCTGGACCTTGATGTCACCGACCTGGACGGCAGCGTTGTCCGGCTTGACCTGGAGGGTCTCTGCGTTGTTGCCCGCGGCGCATCCGGCGAGGGTGACGAGCGAGGATGCGAGAACGGTGGCGGCGAGGGCGCCGCGTCGAAGGCTGCGGCTCACGGCGGCGGCAACTCCTTGGACGTAAGAACGGACTAAGGGTGTGTCAGCGCGCTTAGGTTACCGATCTGTCCTGCGGGACCCGCACCCGACCCGCCCCTGGCGCCGCCGGACCGCCTCCCGCCGTGTCTCGTGCGGGCTTTTGTACGCCGTTCACATATACCGGGTGACCAATTCCCCGGGCGGCCACGCATTCCTTACCGAATATCCACCGACGGGGCGCCGAGAAGCCGGAACCCGATCACCGGTCCCGTGCCGCGGCCGATGCCGCAGGGGATCAACGGTGATCAATTACCGGTGCTCCGCACGAGGTCCCGCGCGAAAAAAAGATCGCTGGATCCGGACGGGTGACCTAGGCTCGAACGGAGTACGTGACGTTCACCGCTTTGAACCCGACAAATCGGGACTTTCCGCCCCTTCGATCAGTGTTCAGCAGTCGGCAACCTCTGCGTTTCCGTGGCCCCGCAGAGCCGCTCCGACCTGCGAATACCCCCTTCCGTTAGGCCTCCGCAGCACGTTCCAGTCGCTGTTGTCAAGCCCCGAGATATGCCCTGACCTGCGAAAACGCCATTCAGAAGAAGCCGTTCTCGTGTTACCCTGGATAGCCACGGAAGGGGTACCTGTCACATGACGTTCAAGGTTGGCGACACCGTGGTCTATCCCCATCACGGGGCCGCGCTGATCGAGGCCATCGAAACTCGCCAGATCAAAGGCGTGGACAAGACCTACTTGGTGCTCAAGGTCGCTCAGGGCGATCTGACGGTTCGCGTGCCTGCGGACAACGCGGAGTTCGTGGGTGTGCGCGACGTGGTCGGGCAAGACGGGCTGGACCGGGTCTTCGAGGTGCTGCGCGCGCCGTACGCGGAAGAGCCCACGAACTGGTCCCGTCGCTACAAGGCAAATCTCGAGAAGCTCGCCTCGGGCGACGTCATCAAGGTCGCCGAAGTGGTGCGCGACCTGTGGCGCCGCGAGCGGGAGCGCGGTCTTTCCGCAGGTGAGAAGCGCATGCTCGCCAAGGCTCGGCAGATCCTGGTGAGTGAGCTCGCCCTCGCGGAGAACACCAACGAGGACAAGGCCGAGGCTCTCCTCGACGAGGTCCTCGCGTCCTGACGCAGCAGAGCATCACACCGTGCCGCGGTGCCCGCTGACGCACATACGCGTCGCCGGGCACTGCGGCATGTTCATACGACATGTCCGTACCCGGCGTACTCCGCGAGCCACCGGTGACCGGTCCCGAAACGACCGTCCCGGGAACGCCGTCCCCGGACGCATTCGCGGCGCACCCGGAGTGTCCGCCATTTGACCAGCTGTCACGGAAAGGGTCCGGTCGAATTCGGCCCCCGGGCACGCTCTGGCCATACCCATGTCGGCCGCGGACACAAACCTGCCGCACCGATGCCGCACCGATTCGGAGCGGCGACCCGCTTCCCGGAGTGCACATTCATGTCAGACGAATTCCGGCCGGACGGCGCGAGTCCCGCGCCCGCCGCCGCACGCACCGCCGCGGTGATCCCGGCAGCCGGACGCGGTGTCCGGCTCGGCCCCGGCGCCCCCAAGGCGCTCCGCACGCTGGGCGGCACCCCGATGCTGATCCACGCGGTGCGGGCCATGGCCCGGTCCCGGGCCGTCTCGCTCGTGGTCGTCGTCGCCCCGTCCGACGGCGTCGCCGAGGTGAAGGGCCTGCTCGACGAGTACCCGCTCCCCGAGCGGACCGACGTCCTCGTCGTCCCCGGCGGCCGCACCCGCCAGGAGTCCGTCCGGGCGGGCCTCGAAGCGCTCCCGGAGGGCGTCAGCACCGTCCTGGTCCACGACGCGGCCCGTCCCCTGGTGCCCGTCGACACCGTCGACGCCGTCATCGAGGCCGTACGCGACGGCGCCCGCGCGGTCGTTCCCGCGCTGCCCCTCGCCGACACCGTCAAGGAGGTCGAGCCGGCCGCGGACGGCAGCCCCGAGCTGGTCCTCGGCACGCCCGAGCGGGCGAGGCTGCGCGCTGTGCAGACCCCGCAGGGCTTCGACCGCGCCACCCTGCTGCACGCCCACGAGACCGTGGCGACCGGCGGCGAGGGCGCCACCGACGACGCCGGCATGGTGGAGCGGCTCGGCGTCCCCGTGGTCGCGGTCCCCGGCCACGAAGAGGCCTTCAAGGTGACCCGTCCCCTGGACCTCGTCCTCGCCGAGGCCGTACTCGCCCGCAGGAGGGCCCATGACGGCTTCTGACCGCCCCGGACTCCCGGCGCTCCCGCTGGTCGGCATCGGCACCGACGTGCACGCCTTCGAGCGCGGCCGCGAACTCTGGTGCGCCGGCCTGCTCTGGGAGGGCGAGGAGTACGGCCTGGCCGGGCACTCCGACGGGGACGTGGCCGCGCACGCCGCCTGCGACGCCCTCTTCTCCGCGGCGGGTCTCGGCGACCTCGGTGCCCACTTCGGCACCAGCCGCCCCGAGTGGTCCGGCGCCTCCGGGGTGACCCTGCTCGCCGAGGCCGCGAGGATCGTCCGCGCCGAGGGCTTCGAGATCGGCAACATCGCCGTCCAGGTCGTCGGCGTACGCCCGAAGATCGGCAAGCGGCGCGACGAGGCGCAGAAGGCGCTGTCCGCGGCTGCCGGCGCCCCGGTGTCCGTCTCCGGTACCACCACCGACGGACTCGGCCTCACCGGCCGCGCCGAGGGGCTGGCCGCGATCGCGACCGCGCTGCTGGTCCGCGTCTGACGAGCTGCACGGCGGCCGTCGGTCGCTGGTCGTCGGTCCCCGGCCGCCGGTTGCCGGCCGCTGCATGCCGGGCGTCGGCCGCCGTTCGCCGGACCGCGTCAGGCGAACCGGCCCCGGACCCGGCTGCCGTGACGGCCGGGATGCGGCAGTCCCCTCGCCGACGGGGCAGCCGGAGGGTACGGGACCGGCCGATCCTCGCCCGCATTCCCGGGAGTTCGCCCCGCAGGTGCCGCCGCCGACGCGGGGTGGTCCGTGCGCCTGCGGTCCTCGGTGGTTCGTCCGTTCGTGACCCGGGAAGGTCGTCCGCCCCGTTTGCGGCGGGTTCGCTCGTTCGCAGTTCGGGACGGCCCTGCGCGCCTGCGGGCCTCGATCGGTTCGCCCGTCCGTGACCCGGGAGGTCCATCAGCCCGCGGCGCGGTGGCTTCGCTCGTTCGCGGCCAACGGGAAGCCCGTCCCCCGCGGCCTTCGCTGGTTCACCCGGCCCCGCCCCGGGAAGCCCCTCCGTCGGCAACGCGGTGGGTTCATCCCGGTTTCACCCCTGGGGGTGGAGCCGGGCCGGGACCGCCGGCACCCGGCAGCCGCAGCAACCGCACGTGGCCCCAGTAACAATCGAGCCCTCCCGCCACAAGGGTCGCGGGGCACTGGTGCCGGACCACTACCCTGGAGTGGTGACTATTCGCCTGTACGACACCAGCGCCCGGCAGATCCGCGACTTCGCCCCGCTCACGCCGGGCTGTGTCTCGATCTACCTGTGCGGCGCCACCGTGCAGGCCGCACCGCACATCGGGCACATCCGCTCCGGCCTCAACTTCGACATCATGCGCCGCTGGTTCGAGTACCGCGGCTACGACGTGACGTTCGTCCGCAACGTCACCGACATCGACGACAAGATCATCGCCAAGTCGGCCGAGCAGGGCCGCCCCTGGTGGTCCATCGGTTACGACAACGAGCGCGCCTTCAACTCCGGCTACGAGGCGCTCGGCTGCCTCCCGCCCACCTACGAACCGCGTGCCACCGGCCACATCACCGAGATGGTCGAGATGATGCGCGGCCTCATCGAGCGCGGCCACGCCTATGAGGCGGACGGCAACGTCTACTTCGACGTGCGCTCCTTCCCCGGCTACCTGGCGCTGTCCAACCAGGACCTCGACGATCTGCGCCAGCCGTCCGGCGAGGGCGAGACCGGCAAGCGGGACCAGCGCGACTTCGCCATGTGGAAGGCCGCCAGGCCCGGTGAGCCCAGCTGGGAGACGCCGTGGGGCCGGGGCCGTCCCGGATGGCACCTGGAGTGCTCGGCGATGGCCCACAAGTACCTCGGCCGTGAGTTCGACATCCACGGCGGCGGCCTCGACCTGATCTTCCCGCACCACGAGAACGAGATCGCGCAGGCCAAGGCGTTCGGCGACGTCTTCGCCCGCTACTGGGTGCACAACGCCTGGGTCACCATGAGCGGCGAGAAGATGTCCAAGTCGCTCGGCAATTCGGTGCTGGTCTCCGAGATGGTCAAGAACTGGCGCCCCATCGTGCTGCGCTACTACCTGGGCACCCCGCACTACCGCTCGATGATCGAGTACAGCGAGGACGCCCTGCGCGAGGCCGAGTCGGCGTTCTCGCGCATCGAGGGCTTCGTGCAGCGAGTGATCGAGCTGGCCGGAGGCGTCGTCGAGCCCGCCGGGACCGTCCCGCCGGCGTTCGCCGAGGCCATGGACGACGACCTCGGCGTCCCTCAGGCGCTCGCCGTCGTCCACACCACCGTCCGCCAGGGCAACTCCGCACTGGCCGCCGACGACAAGGAAGCGGCCGTCGCCCGTCTCGCCGAGGTCCGCGCGATGCTCGGCGTCCTCGGCCTCGACCCGCTCGCCCCGCAGTGGGCCGGTGAGGGCGACCGCGGGGAGGACCTCCACGGCGTCGTCGACTCGCTGGTCCGGCTTGTGCTGGAGCAGCGCGAGGCCGCCCGGTCCCGCAAGGACTGGGGCACCGCCGACGCCATCCGCGACCAGCTCCAGCAGTCCGGTCTGGTGATCGAGGACAGTCCGTCCGGCCCGCGCTGGAGCCTCGGCCCGCGCTGACGTGCTCGGGTGTGCCGCTCGGAGGCCCGGGCGGCACACTTTCTTACATACGTACGCATTCAGCTTTCACGTTTTACAGAAACAGGTAGGTCATGGCCGGGAACAGCCAGCGCAGGAACCGCCGCACAGCGAACAAGAAGGGCGCGACGGTCGGCAGCGGTGGCAAGCGGCGCCGCGCCCTTGAGGGCAAGGGCCCGACCCCGCCCGCCGAGATGCGCAAGGGCCACGCGAAGAACCGCCTGGCCAACGCCAAGGCACGCAAGACCGCCGGCCGCCGCCCCGTCGTCCGGCGCGGCGGCAAGGGCTCCGCCGAGATGGTCGTCGGCCGCAACCCCGTCTTCGAGGCGCTGCGCGACGGCGTGCCCGCCACCACGCTGTACGTGCAGCAGTTCATCGACAACGACGAGCGGGTCCGGGACGCGCTCCAGCTCGCCACGCAGCGCGGCAACATCAATCTGATGGAGGCCCCGCGCGCCGAGCTCGACCGTATGACGAACGGCCTCAACCACCAGGGCCTCGTCCTCATGGTCCCCCCGTACGAGTACGCCCACCCCGAGGACCTGGCGGCCGCCGCGTTCGACGACGGCGAGGACCCGCTGATCGTCGCCCTCGACGGCGTCACCGACCCGCGGAACCTGGGTGCCGTCGTCCGTTCCGTCTCGGCGTTCGGCGGCCATGGCGTGGTGGTGCCCGAGCGCCGCGCGGCCGGGATGACGGCTGGTGCGTGGAAGACGTCCGCGGGTACCGCGGCGCGTACGCCGGTCGCCCGTGCCACCAACCTCACCCGCGCCCTGGAGGCATACCAGAAGGCCGGAATCACCGTCGTCGGTCTCGCCGCCGACGGTGAGACCGAGGTCGGCGACCTCGAGGCGCTCGAGGGCCCCGTGGTGATCGTCGTGGGCAGCGAGGGCAAGGGCCTGTCCCGCCTCGTCGGCGAGACCTGCGACTTCCTGGTGCGGATCCCGATGCCGGGCGGCGCGGAGTCCCTGAACGCGGGTGTCGCCGCGGGCGTGGTCCTCTACGAGGCGGCCCGGCGCCGCGGCTGAACGCCGCCGCGGGCGACCGAGGCGTCCGGCCCCTGCGGGTCCCGTACCTGCAGGGGCCGGACGACCCGCAGGCCACCCCCCCGGAGGCCACAGATCCGCACGCCACACACCCGCAGGCCACCCACGCGCAGGGCCCCGCACTCGCAGATACACGCATCGCCGCCGGGGTGACCGTGCGGCCGATCGGCCCGCGCCCGGGTGGCGGCACCCGTGGGCGGTCCGGTCGCCGCGGGTCGGCCGGAACGGCGTGGCGGTGGGCCCGGAACGCCTTCCTCGGGCCTCCGACCTGCGGGAACAACCGGCACAACCGGCCTTGACGGGTCTCGGACACATACGTCCCGTCAAGGCAGTGTCCTAAACACCCATCACTCGGTTAGATGAGTGTGGACACGAGAACGCCCCGGTTCGACGACCAACCCGCCCTGAGCATGGTCAAGGTGCCCTGCGACCCCGCGCAGGTCATCGTCAACCACGCCAGCTTCCGGGTTCAGCTCGCCGCGGGCCAACGCCCGCGCCCTGTACGGGGGGCGGCGGACACGGCCCGTATTCCGGCCATGGGCAGCACCGGGGGGCGCCGCCGCGCACCCGTCGTGTGGAGCGGGCGCTCGGCTCCGGGGGACCCCGGAGCCACCGGCCTGCTGCAGGCCGTACGGCAGTCCGCCGTGGCCGAGCGCTACGACGCCGGGGCCACCCAGGTCATTCCGCGCGTCGGCGTCCGGCACGACACCGACACCCTGCCCACCCCCGTCGTGGGCCACCAGCGCGGTCCGGACACCCGCACGATGCCGCCGGTGCGCCCGGCCGCCGGCGGGTACGACGGCGTCTACGGCGGGCCGGGCGGCTACGGGCCCGGCGGACACGGCGGCGGTGGCCACCGGCCGGACGCCTACGACGCCCCGTACCGCTCCGACGACGAGTCCCTCGTCGGAGGCCCGCCCACCCTGCGGCACGGCTCGGACACGGTGCGGCACGCCTACTACCCCGGGCGCCGGATGAACCTCGGCGTCGTCCTGCTGCCGCTGCGGGTGTTCCTCGGCTTCATCTCCGTCTACGCCGGCATGGGGAAGCTCTGCGACCCCGTGTACTTCGACGGCGGCGAGCGCGGCTCCATGGTGAAGTGGCTCAGTTCGCTCCACCCCTGGGCGCTCGGTGAGCCGCTGCGCGACTTCGCGCTGGCCCACCCGGTCGGCGCGGGCCTTACCGTCGCCTTCCTCCAGGTCGTCGTCGGCGTCCTGACGGTCCTAGGACTGTGGCAGCGGATCGCCGCGGTCGTCGGCACCCTGCTGTCCGCCGCGCTGCTCATGACGGTGAGCTGGAAGTCCGTCCCCGTCTACGACGCGCCCGACATCATCTTCCTCGCGGCCTGGAGCCCCCTGATCATCGCGGGCGCTCCGGTCTACTCGGTCGACGGCCGACTCGCCGGGGAGGCCTGGCGCACCCTCGGTCCGCGCTCCGAACTGTGGGAGCTCCGCCGCCGGGTGCTGCGCCGGGGAACGATGGCCGCCGCCGTCGTGGTCGGCCTGACCCTGCTCACCGGGTCGCTGCTCGGCGGTGCGGTCCGCTCGTCCGAGATGATCACCGTACCGGGCCCGGACGACGACCCCACCAACTACCTCCCGGGCGTCTCGCTGCCGCAGGAGAAGACCTCCCGGCGTCCCTCCCGGCCCGCCGCCCAGCGGCCGGTGCCGTCCGCCAGCGACTCGCCCAGCGCCACGACCGAGGAGGAGCCCACTCCCGAGACGACGGTCCGGGAGACCTCGACGGGCGGCACGACGAACGGCACCCGGCCCAGCGCCTCCCAGGGCGCCGGCGGCCAGACGCCGACCCGCCGGGACGCGCCGCCCCCGCCCTCGTCGACCGGCTCGGGCCCCTCGTACTCGCGAGGCGGCAACGGCGGCAGCAGTGGCGGTCCCACGGGCGGCACGCCCGGTGGCGCCGGCGGTACGGACGGATCCCAGGGCGGCGGCTCCGGAGGCCCGCAGAACCCCATCGGGGGCCTGCTCGGCTGACGTGGCGGCGGGCGCGTACGGACACCCGGCACGCGCCCCGTACGGCGATGTGCGGAGGGGCGGTCACCGGGCACGGCGACCGCCCCGCCCTCGTGCGTCGTGCCGGCGATGCCGGTGTGCCGCCCGTCTCACGGACGGTGGGCGGCGAGCTCCTTCGCGGCCTCGGTGAGGTCCTTCGCGGTGTCGATGGCCCGCCAGTAGGCGCCCTGCGGCAGTGGGAAGCCGGCCAGCCTCCGTTCCCGGGCCAGCCGCGGGAACGTGGTGCGCTCGTGGTCGCCGCGGTCCGGCAGCAGCTCCGTGAAGGCCGAAGAGAACACGTAGACACCCGCGTTGATCAGGTACGGCGAGGGCGGCGACTCGATGAAGTCCAGTACGTGCCCGAACTCGTCGGTCTCCACGGCCCCCCATGGGATCCGCGGCCGGGCGAGGGCGAGCGTCGCCAGGGCGTCGCGCTCGGCGTGGAACTCGGCCATCTCACGCAGCGAGAAGCGCGTCCAGATGTCGCCGTTCGTGGCGTACCAGGGCCGGTCCGGGTGCGGGAGCCGTGCCGCGGCGTACTTGAGGCCGCCGCCGCGGCCGAGCGGCTCGCTCTCCACGACGGTGGTGACACGCAGGGGGAGATCGGTGGACGCCAGCCAGTCCTGGAGCACGCCGGCGAGATGGCCGCAGGACACCACGGCGTCGGTGACGCCCTCGGAGGCCAGCCAGGCAAGCTGATGGCCGATGATCGGGGTCCCGGTTCCCGGGATCTCGACCATCGGCTTGGGGCGGTCGTCGGTGTACGGGCGCAGTCGTGAGCCCTGGCCGCCGGCCAGGACCACGGCCTGCGTCGGGTGAACAGTCATGCCGCGCACCATATGCGGCGCGCTCGGGCCGTCTGCGGGCGGCACCCTCTTCCGCACCCGGACCGGCCGTGCCGCACGGCCGGGAACGGGGGCCTCCAGGCCTCGGGGAGGCGCTGATGGCGGCTCAGTGGGCCTGGGCGACGCCGCCGGCGTACGACGTGTCGCAGACCGGCCGGGAGAAGGAATGGGCGCGGGTGGGACCGTAGTACTGGGCGGCCGCACGGCCCAGGGCGCGGGCGATCGTCATGCAGTGCTCGGCCAGAGAGGGCCTGCGCTCCACCTCACGCTGGAGCTGCGTCAGTGCGGTGCCGGGGTCCTTCTCCTGGAGCTCGACCAGAAGGCGGTCGCGCAGGACGTCCTGCGGTGCGCGGGACTTGGCGGGCACCGACACGTCCTCGGAGGAGGCGGTCAGGATCTGCGCGTCGCCGGTCCCGGACCAGGGGACGTGGGTGACCGCGAGCGTCCCGGAGAGGACCAGGACGACGGGCAGGACGAGCGCGAGGGTTCGGCCGATTCGGCGGGCTGCTGTGTGCGTCACGCAGCGAGCGTAGCGGGGGGTGATGATTTGGCGACATTTAGTCACCCTGTCGAGCGATGGTTCGATGCGGCTTTTCGAATCGGGCGTTGACGAGTCGAGAGTGAAATGTCCGACCTGGCACGGTATTTACCGATGGTGGGCGGAACCGTCATCTCGTCCCGTAAACCTCCCCGGCGGAAACCACCCTTCGTTCTCACCGGATTCGGCCGGGCCGGCCGAACTCCCGACGGGTGCCGGGGCGCTGATGGGGCGAGCCCCCGGCCATCGGCCGGGGGCTCGGGGAACTCCTGCGCGTCCTTCGCTGGGACGCTCGGGGCGTTCAGTCGCTCAGTCGCTCAGTCGCTCGCCGGTCGACGTCGAGAAGACATGGGTCTCGCCGGAGCGCGGCACCACGTGCAGCACGGAGCCCTTCGCCGGCACGTCACGGCCGCCGACCCGGATGACCAGGTCCTTCCGGTCGCCGCCGACCTCGGCGGTGCCGTAGACGTAACCGTCCGCGCCCAGCTCCTCGACCACGTTCACGGTCACGGCCAGGCCCTGGTCGCTCTCCGCGCCCGCGACGTCGAAGTGCTCCGGACGCACGCCGACCGTGACCGTCCGGTCGCCCTTGTCCGCCGCGGCGGACAGCGCCTCACGGGACACCGGCACCACGCTGTTGCCGAACTTCACGCCGCCGTCGGCGATCGGAACCTCGACGAGGTTCATCGCGGGCGAACCGATGAAGCCGGCGACGAACAGGTTCGCCGGGCGGTCGTACATGTTGCGCGGCGAGTCGATCTGCTGGAGCAGACCGTCCTTGAGCACGGCGACCCGGTCGCCCATCGTCATGGCCTCGACCTGGTCGTGCGTGACGTACACGGTCGTGATGCCGAGCCGCCGCTGCAGCGAGGCGATCTGCGTACGCGTCGAGACGCGCAGCTTCGCGTCGAGGTTCGACAGCGGCTCGTCCATCAGGAACACCTGGGGCTCCCGGACGATCGCCCGGCCCATCGCGACACGCTGCCGCTGACCGCCGGACAGCGCCTTCGGCTTCCGGTCCAGGTACTCGGTCAGGTCGAGGATCTTCGCGGCCTCCTCGACCTTCTTGCGGATCTCGGCCTTGTTCACGCCGGCGATCTTCAGGGCGAAGCCCATGTTGTCGGCGACGGTCATGTGCGGGTACAGCGCGTAGTTCTGGAACACCATGGCGATGTCCCGGTCCTTCGGCGGCAGGTGTGTGACGTCGCGGTCCCCGATGCGGATCGCGCCGCCGTTGACGTCCTCCAGCCCCGCGAGCATCCGCAGCGAGGTGGACTTCCCGCAGCCCGACGGGCCGACGAGGACGAGGAACTCGCCGTCCGCGATCTCGATCTCGAGCTGGTCGACGGCGGGCTTCGACGAACCGGGATAGATCCTGGTCGCCTTGTCGAACGTGACAGTGGCCATGGTGATGGGCCCCCTTCACCGGCAGGAACGTGCCGGACGATCCGAGTAAAGGAAGGAAACGGTGCATCCGCCGGAGCGGACTCCCCGGGACGCTACCCGGCGATGTCCGGTCTGTCAGCACTCTCGGGCGGTGAGATTTTCGACCATGGTCGACTTCGTCCGGTTACACTGCTCGGGCATGCCTCCTTAGCTCAGCTGGCCAGAGCAACGCACTTGTAATGCGTAGGTCGTCGGTTCGAATCCGACAGGGGGCTCTGAACTTCGAGCGAAACCGTGTCCCGGATCACACCCGATCCGGGACACTTGCTTTTGCGGGGTTTCGGGGTGTTTCGGGGTGTGCCTGGGGAGGGGTGCGTCGGATGGGTCGTCGTTCCGGTGGGCTGGTCGGGGTCTGGGCGGAGGCGAAGCGACAGCAGCAGCGGGAGCGCGAGGCTCGGGCGCGGGCCGCGATCAGGCAGCAGGCGGAGGCGGAGCGGCAGCAGCGGGCGTACGAGCGGGACATGGCCCGTATGCACCGGGAGCAGCAGGCCGCGTACCGGCGGCAGCGGGAGGCCGACGTGTTGCGGCGCACCCGGGAGCTGGAGGCGCGGGTGGAGCTCCTGGAGGGGCTGCTCGCGGCGGGGTGCCGGACGGCTCCGTTCCGGGTCGGTGCGCTGCGGCGTGACGAGGTGGTCGAGCCGTTCGCCCCCGGGGCGTTGGGGCAGCCGGTGGCGATGCCGGACCCCGGCATGTACCAGGCTCGGGGCGGATGGACCCCGGCGGGGCGGACGGAGGCCCAGCGGGAGGCGCGGGCGCGGTACGAGCGGGACCGGCAGGCGGCGCAGGCCGCGGAGTCGCGGCGGCTGCGGCAGCTCGCGGAGTACCGGGCGCAGTACGACGCATGGGCGGCGGCCCGGCTGGCCGAGATCCGGGAGCACAACGCGGGGATCGCGGGAGTGGCCGAGGAGCTGGGCTCGGGCGATCCGGAGACCGTGGTGGACGTCTTCTCCGAAGCCCTGCGGGTATCGGAGGCGTGGCCTGAGGGTTTCCCCCGCGAGGTGACCGCCGCTTACGACCGGGCGGCCCGACAGCTCGTCGTGGACTGGGCGCTGCCCGGCTACGAGGCGGTGCCGGAGGCGAAGGGGGTGCGCTACCTGGTCGGCACGGACCAGGAGAAGGAGGTCGCCCGGCCGGTCACGCAGCGGCGCGCGCTGTACCGGGACGTACTGGCGCAGTGCGTGCTGCTGGCGCTGCGGGAGCTGTTCGCGGCGGACGAGTTCGGTGTGCTGGAGTCGGTGGCGCTGAACGGGTTCGTCGACCACCTGGATCCGGCGACGGGGCGGCCCGCGCGGGTGGTGCTGGCGTCGGTGACGGCCGGGCGCGCGGAGTTCGACGGGCTGCGGCTGGAGCTGGTCGGCGCGGTGGAGTGCCTGACGGAGGGGCTGCGCGGGCAGCTGTCGGCTCGTCCCGACCAGCGGGTTGCCGTGCGGCCCGGGCGGGTTCCGGAACAGGTGGGGTCGGGTGTGGTGTCGCACGGGGAGGGCGAGGAGCCGGACCTGCTGGCGATGGACCCGTTCGCGTTCGAGGAGCTGGTCGCGCAGCTTTTCCGGGCCCGCGGGCTCCAAGCGGTGACGACGCAGCGGTCGAACGACGGCGGGGTGGACGTGGACGCCGTGGACGGCGACCCGATCAGCGGCGGGAAGATCATCGTCCAGGTGAAGCGGTACCGGAACACGGTGCCGCCGGGCGCGGTGCGCGATCTGTACGGGACGGTGCAGGCGGCGGGTGCCAACAAGGGCGTGCTGGTCACCACGTCGGGGTTCGGCCCCGGTTCGTACGCCTTCGCCAACGGCAAGCCGCTGGCCCTGGTGTCGGGGCCGGAACTGGTGGATCTGCTGCACCAGAACGGGCTGCGCGGGCGGCTGGGCGGTCCGGCAGGACCGGCGGGACCCACGTCCGGTGGAGCGGCGGCGCCGGACGGCAGCGGGACGGCGCGTGGCGCGCTGTCCGACGGGGGGATGCCCGGTGACGGGACGTCCGGCGGCCCGGTCTCCGATGACGCGATGCCCGACGACTTCAATGTGCTGGGCATGGACTGGTCGGGGCCGGTGGCGCTCGACGTATGCGCTCTGGTGTGCGACGGGAACCGGGTGCTGGGCGATTCCCATTTCGTCTTCTACAACAACCAGCGCACCCCGGACGGTTCGGTGCGGATGATGCGCGCTCTGGCCGGGGACCGGGCCTCGATCCGGGTGGCGTTCGACGCGCTGCCGGAGCGTTCGGACCGGCTGGTGCTCGTTGCCGCGGTG
Organism: Streptomyces sp. NPDC030222; assembly: GCF_055573115.1. Taxonomy (NCBI): domain Bacteria; kingdom Bacillati; phylum Actinomycetota; class Actinomycetes; order Kitasatosporales; family Streptomycetaceae; genus Streptomyces; species Streptomyces sp. NPDC030222. The sequence goes on from NZ_JBVICA010000018.1 coordinate 87,353, forward strand.
GATCCCGCGGTGAACCCCGGCGCGGATCTGGCCGGGTTCACCGATGCCGGCATCCGGCTGCGCGACGCGTCGGGCACGGAGCTGGACCGGCTCGTGGTGTCCGACGGCCGCTCCGGCGAGACGGCGCTGGTGCTGGGCTCGTTCCGCCGCCGGGCCGGCGGCGACTGGGACTTCGTGGTCGGCGGGAAGGGGTACGGGGGCGGTCTGGAGGAGCTGGTCGGGGACTTCGGGATCGAGGTCGAGTAGTCGGATGGGGCGGTGGGACCCGGGCCGCCCGGGTCCCACCGGGGTCAGCGGCCGGAGATCCTGTCCGCGAGGACGGCGAGGCGGTCCGTGCTGCCGGTGCGGGCGCGGAGTTCCCGTCGGTCGGCGCTGCGGTAGGCGGCGTAGAGGGCGTGGACGCCGAGCCAGCGGAAGGGTTCCGGCTCCCATTTGCGGACGGCGTGTCCGACCCAGGGAAGGGTCGTCAGCTCGGTGGGCCCCGACTGCCCGGAGTCCTGCTGGATGAGGTCGCGGAGGGTGCGGGCGGCGAGGTTGGCGGTGGCGACGCCGGAGCCCACGTAGCCGCCGGCCCAGCCGAGGCCGGTGGAACGGTCGAGGGCGACGCTCGCGCACCAGTCGCGGGGCACGCCGAGCACACCGGACCAGGCGTGGTCGATACGGACGCCGGCGGTGGTGGGGAAGAAGCGGACCAGGATCTCGCGGAGGGCCTCGATGGTGGCCGGCTGGGTGCGGCCGTCGTTGTCGGTCCGGGAGCCGTAGCGGTAGGGGATGCCGCGGCCGCCGAGGGCGATGCGGTCGTCGGCGGTGCGCTGGGCGTACATGTAGGCGTGGGCCATGTCACCCAGGGTTTCGCGGCCTTCCCAGCCGATGGTGTCCCAGAGGGCCTCGGATAGCGGTTCGGTGACGATCATCGAGGAGTTCATGGGGAGCCAGGCCCTCTTCTGGCCCTTGAGGTTCGCGGTGAAGCCTTCGGTGCAGCGCAGGATGTACGGGGCGCGGACCGTGCCGTACGGGGTGACGGCGTGCTTGGGGCGGATCTCGGTGACCGGGGTCGACTCGTGGATGGCGACGCCGAGCGCCTCGACGGCCTCCGCGAGGCCCTTCACGAGCTTCACGGGGTGGATGCGCGCGCCGTGCGGGGTCCAGGCGGAGCCGACGGCGCCGGCCACCCGGACGCGCTCGGCGGTCTCACGGGCGCCGTAGAGCTGCCGGTCGGTCTCGCCGAAGGCGACCTCCACGGAGTGGAAGTCGCGGAGCCGTGCCAACTGGGCAGGGGTGTAGGCGACTTCGAGGACACCGCCCTGGTGGATGTCCGCGTCGATCTTCTCGTCCGCGGCCACCCGCACGACTTCCGCCACGGTGGCGTTCATGGCCTGCTGGAGGCGTACGGCGGCGTCGTGTCCGTGGAGTCCGGCGTACCGGCCGCGGCCGGCGACGCCGTTGTAGAGCCAGCCGCCGTTGCGGCCGGAGGCGCCGTAGCCGCAGAAGCGGGCCTCGAGCACGGTGATGTTGAGGAACGGCACGGCCTTCTTCAGGTAGTACGCCGTCCACAGTCCCGTGTAGCCGCCGCCGACGATGCACACGTCGGCCGCGGCGTCGCCGGGCAGGGGCTCGCGGGGGACGGGGATGCCGTCCTGTGCGTACCAGAAGGAGATACCGCCGTTGATCGTGCTGCTCATGGGGCTGTTCGTACACCGGGTGCCGCGACGGTGTCCAGATGTGATCGGCGGCCTGTGCGCGCCCGGGCCGGTGGCCCGTCCGCGCCCGGCCGGTGGCTCGTCCACGGTTGCCGGGCGAGGGGGTGGCCGGGCCCGGCGCTCCGGGTGCGGGCGTGGTGGTGCTGTGTGAGGCTGGCCGCGGGGCCAGGTCGTCGGTGACGAGGGAGTCCGTCGTGAACCAGCTCGGAGACAAGCCGGAAGAGGTCCGCAGGCACCTGGCGGAGGAGAAGCGGCAGGGGCGGGGCCGTCCCGGGGAGCGCGGCGGGCCCGACGAGCGGCGCAGGGGCGTCGCCGACCGGGCGCGCGAGCCCGAGGAGGGCACGGCGGCCGTGGAGGAGACGATCGTGGGCGAGGGCCAGGAGCGGCTTTTCTAGGGCGGGTCCGTTTCCGCTCTTCCAGCGCGGGTCCGTTTCCAGGGGGTACGGAAGCCCTTGGGGGCTTGGGACGGGCGAGGGCCGCTCATGGGACGAGGACGACCTTTCCGATCGTGCCGCGGGTTTCGAGCGCGCGGTGCGCGGCGGCCGCCTCGGAGAGCGGGAACCGCTGCACGGCGGGGCGGAGCCTGCCCGCCGCGGCCTCGGCGAGGGACCGGGTCTCCAGGGTGCGCAGGGGATTCTCGCCGCCCGCCTTCTCCATCATCACGGGCCCGAGGACGTGCTCGGAGGTGATGCCGCGTTCGGCCAGCTCCTCGTCGCTGAAGGTGAGCGCGGATCCCCCGGTGATGCCTTCGCCGGACCAGCCGAAGACGATGTGCTTCCCGCCGGGGCCGAGCAGGTCGACGGCGGCCCGGCCGGTGTCGCCGCCGACGGAGTCGAAGACGACGGTGGCGGTGCGGCCGTCGAGGAAGGCCCGGACCTGCTCCGGCCAGTCCGGCTGTGTGTAGTCGACGGCGAGGTCGGCGCCGTTGGCATCGACGCGGTCGGTCTTGTGCGGGCCGCCGGCCAGACCGATGACGGTGGCGCCCGCGTTCCCGGCGTACTGGACGAGGAGCGTGCCGATGCCGCCCGCGGCGGCGGGCACGACGACGATGTCGTCGGGGCCGAGATCGGTGAAGAGCACGATGCCCATCGCCGTGCGGCCGGTGCCGATCATCGCGACGGCCTCGCCCTCGTCGAGTCCGTCGGGGATCTCGTGGAGCCGGTCGGCGTCGGTGACCGTGAGTTCCGCGTAGCCTCCGGGGTTCATGCCGATGTGGGCGACGACGCGCTTGCCCAGCCAGGCGGGGTCGGTGCCCTCGCCGAGGGACTCGACGATGCCGGCGATCTCGCGGCCGGGAACGGTGGGCAGTCCTGCCGTGCCCGGGAAGGGGCCCGGCGCGCCTTCGCGCAGGGCGGCGTCGAGGAGGTGGACGCCGGCCGCGGCCACGGCGATCCGGACCTGGCCGGGGCCCGGTACGGGGTCGGCGGTCTTCTCGTAGGTCAGGTTCTCGGCAGGGCCGAAGGCGTGCAGACGGATGGCGTGCATGGCGGTCTCCTCGGTTCGGTGCGTCCTCGGTCCGGTGTCCTCGTCGTCCCGTTGCGGCGACAGGAACAACCGTGCAACCTCGACCAGGGTCGAGGTCAATGGCGGTTGTCAGTGGCGGGGTTCACCATGGGGACATGGCGAGGAACAGCAGCAGACCGGTGTCCGCCGCGCGTCGTCCCGACGTGCGGCTGCCGTCGCTCGTGCCCTTCGAAGACCCCGGTCTGGAGCCGGACGGGGACTACGACGGGATGGATTTCGCGTCGCTCGACCTGTCGGGCCAGGACGGCGCGGGCGCGCGGTTCCTGGACTGCGCGATACGGGACTGCGTGCTGGACGGGACGGCGCTGGTCGCGGCGCGGCTGCTGGACTCGTGCTGCACGGGGGCGCGGGGCGTCGGCACGGACCTCGCGGGTGCCTCGCTGCGGGACGTGGAGCTCGTCGACGTACGGCTCGGCGGACCGCAGTTCCACGGGGCGGCGCTGGAGCGGGTGCTGGTGCGCGGCGGGAAGATCGACTACCCGAACTTCCGCACGGCCCGGCTGAAGGACGTCGTCTTCGAGGGCTGTGTGCTGGCGGAGGCGGACTTCTCCGGGGCGGCCCTCGAACGGGTGGAGTTCCGCGACTGCGTCCTGCGCCGGGCGGACTTCACGGGCGTGCGGATGAAGGACGTCGATCTGCGGGCGGCCGCGGATCTGGACATCGCCCGGGGGGTGGACCGGCTCGCCGGAGCGGTCATCACTCCGGCCCAACTGATCGATCTGGCCCCGGCGTTCGCCGCGCAGACCGGCGTGCGGGTGGAGGACTGACGGGGCGGCGGGCGGACCGCACCCGCGTTCGCTGCCGCCTGCCGTGCGCTCTGCGGGCGTTCCCGTCGCGCGTGCTGCGGTACCTCCCGCCGCGCCTCCCGCCGTGCGTTCCGGCCGGGGGCCGGGCGCCCCGCCCGCTAGGGGAGGCGGGGGAAGCGTGCCTGGAGGTCCCAGACCGCCGGGTTGTCGGCGAGTCCGTCGTGCATGTCGATCAGGTCGGCGATCAGGTCGTGGAGGAAGTCGCGTGCCTCCCGCCGCAGTTCGGTGTGGCTGAAGGTGAGCGGGGGCTCGTCGCCCGGCATCCAGTCGGCCTCGACGTCCACCCAGCCGAAGCGGCGCTCGAAGAGCATGCGGTCGGTCGACTCGGTGAAGTCCAGCTCGGCGTACTGCGGGCGGGCGGCACGGCTGCCGCGCGGATCGCGGTCGAGCTGCTCGACGATGTCGCACAGCGCCCACGCGAAGTCGAGCACCGGAACCCATCCCCAGGCTGTGGACACCTCGCGGTCCGCCTTGGTGTCGGCGAGGTAGACGTCACCGCAGAACAGGTCGTGCCGCAGGGTGTGGATGTCCGCGCGGCGGTAGTCGGTCTGCGGGGGGTCGGGGAAGCGCCGGGAGAGGGAGTAGCCGATGTCGAGCACGTGGTCGATGGTGTCATGCCCCACCGGCTCCCGTACGAGCGGACGACTGCGGCGACTGCGGCCCGGAGGGGCGCCGGCCCCGAGACGTGGTGGCCCGGTGGCTCCTGGACGTGGTGGCCCGGTGGCTCCTGGAGGTGGCTCGTGCGGCGGGTGGCTCCCGGACACGGCGGCCCGAGACGCGGCGGCCCGAGACGCGGCGTCCCGAGACGCGGTGGCCGGGCACGGGGATGCCACGGGCGTGCGGGGCCGCGGAGGCCCGGGTGCCTACGGGAGGAGCCGCTGCTCCTTCGCCACCGCGACCGCGCCGGCCCGGGTGTCCACACCCAGCTTGGCGTAGATGCGGCCCAGGTGGGTCTTCACCGTGGCCTCGCTGATGAACAGCGCACGGGCGATCTCCCGGTTGCCGAGGCCGTGGGCGAGCTGGCCGAGGATGTCGCGCTCGCGGTCGGTGAGGGCGGGGCGTGCCGCGCCGCGCATCCGGTCCATGACCCGGCTGGCGACGGGCGGCGAGAGGGTGGTGCGGCCCTGCGCGGCGGAGCGGATCGCCGCGAAGAGCTCCTCGGGGCGCTCCGCCTTCAGGAGGTAGCCGGTGGCGCCCGCCTCTATCGCGCGGGTGATGTCGGCATCGGTGTCGTACGTCGTCAGGACCAGGACGTGCGGGCCCTTCGGGGCGATGCGCCGGGTCGCCTCCACCCCGTCGATGCCCTCGCCGAGCTGGAGGTCCATCAGGACCACGTCCGGTTCCAGTTTGGCGGCCATCGCGACGGCCTCCTCGCCGCTGCCCGCCTCCCCGACGACCTCGATGCCGGGTTCGCTGCCGAGCAGCGCGAGCAGTCCGGCGCGGACCACGGCGTGGTCGTCGCACAGCATCAGACGGACCCGGGGCGTCGGGCGGTCCGGGTTCGCGGGGTTCATGGTGCCTCCAGCGGGATCGCGGCGGACAGTACGGTGCCCTCGTCGGGCGCCGATTCGACGGTCAGGGTTCCGCCGAGCTGCCGCACCCGGGCCCGCATCGCCGGCAGGCCGTGTCCCCGGCCCGGTCCGGGCGACTCCGTGGCAGGGACGAAGCCGCGGCCGTCGTCGGCGACGTCCAGGACGACCTGGTCGCCGAGGTAGCTGAGGGTCACCGCCGCGGTCCGGGCTGCGGAGTGCTCCCGTACGTTCGCCAGGGCGCCCTGGGCGATGCGCAGCAGCCCCGACTGGACCCGGTCGGGCAGCACGGCCGGGGTGCCCTCCAGATGGAAGCGGACCGTGAGGGACGGCGTCGACTCCCGTCCGGCGAGGGCGCGCAGGGCCTCGTCCAGCCCGCCGCCCTCGGCGAGATCGGCGGGGGCGAGGTCGTGCACGAAGCGGCGCGCCTCCGCGAGGTTCCGTTCGGCGATGGACGCGGCGGTCCGGACGTGTTCCCGGGCCGCGGCCGGGTCCGTGTCCCAGGTGCGGTCCGCGGCCTGGAGCAGCATCCGCTGGCTGGACAGTCCCTGGGCGAGCGTGTCGTGGATCTCCATGGACAGCCGCTGCCGTTCGGCGAGGGTGCCCTCGCGCCGCTCGGTGGCGGCGAGCTCGCGCCGGGTGCTGATCAGGTCGTCGATCAGGACGCGCTGCCGGGTGGCCTGCCGCTGCATGTGGACGAACACGGCGGTCGCGATCGCGGCGACGGCGGGCGGGGCGAGCAGCAGGTTCGGGTCGAAGCCCTCCTCCGAGAGTCTCAGCTGCGCGGCCACCACGAACGCGGTGATCAGCCCGACCAGCACGATCGCCGCGCGCGCGGGCAGGGTGCGCAGCCCGGTGTAGAAGAGGGGGACCGCGCACCAGGCGAAACTCGGCGCGAGGACGACGAGCACCATCCACACGGCGACGACCGTGCCGAGCCAGGCGAGCCGCCGTGGGGTGGCGTGCGAGCCGAGGGCCGGCCCGAGCACGTAGAGCAGGGCCAGGGCCAGGGACAGGGCGATGATCCACGGGGTGCGTTCCTCACCGGGGTGCCGGATGAGGAAGCGCGCGAGCGAGGCCCCGAGCAGCAGGAAGAACGCGGTGTGCATGACGAGTGCGAGGCGCCGGGCGTCCGGTGCCTCCGCCTCGTCGGAGCCGGGACGGGGGCGGCCCGGGCCCCGGTGGGGCTCCCGGTACCGGTCCTGTCCGGCTTCGTGCTGGTGGCTCACCGTGCGTCCTTCACTGGTGGTTCCGCGGTTCCGACCTGCGGTGATGTGGCCATGGTGACCCGAGGGGGCCACATCCGCATCAACCGATCGGCTGACCTGCGGGTCGTCCGAAGCGTCCGCCCGGTGCAGCCGGTCCGTCGACCACGGCGGGCCGGCAGCGGGCCGAGGATCGATTGCGGAGCGAACGGCACGGCGCGGCGGAACGACGGGCTGCGGGCCGCGGGCGCAGCGCAGGTGACCGCTCCGACGAACAGCCGAACAGCCGACGTGGATCGGCACGGAACCGAAACCCGAGGAGTCCCTCATGAAGAAGACGTCATCCCTGCGTGCCCGTGTCCTCACCGGGTCCGCCGTCGCCGTCGCGCTCGGTGCCGGCACGTTCGGCGCGGTCTCCGCGACCGCGGCGCCCGCCCCGGCGGCCGTGCCCGCGCAGGCCGTCGTGAAGAGCGACGCGCAGCAGCAGAACCTCCGCGAGACCACGCACCTGACCGTCGCCGCCGCCACGAAGGCCGCGCAGGCGGTACTGGACGCCGCGGCGGCCGAGAACCAGCGCGTGTCGGTCGCGGTCGTCGACCGCAACGGCAACACCATCGTCACGCTCCGCGGTGACGGTGCCGGCCCGCAGTCCTACGAGTCCGCGGTGCGGAAGGGCTTCACCGCCGTCTCGTGGAACGCGCCCACCTCCGAGCTCGCCAAGCGGCTGACTGCGGTGCCGAACCTCAAGGACATCCCCGGCACGCTCTTCCTGGGCGGCGGTGTCCCGGTCCAGGCGAAGGGCGCCCCGGTCGCGGGCATCGGCGTCGGCGGTGCGCCGAGCGGGGACCTGGACGAGAAGCTCGCGCGGGCGGGCGTGGAGGTGCTGGCCCGGCAGTCTTCGTAGGATCGGTGCATGGATCATCGAAGGCTGGCCGCCGGTGCTGCGCTGCTCCTGCTGACCGCGTGCACGGGGAGCGGCGTCCAGGGGACGCCGGGGGCCTCGGGGGTGCGGGACCCGTATTTTCCCAAGGCCGGCAACGGCGGCTACGACGTCGCCCGTTACGGGCTGACGCTCGACTACGACCCGGCCTCCCGGCGGCTGTCCGGGACCGCGGAGATCACGGCCCGCGCCACCCAGGACCTGAGCGCGTTCAACCTCGACCTGTCGGGGCTGAAGGTCGAGTCGGTGACCGTCGAGGGGAAGCGGGCGGCCGTGAACCGGGCCGGGACGGAGATGACGGTCCGGCCGGCCTCGGACCTGGAGGAAGGCGAAACGTTTCGGGCCGTGGTCCGGTACTCCGGGGTGCCCGAGAAGGTGACCGACCCCGACGGGTCGGAGGAGGGCTGGCTGAACACCACGAACGGAGCGCTGGCGCTCGGCCAGCCGGCCGGGTCCATGACGTGGTTCCCGGGCAACCACCACCCGTCCGACAAGGCCGCGTACGACATCTCCGTGACGGTCCCCAAGGGTGTGAAGGCCGTCTCCAACGGGGAACCGGCCGGCGAGAGCACCGCGCACGGCCGGACCACGTACCGCTGGCACACGGCCGAGCCGATGGCGAGCTACCTGGCGACGCTCGCGGTCGGCCGCTACGACACCGCCACGTCCAGTACGCCGTCGGGCCTGCCGGTCCTGAACGCCGTCGATCCGGGCTCGGCCGCCGAGGCCGGGGACGTGCTGGCGGAGCTGCCCGAGATGGTGGAGTGGGGAACGGACAACTTCGGCCCGTACCCGTTCTCGTCGGCGGGAGCGGTCGTCGTACCGGAGGGCGCCGCTGCGTACGCGCTGGAGACGCAGAACCGTCCCGTGATCCCGGCGGACATGCTCGACACCGAGACCCTGGTGCACGAAGTCGCCCACCAGTGGTTCGGCAACTCGGTGACGCCGCGTTCCTGGCGGGACATGTGGCTCAACGAGGGCTTCGCCCAGTATGCGGAGTGGCTCTGGGACGAGGACCAGGGCGGCAGCAGCGCGCAGGAGCACTTCGAGGAGGAGTACGCGGCGGGCGAGGACGCGGAGGTGTGGTCGTTCCCGCCGGCCGAACCGCCGGGCGCGGAGGAGGTCTCCGGCGATCCGGTGTACCTGCGCGGGGCGATGGTGGTCCATCAGATCCGGCGCGCGGTGGGCGACGACGCCTTCTACGACATCGTGCAGAGCTGGACCAAGGCGCACCGGCACGGCAACGCCTCGACGGCCGAGTTCACGGCCCACGTGGAGAAGGTGTCGGGCAAGGACCTCACGCGGCTGTGGGACACCTGGTTGTACGGGGAGGGCAAGCCCGCCGCCCCGTGAGCGCGGCGACGGCTGACGCCTGAGCCGGCTGCCGGACGCGGAGTGCCGGACGCCGGTGGGCGGTTCCCCGGGCGGGGAGCCGCCCACCGGTGTCAGCGGTCCGGGTGCGCTATGCGCGCCGCGGTGGTCAGACGTTGACGCCGAAGTCCTGGGCGATGCCCACGAGGCCGGAGGCGTAGCCCTGGCCGACCGCGCGGAACTTCCAGTCCGAGCCGTTGCGGTACAGCTCGCCGAAGACCATCGCGGTCTCCGTGGCGGCGTCCTCGCTCAGGTCGTAGCGGGCGATCTCGGCGCCGCCGGCCTGGTTGAGGATGCGGATGTAGGCGTTGCGGACCTGGCCGAAGTTCTGCGAGCGGGTCTCGGCGTCGTAGATGGACACCGGGAAGACGATCTTGTCGACGTCGGGGGCCAGCGCGGCCAGGTTGACGTTGATCTGCTCGTCGTCGCCGCCGCCCTCGCCGGTGCGGTTGTCACCCGTGTGCACGATGCTCTGGTCGGGCGTCGACTTGTTGTTGAAGAACACGAAGTGTCCGTCGGAAACGACCCGGCCCGCCGTGTTCACCGCGATCGCGGACGCGTCGAGGTCGAAGTCGGTGCCCGTGGTGGTACGGACGTCCCAGCCGAGGCCCACCGTGACGGCTGTCAGGCCCGGCGCCTCCTTGGTCAGCGAGACGTTGCCGCCCTTGGACAGGCTTACAGCCATGGGGAGTCCCTTTCTCTGTGCGTGCTCCGGAGTGGTACCCCGCAAGCTACCGTCACCCCTCCTAACGCGGGCGGAGGACTCGAAGGTTCCACTCGGGCCGGAGGAAAAGCGCGTGACGCGGACCCGGTCGCCGCGGGACCATGGCCGACATGTCCGGGCCCTATCCGATCCGTGGCTCGGTCTCCCTGCCGGAGGCCGAGCTGATGTGGCGTTTCTCGAGGTCGTCCGGGCCCGGCGGTCAGCACGTCAACACCAGTGACTCGCAGGTGGAGCTGCGCTTCGACCTCGCGGCGACGGAAGCGCTGCCCGCGGTGTGGAAGGAACGCGCGCTCCAGCGGCTCGCGGGCCGCATGGTGGACGGGGTCGTCTCCGTACGGGCCTCGGAGCACCGCTCCCAGTGGCGCAACCGCGAGGCGGCCGCGGTCCGTCTGGCGGCGCTCCTCGCGGAGGCGACGGCGCCGCCGCCGAAGCCGCGGCGTCCCACGAAGATTCCGCGTGGCATCAATGAACGACGGCTGCGCGAGAAGAAACAGCGCGGCGAGACCAAGCGCGGCCGCTCCCCGCGCGGCTGGGCCTGACGGGCGCGGCACGTCCGATTCGGGCGCCGCGCCAGTGCCTCGGCTCCGTCCGGCGGGCCGGGTCGCTCGCGCGGACCCGGTCGCCGTCCGGCGCCCCGGCCGCCGGTGCGGATCGCGACGGCCGCCTGCGGCCCCGGGTCGCCGCACCTGCGACGTCGCCGCGGGTGTGGACCACGCCGTCCGCGGCCGAGGGGCCGAACCCGTGACCCCGCCGCCGGGAGCGCCCCGTGACGGCCGCCTGCGGCCCCGGGTCGCCGCACCTGCGACGTCGCCGCGGGGGCGGACCACGCCGTCCGCGGTACGAGGGGCCGAACCCGTGACCCCGCCGCCGGGAGCGCCCCGTGACGGCCGCCTGCGGCCCCGGGTCGCCGCACCTGCGACCTCGCCGCGGGTGTGGACCACGCCGTCCGCGGCCGAGGGGCCACACCGGCGACCTCACGACTGGGGCGGCACACGACGGCCGCGCGTGGCCGGGGCCTACCCCCGCGACCCCGCCGCCGACTCACTGCGCCGCCGGCCCGACGGGCCACGCCCGCGCCCCGGACCAGTCCGTCGGCCCCGCCTCGGGAGGCCGTCAGGCGAGGCCCCGGTACCGGCCCTTGAAGTACGTGAGCGGTCCGGCGTCGGGCGAGGGGAGACCGACCGCGAGGACGCGGCCGATGACCAGCGTGTGGTCGCCGGCCTCCACGCGCTGTTCCGTGCGGCACTCCAGGGACGCGAGCGCGCCCTCGATCAGCGGCGCACCGCTGACCTTGCCGAGCGTCCAGGAGACCTCCTGGAAGAGGAGCCGGTCGCTGATCCGGCCCTTCATCGAGAAACGGCCGGCGATCTGCCGCTGCTGTTCCGAGAGCACCGACACCGCCCACAGGGGCTGTTCCGCCAGCAGGTCGTCCATGCGGGAGCCGGTGCGCAGGCTCACCAGGACCAGGGGCGGGTCGAGGGAGACGGACATGAAGGCCGTCGCGGTCATGCCGGCCGGACCTTCGTCCGGTTCGTGGGCCGTCACCAGCACCACGCCCGCGGCCAGCCGGGACATGGCGGCGCGGAACTCGTCGTTGCTCACCCCCTCAGAATGGGGGATGGCCACGGCGGCGGAGGGCTGCTCCGGGAGACGGGCGGAAGCCGCCTCGGTCTGGGGACTCGTCTGCAACACACCCGGAACGCTAGCCTCGGCCACCGCGGACCGGCATCGGACCGGGGACCCAGCCGGGTCCTAGGTCCGGCGGCCGATTTGCGTTCAGAAAAACACCCAAGCGCTTTCTCCCGGCCGTGCACAGCCGTCCTCGGTCTCTGCGACACCGCCTCCAGTGGTGTGACTTGAGTCACAGAGGGCGGTAATTGTTGACCCTGTGTACCGGGTGAACAGCTCGCTGTGATTCAGTGGCGGGAACAGTGCGCAAAAGTGCAGAGTCAAGTGATCGGGAAGAGAGCCTGTCGAAACCCCTGGAGTTGCTGTCGAAGTCTCGGGGAGAGCGAGCGATGGACACAGAGTCGGAGCCCTATGTCCGTCTTGCGACCCTGCGGCAGCTGCATCAGGTGGTGGCGGAGCTGAATACGGCCCGCAGTCTGGCGGACACCCTTCAGGCCGTCGCCGACGGGGTCGTGGGCGGCCTTGGCTACGAACTGGCCTGCGTGAACCTGGTGCGCCCCGACGGTGACCTGGTCGTCGCCGCCTTCGCCGGCAACCACGCCGCCGAGGCCCTGATCATGGGGCGGGTCGGCCCCCGCAACTCCTGGGAACGCCGGCTGACCATGGGCGAAGCCTGGGGCGACCTGGTCTTCATCCCGCACACCGAGGGCTGGGTCCTCATCGACGACGACGTGCCCCAGTGGCACACCGAGGGTCCGGAGCCGCGCTTCGACGACGAATGGCACCCCCAGGACCGGCTCTACGCCCCGATGTACACCTCGGGTGGCGGACGCGAACTCCTGGGCGTGATCTCCGTCGACAAGCCGCGCAACGGGCGCCTGCCCGGTGCGTGGGGGCGCGAGGCGCTCCAGATGTACGCCTCCCAGGCGGCGATTGCGATCAGCAACGCCCGGCTGCGTGCAAACATGCAGCGCGCCCTGGTCCGGCTGGAGCGCGAGCAGCAGGCACTGCGCGCGAGCGAGGAGAGCTTCCGGCAGGCCTTCGAGTACGCGCCGAGCGGCATGGCCATCGCCGAGCTGGGCGGCGAGCAGCACGGCCGGCTGCTGCGCACGAATGACGCGCTGTGCCGGCTGCTCGGCAGACCCGCGTCCGTGATGCGCCGCTACTCGTTCGCGGACCTGGTGCACCCCGAGGACATCGGGACGCTGCTGCGCACGTCGGCCGAGGGGGGCCGTGCCGAGCTCCGTCTGGGGCGCCGCGACGGTACGTACGTGTGGGTGTCGCTGCGGAACTCCGTCGTCGCGGACACCGCCGACGGGCCCCGCTTCCTGCTCACCCACGTCGAGGACATCGAGGAACGCAAACGGCACGAGCTCCAGCTCGCGCACCGGGCGTCGCACGACTCGCTGACCGGTCTGCCCAACAGCGCGGAGCTGCGCTCCCGGCTGCAGTCCCGCCTCTGCGAGCGCCCGCACTCTACGCGCGGTGCGGCCGCGATCGAGGCGCTGGACGCGGCGTACGACGCGCACGGCGGCGTTCCCGGGCACGGCTTCGACTTCGAAGCGATGTCCGGTATCGACGCCTATGACCACCATGTGCACATGGTTGCCCCCTCCGGGGACCCGGAGGACGGCGCCAAGGGGCTCGCGGTGCTCTTCTGCGACCTCGACGGCTTCAAATCGATCAACGACCGCTTCGGGCACAACACCGGGGACGCCGTCCTCATCGAGGTCGCCCGCCGGCTCACGTCCGGAGTGCGGGACGGCGACACGGTCGCCCGGCTCGGCGGTGACGAGTTCGTGGTCCTCGCGGACGGTCTCGGGGCCGCCGACGCCGCCGATCTCGCCGTGCGTCTGCGGAACGCGATCATCCCGCCCATCAGGGTCGACGGGCGGGCCGTCCGGGTCGGCGCCAGCTTCGGCATCGGCTGGGCGAGCTGCGGGATGTCCGTCGAGGAAGTGCTGCAGTCCGCCGACCAGAGGATGTACGTCGAGAAGCGCTCGCGCGCCGAAGGCAGGCGCCGCGCCGGATAGCACCCCGCCGTTCACGGTAGGCTCGCCACGGTCGGCGACATGGTGAGGGAGTGAGCTGGGGATGCCCGGCAGCAACGGCGAGAGCAAGCCCGAGGACGAGGATCCGTTCGGCTATCTGTACGCCGACGGGCAAGCGGCAGGCGCCACACCGCCTGGCGGTGGCGGCTACGGCTACCCCCGCCCGGCGCAGCCCGGCGTGCCCAGAACGTCGTACAACCAGGTGCGCACGGTCGGCCAACGGCAGTACGGCCAGCAGGTCCCGCAGCAGCCCGGTTACGGATACCCGCCCCAACAGGCGCCGGGGCAGCAGCAGTACGCCCAGTACACCGCCCCCGAGAACCTGCCGGGCGGTGCTCCCGCGCACCCCGCGCCCCCGGCCGACCCGGCCGGCCGCGCCGCCCGCGGCCGCGGCCCGAACACCAAGGGCCTGCTGATCGGTGCGATAGCGGTCGTCGCCGCGGTCGTCATCGGCATCGGCATCGCCCTCGCCGGCAAGGGAGAGGACAAGACCGGGGGGAACACGGCCGGGCCCGCCCCGACCGGAAGGGCCGGCAACACCGGGGGACCCACCGAGGAGCCGACCGAGACCGCCTCGTCCGACCCCGCCGGCCTCCCGTCGCAGGACGCCGCCACGCTCCAACTGGGCGGCGGCGCGGCCGTCGACAAGACGATCCCCGGGGCGAAGTCGGACAGCGGCTCGTACGTCACGATCAACGCGGTGGGTGCGTCCGTCACCTGGCAGGTGAAGGTGCCCGAGGCGGGCAAGTACACCCTGTACGTCGAGTACGGCGTGCCGGGCAAGGACGCCAGTGCATCGCTGGACGTGAACGGCCAGAAGCACAACACAGGACTGCGCCTGGCGAACTTCGCGAATGCCCCCGGGGGTGCCTGGGACAAGGGCTGGACGCACAGCTACGCGTGGATGGACCTCAAGAAGGGCGACAACACGCTCAAGATCTCCTGTGAGCAGGGGAACCAGTGCGAGGCCGCCATCGCCAAGGTCGTGCTCAAGGCGGGACACGTCAAGAGCTGACCTCCCCGCTCCTAGGCGACGGCGTCCAGGAAGTGAGCCACCGTCAGGGCCATCGCCTCGCGGGCCGCGGAGAGGCAGGGGCGCGGGTCGGCCGCCTTCGGGTGGGCGCCGTCGAGGCGGGCGCGGAGGGCGGCCGTGAAGGACGCGTTCAGGGCCGTGCCGATGTTGATCTTGGTCATGCCCGCGGTGACCGCCGTGCGGAGGACGGTGTCGGGGAGGCCCGAGGAGCCGTGGAGGACCAGCGGCACCGGCACAGTGGCGTGCAGGGCTGCGATCAGCGCGTGGTCGACGGTCGCCGTGCGCTCGGTCATCGCATGGGTGGAGCCGACGGCCACCGCGAGGGCGTCCACGCCGGTCTCGGCGACATAGGCGGCGGCCTCGGACGGGTCGGTCCGGACCAGGGGCGAATGGGCGTCGAGTGACGGTTCGCCATGCTTGCCGCCGATCCTGCCCAGTTCGGCCTCGATCCAGAGGTCCCGTTCATGGGCCCAGCGCGCCGCGTCGGCGGTGGCCTTCACATTGTCGCCGTAGGGCAGTCTCGACGCGTCGAACATCACGGAGCTGAAGCCTTCGGGGTGGGCCGCCCGCAGCAGTTCCGGCGACTCCACGTGGTCGAGGTGCAGCGACAGCGGGGCGGACGAGCAGCGGGCGACCGCGGCCGTCGCCGCGGCGATGCCCGACAGCCGGCCGCCGTGGTACTTCACGGTGTTCTCCGAGATCTGCAGGATCGCCGGCGCACCCGCCTGCTCGGCACCCTCCGCGATCGCCTCGGCGTGCTCCAGAGTGATCACGTTGAAGGCGGCGACCCCGCGCCTCTCGGCCCTGGCCCTGGTCACGAGTTCACCGGTGCTGACGAGGGGCATGGCAGGTGCCTTTCTGTCGTCCTGGGCGTCGTGTCCTACGGATCCTGCCGGGCGGCCGCTCCGCGGGACCTCAGGCGGCGCGGGCGTGTTCGGTGACCCGCACGTGCGGCAGCAGCTCGGCGTAGGCGGTGCGGTCGAACTCACCGGCGGCCGGGGCCAGTACGGTCGCCGCGGACAGGGCGACGGCGCGGGCGAGCCGCTCCGGCCACGGCAGGCCCTCCACGAGACCGGACAGCAGCCCGGCGACCGCGGAGTCGCCCGCGCCCGTCGGGTTGCCGCGGACCGGGGCGGGCGGCACGGCCTGCCAGACGCCCTCGGGTGCGGCCGCGATCAGCCCCGCGGGGCCGAGGGAGGCGACGACGGTCTGTGCGCCACGGCGGCGGGCGTCCCGGGTGGCGGTCAGCGGTTCGCGGGAGCCGGTGAGCGCGGCGAGTTCGGTGCTGTTCGGCTTGACCAGGTCGGGGCGCGCCGCGATGCCGCGGCGCAGCGGCTCCCCGCTGGTGTCGAGGAGCACGGGCGTGCCCGCCGCCCTGGCCCGGCGTACCAGCAGGGCGTACGCGCCGACGGGCAGGCCGGGCGGCAGGCTGCCGCACAGGGCGACGGCGTCCGCGGCCGGCAGCAACTCCTCGTAGGTGCCGAGGAAGGCGTTCCATTCGTCTGGGCCGATGACCGGGCCCGGCTCGTTCAGTTCGGTCGTGGCGCCGGTCGCGTGGTCGACGACGGCGACCGTGCGGCGGGTGTCGCCCGCCACGGGCACCAGCGCGTCGACGGGGCCGGGGGTCTCGCGGGCGAGCAGTCCGCGCAGCACCGCTCCGTTGACGCCGCCCGCGAAGCCGGTCACCACGGTCTCGTGGCCGAGAGCGGCCAGCACCCGTGCCACGTTCAGGCCCTTGCCGCCGGGCCGTTCGGCGACGGACTCGACGCGGTGTGCCGTGTGCGGGGTGAGCGACGGAACGCGATAGGTGAGGTCGAGGGCGGTGTTCAGTGTGACCGTGAGGATCACCGGTGCCCCACCCCCGATGTGTGTGCGTCGTTCCGTGCGACGCCGACCGTTCGTACGGGCCCCGATCATGCCAAACGGAAGGCGGTTGGCCCAGACCCCCTGGGACCGGCCGCCTTGACCGAACGTGCCCCCTTTTAGGGGCACTTGGCGGCAATCACCCCACTTGGGGCTCGACCACCCATTCCCCTTTGCGCAACACGCCCTTGAGGGCGAAACCGGCGTCCAGGACCACCAGATCGGCGTCCTTGCCGGGCTCCAGGGAGCCCACCGTGTCGTACACGCCGAGCAGCCGCGCCGGATTGACCGAGATCGCCCGGACCGTGTCCTCGACCGACAGGCCGTCCACGGTCACCGAACGCCGGAAGGCCCGGTCCAGGGTGAGGGTGGAGCCGGCGATCGCGCCGCCCTCGACGAGCCGCGCGACCCCCTCGGTGACCTCGACCTCCAGGGGCCCCAGCAGATAGCGGCCGTCCCCGAAGCCCGCGGCGTCCATCGCGTCGGTGATGAGCGCGACCCGGTCCGCGCCCGCGTGACGGAACGCCAGTTCCAGGGCGGCGGGGTGCAGATGGGTGCCGTCGTTGATCAGCTCGACGGTGACCCGCTCGTCCTCCAGCAGCGCCGCGATCGGCCCGGGGGTGCGGTGGCCGAGCGCGGGCATGGCGTTGAACAGGTGGGTGGCGACGGTCGCGCCGGCCTCGATCGCCTCGACGGTCTGCTCATACGTCGCGTCCGTGTGCCCGATCGCGGCGATCACCCCGTGCTCGGTGAGCAGCCGCACCGAGTGGAGGCCGCCGGACAGTTCGGTGGCCAGCGTCACCATCTTCGCGGTGCCGCGGGCCGCGTCGACGAGCTTGCGGACCTCGGCCGGGTCCGGGGCGCGGAGCAGCTTCTCGCTGTGCGCGCCCTTGCGGCAGGGTGAGATGAACGGCCCCTCGAAGTGGATGCCCGCCAGGTCGCCCTGCTCGACCAGCTCCGACAGTTCGCCCGCCCGGTGCACGAGGAAGTCCATCTCGCCGGTGACGGTGGACGCCACCAGTGTGGTGGTGCCGTGCTGCCGGTGCGTGGCGATGCCGCGGAGGACCTCCTCCATGGTGCCCGAGGTGAAGGAGGCGCCGCCGCCGCCGTGGTTGTGCATGTCGACGAAACCGGGGACCACCCAGTGCCCGGACAGGTCGACGACCGGGGTGCCGTCCGGCGCGCTCCCGGCGATCCGCCGGCCCTCGACGATCACCCGGCCGTTCTCGGCGACCCCGGTGGGCAGTACGACCCGGGCGCCGGAGAGCACCATGCTTGCGGCCATCAGGCGGATACCTCCGTGGGTGTCGTGGAACGTGCGGCCTCCGCGGCCTCCGCGGCCTCCGCGGGCCCGCGCGACGAGCCGTCCGGCACCGGCCCGCCCCCGGACGCCGGGGCGTCCGTGGCGTCCGGGCCGTCCGGGCCGTCCGGACCGGGGTGCGTCGCGAGGAGGTCCAGGGCGAGCAGCCCGGCGCCGAGGCAGCCCGCGGTGTCGCCGAGCTCGGCCGGGACGATGCACGGGGGGCTCTGGAAGGTCACCCGGGCCTCGACGGCGATCCGCAGGGGCGTGAACAGGGTTTCCCCGGCCTCGGCGAGCCCGCCACCGATGACGAGGGTGCCGGGGTCCAGCAGGGTGAGCGCGGTGACCAGGCCGTCGGCGAGCGCGTCGACGGCATCGCCCCAGACCTCCGCCGCCCGCGGGTCCCCGGCCGCCACGGCCGCGGCGCAGTCCGCCGCGCCGGCCTCCGGGTCGCCGCTCGCGGCGGCCCAGGCACGGGAGACGGCCGACGCGGACGCGAGGGTCTCCAGGCAGCCGCGCTGCCCGCAGCCGCACTCGGGACCGCCGGGGCGTACGACGATGTGGCCGATCTCGCCCGCGCTCCCGTGCGCCCCCGCCTCGATGCGCCCGTCGATACCGATCGCGCCCGCGATGCCGGTGCCGAGTGCCACGAAGAGGAACCGGTCGGCGTTCCGGCCCGCTCCGACGCGGCCCTCGGCGAGGCCTCCGGTGCGTACGTCGTGGCCCAGGGCGACGGGGATGCCGCCCAGCCGGTCGCGGAGCCGGTCGCGCAGCGGTACGTCCCGCCAGCCGAGGTTCGCCGCGTAGACGGCGATGCCGTGTTCGGTGTCGACGATGCCGGGCACCGCGACGCCCGCCGCGGCAGCGGGCTCGCCGAGGTGCTCCTCGCCGTACGCGCGCAGCTCCGCGGCGAAGCCGAGGACCGACTCGACGACGGCGTCGGCGCCCCGCTCCCGCCCGGTGGCCCGGCGGGCCCGGTGGAGCAGCGTGCCGTCCGCCCCCACCAGGGCGGCCTTCATGCCGGTGCCGCCCACATCGAGGGCGATGACGTGTCTCACGGGAACAGTTTCACCTGCCAACGGCAACAGGTCTAGTCCACTCGCGGGATCGGGGTGTGTGAGTGCTTGGCGATGGGGCCGAGAAGGCTGTTGTGGAAGTGATATCCAATGGTGTAGACCGCACTCCTCGATTTGTAGGAGAATCACACCTCATGCCGAATGTGGATCAATAGAGGGTGGTACGGGCTGTGCATCGGCGCATGGTGGTTCTGACCGCGGCGATGAGCGCGCTGGGGATGGCGGCGACGTTGTCGGGCTGCGGGGGCGAGAGCGGCACGGGGGACGTCACCCTCAGGCTCGTCGCCGCCGACTACGACCTGAACGGCGGGGACTCCACGAAGGAGTACTGGAGCGACCTCGTCGCCGCGTTCGAGACGAAGAACCCCGGCATCGAGGTCGAGGTGGACGTCCGCTCCTGGGACACCGTCGACGCCGACGTGGCGAAGATGGTCGCGGACGGACAGGCCCCCGACATCGCGCAGATCGGCGCGTACTCCGACTACGCCGCCGAGGACAGGCTCTACAGCGCCGACAGCCTGCTTTCGGTCACCGTGCAGAGCAACATGATGAGGCCGCTGGCCGAGGCAGGCGAGCTCCGCCGTATGCAGTACGGCATGCCGTTCGCCGCGAGCACGCGACTGCTCTTCTACAACAAGGACCTCTTCAAGAAGGCCGGTGTCCCGAAGCCACCGGAGACCTGGAACCAGCTCCAGGCTGCCGCGAAGAAGCTCAAGGCCGAGGGTGTGAAGTACCCGTACGCGCTCCCGCTCGGCAGCGAGGAGGCCCAGGCCGAGACGATGATGTGGATGCTCTCCGGCGGTGGCGGCTACACCAACACCAGCAACGCCTACATGATCGACTCGCCGTCGAACATCGACACCTTCAAGTGGCTGAAGGACGAGCTCGTCGACAAGGAGCTGACCGGACCCGTCGCCCCGGGCAAGCTCAACCGCATCAAGGCCTTCGAGGAGTTCGCGAACGGTGAGGTCGGCATGCTCAACGGGCACCCCTCGTTGATGCAGCAGGCCGTCAAGAAGGGCGTCGACGTCGGGATGGTGCCGCTGCCCGGCCGCGAGGGCCAGTCCAAGGTGACCATGGGCGTCGCCGACTGGATCATGGGCTTCAAGCAGAACGGCCACCGCAAGGAGATCGGCCTGTTCCTCGACTTCGTCTTCCACGACGAGAACGTCATCGCGTTCGCCGACAAGAACGACCTGCTGCCGCCCACCATGACCGCCTCCCAGGAGATGGCGAGCGAGCCCCGGCACAAGGACCTCCGCGCCTTCCTGGAGGCCCTGCCGGCGGCCGAGATCTACCCGGTCGGCAAGACGTCCTGGCCGCAGGTCAGCGAGACCGTCAAGAAGGAGATCGGCAAGGCCGTGGAGCCGGGGGCGAGCCCGGCGACCGTCCTCGGCGACATAGCCCGCAAGGCGGAGGAGGCCGAGTCCGCCGAGTGACCCGGGCGGTGTCGGCCCCGGGGGATAGGTTGCCCGTATGACTGACCACTCCGGGGCCGGCGAAGGGCCGTCCGAGCAGGAGCGGCTGCCCGAGCGGGAGCGGTCGCCCGAGGAGGGCCGGTCGCCTGAGAAGGGCCGGCCCCCCGAGGAGGAGCGCTCGCCCGAGCAGGCCCGGCCCCCCGCGCCGGACCGGCTGCCCGAGCACGCGCTCGCCGTGCTCGCCATGGAGCGCCGGTCCTGGTCCGGTGCCGGAGCCAAGGAGCGGGCCGTCCGGGAGACCCTGGGGATGTCCCCCACGCGGTACTACCAACTGCTGAACGCGCTGCTCGACGATCCGCGCGCACTGGCCCACGACCCCGTGACGGTCAACCGCCTGCGGAGGGTCCGGGAGGCGCGAAGGGCCCGGCGCTGACCTCCTGAAGGTTCTCCGCCCCGTTCGGCGGAGCACCTGAGCACGGCGGGGTCGCGCCGGTAGGGTCGAGGCATGGGCAGCACAGCGCACGTGCCGAATTCACTGCCGACGCCCCGCACCGCCGCCGGGCGGGACGGGCTCGCCGCCATCCTGGACCGCGCCGGCCGGACCGTCGTGGGACTGGACTTCGACGGGACGCTCGCGGAGATCGTGCCCGACCCCGAACAGGCCCGCGCCCACGCCGGCGCCGTGCCCGCGCTGCGGGCACTCGCCCCGCACGTCCAGTCGGTCGCCGTGATCACCGGCCGGCCGGCCGGCGTCGCCGTGCGGTACGGGGGATTCGCGGGAGTGCCGGAGCTGGAACACCTCGTCGTGCTCGGCCACTACGGCGCCGAGCGCTGGGACGCCGTCAGCGGCGCCGTGCACGCCCCCGCCCCCTTCCCCGGCGTGGCCGCCGCCCGCGCCGAGCTGCCGGGCGTCCTGGAACAGCACGGGGCCTGGCCCGGCACCTGGATCGAGGAGAAGGGCCGCGCCGTCGCCGTCCACACCCGGCGCGCAGCCGAGCCCCAGGCCGCGTTCGAGGCGCTGCGCGGACCGCTGGCCGAGCTGGCGGTGAAGCACGGACTGGTGCTCGAACCGGGCCGCATGGTGCTGGAACTGCGCCCGCCGGGCATGGACAAGGGCGTGGCACTGGAGGAGTACGTCCGCGAGACCGGCGCCGAGGCGGTCCTCTACGCCGGCGACGACCTGGGCGACCTCGCCGCGTACGCCGCCGTGGACAAGCTCCGCTCGGACGGACTCGCCGGTCTGCTGGTCTGCTCGGGCACCAACGAGGTCCCCGAACTGGCCGAGCGCGCGGACCTGGTGCTGCCGGGTCCGGCAGCGGTGGCCGCCTTTCTGTCGGACCTGGGCAAGACCCTCGCGTCCCGGCCGGCCTGACCGGACCCGGCATCCGCCTCGGCCGGCTCCGGGGGCTGCCGTCCCTCCCTGTGGGGCCGCTGCGCCCCGCCGCGGTCCCGGGCCGGCCTGCCCGACGCGCGGGCACGCGAGCCCGACGGTCTCGTGGTTCGCCGGCCGGTGCGGCCACGACCACCCGGGGCTGCCCCCGGGGAACTATCAGCCGGTGCCCCGCCTGAGCGCGTCCAGTTGGTCCAGGAACCACTTCTGCGGCGGCAGCGCGGTCGCCGCCGCGGCGAGGCGCTTGGTGCGTTCCGCGCGTTCGGCGTCCGTCATCGTCAGCGCCTCGTGGAGGGCGTCCGCGGTCCGGGAGACGTCGTACGGGTTGACCGTGATCGCGTCCTCGCCGAGGTCCTCGTGCGCGCCCGCCTCGCGGGACAGGACCAGCGCGCAGCCGTTGTCGGAGACCACGGGGATCTCCTTCGCGACGAGGTTCATGCCGTCGCGGATCGGGTTGACCAGGGCGACGTCCGCCATGCGGTACGCGGCGAGGGAGCGCGCGAAGTCGTCCTTGATGTGCAGGACGACGGGCGTCCAGGCGGTCGTGCCGAACTCGGTGTTGATCTCGGCGGCCAGCCGGTACACCTCACTGGTGTAGTCGCGGTAGACCGCGAGGTCCTGGCGGGAAGGGTAGGCGAGGGCCACGTGCGTGACCCGTTCGTGCCACTCGGGGCGCCGCAGGAGTTCGCGGTAGGCGAGCAGGCCGCGGACGATGTTCTTGGACAGCTCGGTGCGGTCGACGCGGACGACGACCTTGCGGCCCGGCCCGGTCTGCTCGCGCAGTTCGGCGAGGCGGTGCTCGACGTCGGCCTCGCGGGAGCGCCGCCGCAGGAAGTCGCCGTCGGCGCCCAGGCCGTGCACCCCGATCCGGGTGCCGGCGGGGATGCCGGGCCCGAGGACGGTGTGGCAGCAGTCGGTGAACGCGTCCGCCCAGCGCCGGGTGAGGAACGCGGCCCGGTCCGCGCCGAGGATGCCGCCGAGGAGCTGGGCGGCGATGTCGTCGGGCAGCAGCCGGAAGTACTCGGGCGGCGCCCAGGGCGTGTGCGAGAAGTGGCCGATCGTCACGTCGGGCCGACGCTCCCGGAGCATCCGGGGCGCCAGCGACAGGTGGTAGTCCTGGACGAGGACCGTGGCGCCGGGTGCCGCCTCCTCGGCGAGGGCTTCGGCGAAGGCGCGGTTGTAGGCCTCGTACGACGCCCACCGGCGGCGGAAGCCGGCGTCGAAGACCGGCTCCACGGGCGTCTGGTAGAGCATGTGGTGGACGAACCACAGCACCGAGTTCGCGATGCCGTTGTACGCGTCGGAGAACACGTCCGCGTCGATGTCCAGCATCCGTACGCCGGGCTCGCCGGCCCCGCGCCGTACGGCCTCCTGGTCGGCGTCGGACAGGGCGGCGCACACCCACACCGAGTCCGCGTCGGAGCCGATCGCGGAGAGGCCGGACACCAGCCCGCCTCCCCCGCGCCGGGCGTCCAGCGAGCCGTCGTCGCGAAGTGCGTACGAGACCGGACCGCGGTTCGATGCGACAAGTACCTGAGCGGAACGCTTGGCGGCCATGGTCACGAACCTAGCCAGAGACGGAAACGCTCAAACGTACGGGCGACAACCGGGCGAAAACGCATCGGTGCGCCCCCGTGTCGTCCCGCTAGGCGGCCCGGCTGGCCGCATACTCCGCGATCTCCGCCATGGGCGGGCGCTCCTCCGTGTCCACGGGGCCGGTCCGCGGGACGAAGCCCTCGGCCGAACGTTCGAACTGGGTGAGCACGGGCCGCACCAGGTGGGCCCGGGAGAGCCGCAGCTGGGCGGTGCGGTAGATGGCGGCGGCCATCCGGCCCAGCGCCTGGTCGTCCTGGTGGCGGTGGAGCCGTACCCCGACGTCGACCTGGGCGAGCGCGTCCAGGCCGGCCGTGTGCAGCGCGTCCACGAGGAGTCCCAGTTCCACGCCGTAGCCGACGGGGAACGGAAGCCGTTCGAGCAGGGTGCGGCGGGCCGCGTACTCGCCGCCGAGCGGCTGCACGAAACCGGCCAGGAGCGGCCAGTGCAGATTCAGCAGGGGCCGCGCCACGAGTTCGGTGACCCGGCCGCCCTGGGCGGCGACGCCGCTGCCGACGAGGTCGTCGAGCGGCCGGTCGTACATCGCCTTGACGAACTGCACGTCCGGGTCGGTGAGCAGCGGGCCGACGAT
Organism: Streptomyces sp. NPDC030222; assembly: GCF_055573115.1. Classification (NCBI taxonomy): domain Bacteria; kingdom Bacillati; phylum Actinomycetota; class Actinomycetes; order Kitasatosporales; family Streptomycetaceae; genus Streptomyces; species Streptomyces sp. NPDC030222. The sequence goes on from NZ_JBVICA010000018.1 coordinate 111,097, forward strand.
CCCCGAGACGAAGCGGGCCGAGAAGTCCCGCAGGTCGGCGTCGATGAAGCAGACGATGTCACCGCCGGTCACCAGCAGCGACCGCCACAGCACCTCGCCCTTGCCGGGGACGGCGGGTATGCGGGGGAGGATCGCGTCCCGGGGCACCACCCGGGCGCCCGCCGCCTCGGCGACCTCGGCGGTGCGGTCGGTCGAGCCGGAGTCGATCACGACGAGTTCGTCGACGAACGGCACCCGCTCCATCAGTTCGTGGCGGATCACGGTGACGATGTCGCCGACCGTGGCCTCCTCGTCGAGCGCCGGCAGCACCACACTGACGGTGGTGTTCCGCTTCGCCGCGAGCAGTCGGTCCAGCGGGCGGTCGGCCGCCGACCAGGAACGGCGGGCCAGCCAGCGCTCCACCTCTTCCAGCACGTGGTCTCCATCTCGCGGTTCGGACGGCCGTCTCAAGCCGCCGGGGGTTCGGTTACAGTCTTGAACAACGGCGACGGCCACCGCACTCCGGGGTCGTCCCGCCGACAATCGAATACCGCTCATCCAGAGGGGCAGAGGGACACGGCCCGTTGAAGCCCCGGCAACCCTCCAGCCGCCACGCGGCGGCAGCTGCCACGAAGCTGCCGCGGATCCATGCGAGGCCCGGCTAGGGAAGGTGCCAATTCCGTCTCGTGGCGAGATGCGCCGCGGGGAAGATGAGGAGAAAGGGCCTCGCCATCATGGCTGCGCAGACTGTTGCCACCACCACCCGTCCTGTGGACCTCGGACCCGCTGCGGCGCTGTCGTGCCGTGAGTGCGGCGAGCGTTTCGCCCTCGGTCCGATTTTCGCCTGCGAGCTGTGTTTCGGCCCCCTGGAGGTGGCCTACGACCTTCCGCTCGGCGACCCCGAGTCCCTCCGCAAGCGGATCGAGGCCGGTCCCGCCAGCATCTGGCGGTACGCGCCGCTGCTGCCCGTCCCCGCCGACGTCGCCGAGAAGCCGAACCTGAACCCCGGCTTCACCAAGCTGGTCAAGGCCGACAACCTCGCCCGTGAGCTGGGCGTGACCGGTGGACTGTACGTCAAGGACGACTCCGGGAACCCGACGCACTCCTTCAAGGACCGTGTGGTCGCGATCGCCGTCGAGGCCGCCCGCGCCTTCGGCTTCACCACGCTCTCCTGCTCCTCCACCGGCAACCTCGCCGGCGCGGTGGGCGCCGCGGCCGCCCGGGCCGGCTTCAGGTCCTGCGTGTTCATCCCGCACGACCTGGAGCAGGGCAAGGTCGTGATGGCCGCGGTCTACGGCGGCGAGCTCGTCGGCATCGAGGGCAACTACGACGACGTGAACCGCTTCTGCTCGGAGCTGATCGGCGACCCGGCCGGCGAGGGTTGGGGCTTCGTCAACGTGAACCTCCGCCCCTACTACGGAGAGGGCTCCAAGACCCTCGCGTACGAGATCTGCGAGCAGCTCGGCTGGCGGCTGCCCGACCAGATCGTCATCCCGGTCGCGTCCGGCTCCCAGCTGACGAAGATCGACAAGGGTCTCCAGGAGCTGATCAAGCTGGGCCTGGTGGAGGACCGGCCGTACCGGATCTTCGGCGCGCAGGCCGAGGGCTGCTCCCCGGTGTCGGTGGCCTTCAAGGCCGGCCATGACGTGGTGCGGCCGCAGAAGCCGGACACCATCGCCAAGTCCCTGGCCATCGGCAACCCGGCGGACGGCCCCTACGTGCTGGACATCGCCCGCCGTACCGGCGGCGCCGTCGAGGACGTCACCGACGGGCAGATCGTGGACGCGATCAAGCTGCTGGCCCGTACCGAGGGCATCTTCACCGAGACGGCGGGTGGCGTGACCCTGGGGGTGACCCGGAAGCTGATCGAGGCGGGGGTCCTCGACCCGTCGCTCACCACGGTCGTCGTCAACACCGGTGACGGCCTGAAGACGCTGGACGCGGTGGAACCGACCACCGGTATGTCCGCCGTCATCCGCCCCAACCTGGACTCCTTCCGAGAGGCTGGCCTCGTATGAGCGTCACTGTCCGCATCCCCACCATCCTGCGCACCTACACCGGCGGCCGGGCCGAGGTCCCGGCCGAGGGGGCGACTCTCTCCGAGGTCATCGAGTCCCTGGAGAAGGATCATCAGGGAATTGCCGCGCGCGTCCTGGACGACCAGGGGAAACTGCGCCGCTTCGTGAACGTCTACGTCAATGACGACGACGTGCGTTTCGAACAGGGACTGGAGACCGCGACGCCCGACGGCGCCAACGTGTCGATCATTCCGGCGGTGGCCGGCGGCTGCTGAGCCACCGTCCGGTGCCGTCCCGATGACTGCGCAGAGTCATCGGAATTGCCCCCTCCGCGAGAGAAGCGGAGGGGGCAATTCTGTAGGGTTGGCCGCGATAGAGTGAGGGAAGCCGGGTTCTCCGGCCATAAGAAGGCGCTCAAGAAGACGCCCAAGATGCCGCCTTGATGGCGAGGCGAATTGCCGGTTGGGCCCCGTTTTGCCCGGCCCGAGTTGCCCCGGAACATCCAGAAATTCACGGAATTCTCCCTTCCGTCGCACGCAGATTTCTCGTCCGATTGACCTGTTGCAGACGGCAGTTGGACAGATACATTCAGGCGCGGTCGACGCTGTTCCGGCAGCACGCCCCCTCGTGTCCGGGGGGGAGGTCTGACCCGGGTCCGCGAAGTGCGGTCCTGTGCAAGGGCCAGTAATAGGGGAGTTAGGCATGGCTCAGGGCACCGTCAAGTGGTTCAACGCGGAGAAGGGGTACGGCTTCATCGCGGTCGACGGTGGTGCGGATGTTTTCGTCCACTACAGCGCGATCCAGATGGACGGGTACCGCACCCTTGAAGAGGGCCAGCGGGTCGAATTCGAGATCTCGCAGGGTCAGAAGGGGCCGCAGGCGGACATGGTCCGCGTAGCCGGCTGAGAAGCGCCGACTGACTGCAGCAACGTGTCGGAGGGCCCGTACCCACAGTGGGTGCGGGCCCTTCGGCGTACGGTCGCGTCCGAGGGGCCCGGGTTGCGAGAGCCGCTTGCACTCTCCTAGTGCGAGTGCTAATCATTGGCGTTAGCACTCTGCAGGTGAGAGTGACAGACGAAGGACCGGGTCGGTGAGGCCCGCGGTCGTGTGGGGCAAGGAACCGCACGGCATGCAGGCCGTCCGTCGCGGGCGCCAGCGCGGTCCGGAGCAATCCTCCCCCGTCGCCACGGCACGGGGAGACATCCCAAGTCCGGGAGGACCACTTCACATGGCCAAGATCATCGCGTTCGACGAGGAGGCACGGCGCGGTCTCGAGCGCGGGATGAACCAGCTCGCCGACGCCGTCAAGGTCACCCTTGGCCCCAAGGGCCGCAACGTCGTCCTCGAGAAGAAGTGGGGCGCCCCCACGATCACCAACGATGGTGTGTCCATCGCCAAGGAGATCGAGCTCGAGGACCCGTACGAGAAGATCGGCGCCGAGCTGGTCAAGGAAGTCGCGAAGAAGACGGACGACGTCGCCGGTGACGGCACGACGACCGCGACCGTCCTGGCCCAGGCCCTGGTCCGCGAGGGCCTGCGCAACGTGGCCGCCGGCGCCAACCCGATGGCTCTGAAGCGCGGTATCGAGAAGGCCGTCGAGGCCGTCTCCGCCGCCCTGCTCGAGCAGGCCAAGGACGTGGAGACCAAGGAGCAGATCGCCTCCACCGCCTCCATCTCCGCCGCCGACACCCAGATCGGCGAGCTCATCGCCGAGGCCATGGACAAGGTCGGCAAGGAAGGCGTCATCACCGTCGAGGAGTCCAACACCTTCGGTCTGGAGCTGGAGCTCACCGAGGGCATGCGCTTCGACAAGGGCTACATCTCGGCGTACTTCGCGACCGACATGGAGCGCATGGAGGCCGTCCTCGAGGACCCCTACATCCTCATCGTCAACTCCAAGGTCAGCAACGTGAAGGACCTCCTTCCGCTGCTGGAGAAGGTCATGCAGTCCGGCAAGCCGCTGCTGATCATCGCCGAGGACGTCGAGGGCGAGGCCCTGTCGACCCTGGTCGTCAACAAGATCCGCGGCACCTTCAAGTCCGTCGCCGTCAAGGCCCCGGGCTTCGGCGACCGCCGCAAGGCCATGCTCGGCGACATCGCCATCCTCACCGGTGGCACGGTCATCTCCGAGGAGGTCGGCCTCAAGCTGGAGAACGCCGGCCTGGACCTGCTGGGCCGCGCCCGCAAGGTCGTCATCACCAAGGACGAGACCACCATCGTCGACGGTGCCGGTGACAGCGAGCAGGTCGCGGGCCGTGTGAACCAGATCCGCGCCGAGATCGAGAACTCCGACTCGGACTACGACCGCGAGAAGCTCCAGGAGCGCCTCGCGAAGCTGGCCGGCGGCGTGGCCGTCATCAAGGCCGGCGCCGCCACCGAGGTGGAGCTCAAGGAGCGCAAGCACCGCATCGAGGACGCCGTCCGCAACGCGAAGGCCGCCGTCGAGGAGGGCATCGTCGCCGGTGGTGGCGTGGCCCTGCTCCAGGCCTCCCAGGTCTTCGAGAAGCTGGAGCTCGACGGCGACGAGGCCACCGGTGCCAACGCCGTGAAGCTGGCCCTGGAGGCCCCGCTCAAGCAGATCGCCGTCAACGGTGGTCTCGAGGGCGGCGTCGTCGTGGAGAAGGTCCGCAACCTGGCCGTCGGCCACGGCCTGAACGCCGCGACCGGCGAGTACGTCGACATGATCGCCGAGGGCATCATCGACCCGGCCAAGGTCACCCGCTCCGCGCTGCAGAACGCCGCGTCGATCGCCGCGCTGTTCCTCACCACCGAGGCCGTCATCGCCGACAAGCCGGAGAAGGCCGCCGCGCCTGCCGGTGGCGGCATGCCGGGCGGTGACATGGACTTCTGATCCGGCCCATCCGGATCGGACACCGTCCATCACACCGAGGGCGGCACTCCGCAAGGGGTGCCGCCCTCGGGCGTTTCCGTGTGCCGACCGCAGAGGCGCGCGAAATCGGCTGCCTCGCAGGGGGTTTGGGATCCCGGAGTCCGAACGCGGAGGTATTGACTCCGGGGTCAATTCACAAACTCGTCACGACTCCCCCATAAAACCCGAGTTCATGCGAGGATTCCCTCCCCCCGGTCCGTCCGGGACCGGGTGACAAGGGGATGCATAGTGAAGCAAAAGACCTTGAGAGTCACCGTCGGGGCGGCGGCGGCCGTCGCCCTGTCCGCGGTGCTCCTGCCGATCGCGGCCGGTGACGCGACGGGCAACATAGCGGGGGAAGCAGCCGAGAAGTCCACGGTGGACGCCACGACGAGGGATTCCTTCGGACGTCTCGCCCAGGCGGTCCTGACACAGCGCACGGCGGCCGTCGTCGAGACCGGGCAGGCGCGCAAGGCTCCGCTGCGCGAGAGGAAGATGGGCCTCTCGTCCAGGGTCTCCCGCGCCGAGGACTCCGGTCTGTCGGAGCTCCAGGCCCGCAAGTCGCGGCTCTCCGCCCTGGGTGAGGCGTACACCAAGTCCGACACCCAGACCGCCGTGGACCGGGTCAAGGTCAACGGCCGGCACATCACCGTCCAGCTCACCGAGACCACGACGCTCACGTACAAGAGGATCCGTGGCGACGAGCCCACGACGACCGGCTTCACCGCCCACCACGAGGTGAACTTCCTGAGGTCGGCGAAGGGCTCGTGGGAGCTGACGAACATCAAGTCCAAGGACGACGGCCCGGGGGCCATCAACCAGCCCAACCCGAAGCCGCCGGTGAAGATGACCGCGGGCAGCCACCCCAGCGCTCAGCGCGCCTCCACCTCGTGGCCCGCCCCGCGGAACAGCAAGACCCAGGGAACCTCCGGTTACGACTACCGGGCCATGGCCGCCTACGCGGAGAAGTACTGGCGGAACTACAACCCGGCCTACCGCAAGTTCAACGACCAGGGCGGCGACTGCACCAACTTCGTCAGCCAGGCGCTGAAGGCGGGCGGCTGGAAGCACGACACAGGCCGCTTCGACGACTACACCAACTGGTGGTACGACACGTCCCTCGGACAGACGAACTCGTGGGTCGGGGCCGACGACTGGTCGTGGTTCACGCTGTACTCCAAGCGGGCGACCAACCTGGACAACGTCTACCAGCTGGGCATCGGCGACGTCCTGCAGATGGACTTCGACAAGGACGGGTCGAAGGACCACACCATGATGACCACGTACCGGAGCAGGTACGGCGTTCCGTACCTCACGTACCACTCGACCAACACGTACCGGAAGTCGGTCGCGAGCATCATCGCGTCCTACCCGAACGCCGCGTACTACGCCTACCGTACCTGACGGTACGCCACGGCGGTCCGCCCGGCCCCTGATGGGCCGGGCGGACCGCCGTCGTGCGTACGGGCCCGGCCGCGGCGCCGGCCCGGCGCCGCCGTCACGGAATGGCCGGAGATCGCCCTATCGAGCCGGCCGTGCGCGTCCATACCATTCGATCGCTCCCGGCGGCCGGAAGCCGGAGAAATGGTTGACGCGTACACGACATTGTCCGGATCGATCCACCGTTCGACCGCTCCACCGATCCGACGATCCACCGGTCCGCGGTGGTCGACGGATCCCTCCCACGCCTTCGGTCTGTGACGGCCCCCGCGTTCGCGGGCGGCCGCACCCCCCATCCCCAACCCATGTGCACGGATTGGAGAACCATGGCTGGTGGACTGTTCCTGAGCGGCGCCGTCGCCGCTCTCGTCGGCTCCCTAGTTCCCGCGAGCGTCCCCACGGCGATCACCGACCCGCCCCCGGACAAGATCGTGATCGAGATCGCCACGGTCAACGGCTCCGGCTGTCCCGCCGGCACGGCGGCGGTGGCCGTGTCGCCCGACAACACGGCGTTCACCGTGACCTACAGCAACTACCTCGCCCAGGTGGGCGGCAACTCCGACCCCACCGCGTTCCGCAAGAACTGCCAGCTCAACCTCGTGGTGCACGTGCCGCAGGGCTTCACCTACGCGATCGCCGCCGCGGACTACCGCGGTTTCGCCTCCCTCCAGCCCGGCGCGAGCGCCACGCAGAAGGCCTCGTACTACTTCCAGGGCTCGCCGAACAACGCCGTCCGCACCCACACGTACCGCGGTGCCTACAACGACAGCTGGCAGGCGACGGACACCACCGACTGGGCGCAGCTCGTCTGGGCCCCCTGCGGTGTGAAGCGGAACTTCAACATCAACACCGAGCTGCGGGTCAACGCCGGTACCTCGAACCCGTCCAAGGTCAGCTTCATGGCGATGGACTCCACCGACGGCGACATCAACACCGTCTACCACATGGCGTGGAAGGAGTGCCCGAAGAAGTAGCCGGGAACTCGGCCCGGAACGACAGCAGAGCCCCGCTCTCCGGAACGGAGGGCGGGGCTCTGTGAGTTCGGTGCCGTCAGTGGGACACGGCCTGCCAGAGGGCCATGGCCAGGGCGGCGCAGGAGGTGAGCGCGGCCAGGGACGGGAGCGGCCAGCGGGCGCGCTCCAGTGCGTCGAGCCGTTCCTCGTGCTCGCCGAGCGTCTTGTCCGTCTGGTCGGCGCGCTGGAGGAGCAGGGCCAGGTCGCCCCGGGTCGTGGCGAAGCCGACGTCGACGGACCGGCGGAGCCGTTCCAGTTCGACGGCCACCCCCGTGCCCTCAGCCGTCGCCATGGGCCGTCTCCCCCCTGCGGAGCCAGGACGGCAGGACGCGCTCCACGGCCGGTACGGACATCAGGCGGCTGACCGCCCCGGCCACCGCGACCAGCGCGGCGAACGCCGGCAGGTCGGCGACGGCGGGCTCGTCGGCGAGCAGGGGCAGCGCGGCGAGCAGGGCGAACAGGACCTGCACGGTGGTGCGCAGCGCTCTGCGCGTGGGTTCGTTCATGGTGGTGCCTTCCGCGTTGCGGTGGGTGCTCAGGTGGCGCGGGGAACGCGCAGCCGGTCCCAGCTGACGCGTCCCGGAATGCCGTCCGCGTCCGCGCCGGAGTAGCCGAGCTTGCGCTGCCATGCGGCGTACGAGGCCCGGTCGGCCTCGGTCCACTCCGGGCCGGGGCCGACCGTGTACCGGCCGCAGCCCTCGGCGACCAGACGCCTGCCGACCGCCGTGATCAGCGGGCTGCGACGGCCCGGGACGAAGAACGCGGCCCCGGGGAACGGCTCGTACGACGGCTGCGGGGGCTGCGGCGGCTGGGCGGGACCGGCCGGGCCGCCGCGCAGCCGGGCGGCGACGCGGCCGCGCATTCCGGCCATCGAGAACGACGGGTCGATCTTGCGGCGGGTCCACTCCTTGTGGGCGACGACGCTCTCCGACGGCCAGCCGTGGGCACGGCATATCGCGGCCGAGAGCCGCTCGACGGCGTCGAGCTGGGCGGCCGGATACGGGTCGCGGCCGTTGCCGAGGTTCTCGATCTCGAAGCCGTAGAAGCGGGCGTTGCCGTCGACGGCGTCGGGGCCGGGGCGGGTGGGCACGGCGGCGTTGCGGCGGACGGCGTCCAAGAGGGCCGCGGAGCCGTCGCCGGCGTGGTTGGTACGGCCGAACCCGACGAGATGGACGGTGCCGTCCTTGGCTATGAGCCCGATGCAGAGCGGGCCGGGCAGGTCGGACATGCCGGTCCGGCAGAGCGAGAGGCTGTCGGTGCCGGCGGTGTGGTGCAGCATCACCCCGTGCACCGGGCCCCAGGGTCCCTTGTGGTTGCGGTTGTGGTTCTTCCAGTTCGTGTGCTCGCGGACGCGGACGCCCTCGGCGCGCAGGGCGCGCAGGAAGGCGTCGGCGGACAGGGGTGCGGCCATGGGATTCCTCCTCGGCGGCGGTTCGGTGGTTCGGTGGTTCGGCTGGGCGGTCGGCCGTGACCCGGACCGCCGGCGTCAGGGGATGGGGTCGACCCGGATGTAACGGGTGTCGAAGTAGGCCGTGTTGCCGCTCGCGCCGGACCGGTACGCGGCCGTGGCCGTGTGCACCGTTCCGGCCACCAGACCGGTGACCATGAACTGCGTCGCGACCGAGGTGCGGTTGGTCGTCGTCACCACGGCGGCGCGGTCGTCGCTCGCGGCGAGGATCAGCGTGCCGCTCGCGTTGCGGACGTTCGCCGAGATGTACGCCGCCGCGGCCGTGGACGAACGGGTGTAACTGCCCAGCGAGATGAGGGCCTGGCCCGAGGCGGGCGCGGTGAAGGTCGCGGACAGGGCCCCGCCGGAGGAGTTGTTCAGGCCTTCGCCGTAGGTGAGGGACACGGTGTCGCCGTCGTCCACGTTCACCTTGAACACCGGCACGGGCGCCACCGGCACCCAGGCGGAGCCGGTGTAGTACATCATCCGGCCCGGGTTGCCGATCCAGGCGAGCATTCCGGCGACGGGCGCGGTGATCTTGGCGTCGCGGGCCGCCGCGTCGGCGAAGCGCAGGACGGTCCGGCCGTCGACGGCGTCCGCGATGCCCTTCAGGTGCGCGGGCAGGTCGGCGGGGTCGGACGGCTGGGGGTAGGGCAGTCCGCTCAGGGGCGTGTACTGGATGGTCATGCGAGCTCGTCCTCCTTGGATGCGGTCGGTTCGGCGGGGCCGGCGTCGACGGGAATGGTGGCGCCGGGCTCCGGCGGGGCCGGGGGACCGGCCGGAACGGGCGGCGGACCCGGCTCGACCGTGACGGTGGTCAGCAGGGTCTCGGGGTCGGGCGCCGGCAGTCCGCCCCGTACGCCGAGGAAGCCGGCGAGCGTCTCGGCGACCGACTCGGCCACGCTCTCCGCGAGCAGATCGAGCTGCTCCCGCCCGAGGGTCACGGGCACGGGGGCCTGCGGAGCCGGTTCCTGGGGTGCGGGCTCGGCGGGTGCGGGTGTAACGGTCTCCGTGGATGCCGGCGGCGGGGTCCCGGCGGTTGCGGTTCCTGCGGTACCGCTCTCCGCGGCCGGATCCGCTGTGGGTACAGCCGTGGCGGGCTCGCCCTCGCCGCCCGGGCTTTCGGAAGCCGGAGGGGCCGCGCCGGATTCGGCCGTGGCGTCCGCGGTGGCGTCGGGCGTGGCAGCCTTCGCGGTGTCGCTTGTGGTGGCGTTGGCCATGGGGGCGGTTGCGCCGTCGGCGGTGCCGGGCGTGGCTTCCTCCGGGGTGGCGTTGGCCGTGGCGTCGGCTGTGCCGCCGACGGTGGCGTCGGGCGTGCCGTCGGCGGTGCCGTCAGTCGAGTCGGCCGTCATGTCGGCCGTCGTGTCGGCGGACCCGGGCTCCGCCGGGATGCCGAAGCCGAAGGCGAACGGCTTGGGGGCCGGGGACGCGGCCGGGGCCCCGGTTTCCTCCTCCGGTGCGCCGGGGTCCGCGTCCGGTGGTGGCGCGGCCGCGGCCATGGTGTCAGACATGCGTGTCCTCCTTCACTTCGCGCCAGGTGGAGTTGGCCTCTGACAGCGCCGCCAGCGTCGGGTGGGCGGTGGCGACCGACGCGTAGTCGGCGAACAGGCCCGGCGGGGCGGGCACCACGGGGGCGTCCGGGGTGAGGCCGGTGTCGGCGGGGACACCGTTGGGGCTGGTGCCGCGCAGGCTGAGGGTCTGCTGCACGCCCCCGTCGGGTGACGCGGCGGTGCTGATGCCGACCACCCAGGCGAGCGTGTCGAGGACGGCCCCGCTGGAGTCCTGGACCCGTACCACGTCGCCGAGCTGCACCCGCGGGTCGTACAGCACCTGTACGTCGGCCAGCACCGGCACCGGGTACTCGCCCGCCGCGCGCATCGCGTCCGCGAGCTGCTGTGCGGCGCGGGTGTCCTGCACCCAGTCGCTGGCCTCGCCGTAGAACTCCTGGCGGCCGTAGAAGCGTTCGCTCACGCTGCCCGGCTGGTAGGAGACCGCCTGCCGTTCCTCCGGGTCGCGGTCCGCCTTCAGCGTCACGATGCGTATCGACGGCTTGCCGTCCTTGGTGATCGTGTAAAGCCTCTGCGCTGTGCGGTTGGTGAGCCGCAGGACGATCCGTCCGTCCTCGCGGCGGACCATCGCCTCGACCGCGCCCTTCACGGCGGTGGCGCCGTCCGCGAGCTTGGCGGCGACCCGGAAGCAGGAGCCCAGGGTCACGACCGAGTCGTCGTCGGTGTCCGGCGGGCCGATGTCCAGCTCGCTCTCGTCGAAGACGTACGAGACGGTGAGCGAACCGTTCGCGGGGATCTCACGGATCACCGTGTCGTTGACGACCGCGCTCTCCGCGATCCTGGCCGTCGACCAGTCCTTGGCCGGCTGCACGCAGAAGTTGCGGCAGGCGTCGATCTCCTCGGTGAGAGTCAGCGAGGCGATGTCCCGGACGGTGGTCAGTGTCAGGTCCGGTGCGGTCGGCGGGGTGGCGAACCGGGTGAAGTTGCGCCAGCGGAACATCCCCCGTTCGTCGATCTCCGCCGTCGACATGCCGGCTTTGGCGATCTGGCTGATCGCCTCCCACTGTGACCCCGACACCTTGGGGACGACGGTCAGAGGCAGGATCGCGTCGTCCAGTTCGGCGGTCTTCGTCCAGGCGCCGGTGCGGGCGAAGTCCGTCTCCGAGGGGATGGCGGTCAGCCCGGAGGTGACCTGGACCCCTTCGGTCGCCATGGCGGTGATCAGGCGGACCTTGCGCAGCTCCGACGAGACCTGCTGGCCGGTGCCCGCCGGCATGGTGCTGGCGGTGCCGACGAAGTGCGTGCCGTCCGGGGCGGTGAGGCGGGGCTGGACCACCGGCTGGACGGTCGTGTCCGTGCCGCGCAGGTCGAAGAACGCGCCGATGTGCCAGACACCGCGCTGCGTCTTCATGGCGGTCCAGCTGTTCCACAGGAAGGAGTGGGCGGTGTTGCCGGTGCCCTCCGAGCCCAAGCGGACCGTGCCGGCTGCGAAGTCGGCCTCCATGTACAGGGTGCCGACGGCGCTGCCGGAGCGGTTGAGCTCCAGTTCGAACCGCGCGGTGTCACCGATGCCCAGCGCGGTGTTCACGTACGCCTCGACGAAGAGGGTGCTGCCCGGGCAGGTGACCCGGCTGCGCGGGAACCACGACATGGTCACCCCGCGGTCACCGACCGGGGCGCCCTTCGGCAGCAGTGCCATCTCGTGCGGCGCGCCGGTCCTGGTCCAGGTGTAGTGCCGCGGGTCGGGCAGGTCCTCGGGCATCCCGTACGGGGTGGCGAAGCCTCCGTGCAGGGTCGCGTGGACCAGGGACAGCGGCTTGCCCGCCTCGAACTCGGGCGCGCGGGGCGGCGGAGAGGAGTGGATGCCGGCCTGGCGGAGCAGTTCGTCCACGCACCAGGTCGCGGTCGCCACCGGACGCCGCCAGTACAGACCGGTGTACGGGCGGGGCAACTGCGCCGGGCCGCGCAGCCGTTCCGCGCCGTCGAGGGCGGTCAGCTGCACGCTGTCGGAACCGGATGCGGCCGAGCGGGTGCGCAGGGTTCCGCGGAACCCGGGCAGGGCGGCGCCCCCGCCGACGGCGGACTCGTGCACCACCGACTGGCCTGGCCGGGCCGTGTCGCCGGTGCCCCGGCCGGCCCACGGCGAGTACAGCTCGGGCGCGGGCCGGCCGCCGGTCCCGGAGAGCTGGAGCTGGAACTGGGCGGCGGAGCTTCCGGAGAAGGCCCGCATCGCCGGGGGCAGGTCCGTCGCGTAGGAACGCTCCAGCTGCCAGGACTGCACCTGCGCGGTGACGTCCTTGCCGCCGAGCCGGGTGGTGTGGGTGACGGTCCGCTCGCCGGCGGCGAGTGCGTCCTTGGTGACGCCGTCAGCCGGCTGCATGGGACACCTCCACCAGGTCGACGCCGATGTTCCGGTACGGCTGGGGCCGGCCGGGCGCGTCGCTGTAGCCGGTGATCGCCATGGCCGGCAGGCCGTCACCGGGGACGTCGGCCTCGGCGGTGCCGCTGTAGGTGAGGCAGGCCCCGGCGAGCGAGTGCGTCCCGGCGGTGCCCGGGGTGGCGCACGGCGTGACGTACGCGGCGCCGGCCGGGACGGTTCCGGCGACCTGGGCGCCGGTGGCGAAGACGCTGGACAGATAGCCGCCGTCCGCCTTCTTGAAGTCGAACTGCACCTTGACCGTGCCGAGCGCGGCGAAGGCCGTCGGGGCGTGGAAGGAGATGCGCATGCCGGGCGCGACCGGGAAGTCGTTCCAGCCCCTGGCCTGCCAGGCGACCTTGCTGGTGGCGTCGTCGGCGGTGAAGGAGAACGTTCCGGGTGCGGTCGCGGATTCGACGACGGTGCCGTTCGCGGACACCTTGAACCACTGGTTCAGCCCCGCCTGGCCCCGGTCGCCCGTCCCCGCGGCCTGCCGCGGGTCGAGTGCGTTGCCCGACGCCGGGTCGATCAGCACCAGGGGGCCGGGGCCGTCGATCCGCCGGGCCAGCCGGTCGAGGAGGCGGGCGTGCCGGGGCGCCAGCAGGTCCCAGCTCAGTTTGACGCGTCGTACGGGCGCGGGGGTGCGGGTCAGGGTGACCCGGCCGCCCAGGGACTTGAACTCGCTGACGCCGAGTTCGGCGGAACGGTCGAAGCTCTTGGCGGCCTGGTCGATCTCGTACAGGGCCCCCGGTTGCCCGATCCAGAGATTGCCCATGGGATTCACCTCGTTTCACTGCAAGGGAAGGAGCCGGCCGCGTCGGTGTCGCGGCCGGCTCCGGGGTGTGGTCTGGGGGCGGCTAACGGCGGGCGAGCTGGCGCTGGCCCAGGAACACGGCGCGGGCGATCGTCTGGGAGTCGACCTTCACCACGACCGGGCGGTCGGCCAGCGCCTCGACGGCGGAGGCGAGCCGCCGCAGCTCCGGTGCGGAGCCGACCATGCCGCGCAGCTTGCTCAGCGGGATCACGGCCTCCGGCTCGCCGGCCTCCGCGACCAGCGCCAGCGTGCCGCCGGACTTGGCCGGCACGATGCCGCCCTGCGCGAGGGCGGGGACGGGGATGCGGGGGATGTTGAAGCCGAAGCTCTTGCCGCCGATGACCGGGACCCAGTCCGGGACGGAGAACTTCACCCGGTTCACCGCGCCGATGAGGAGGTTGAGGCCCTTCACCATCATCTGCGTGGGGAAGAGCATCATGTTGGCGACGCTCTTGAAGAGCGGGCCGAGAAACCTCGCGGCGGCGGCGGACGCGTTCTTGATGCCGTTCCAGGCGGCGGTGAGGCCGCGGGACAGCAGCTTGCCGACCTTGTCCATGTCGACGAAGCGGGCGATCAGCGGCGCCAGCAGGGCCATGATGAGACCGAACGGGTTGGCTGCCATGACGAGGTTGAGGCCGCGCTGGGCGAGCGACGCGCCCTTGAGCCCCTTGCTCAGGTTGCCCATGGACTTGCCGCCCTTGTCGGCGTTCTTGCCCGCCTTTCCGACGGACTTCTCCACGGCGTCGGACTGCCGCTTGACGTCCTGGAGCGACTTCTTCGCCTTGTCCGCGGAGCGGCGGAGCCTGTCGAGGGAGGACTTGAGCTTGTCGGTGCCGCCACGGGCCTTGGCCATGGAGCCGTCGGCGGTGCGCACACCGGTGTTGAGCTTGCGGACGGCGCTGTCGCCGTTGTTGGCCGAGGTCCGCAGCCTGCCGACGGCGCTGCCGGCGCGGTCGGCGGAACCGCGGAGCCTGCCGATAGCGGTATCGGCCTGGCCGGCGGCGGTCTTGATCTTCCCCACGGCGCCGGATGCCGAGCCGGCGCCCTGCTGGATCCTGCTGAGACCGGACGCGGCCTGGCCTGCGGCCGTTCGCAGCCGACCGAGTTGGGAGACCGCGGTACTGAGTTTCTGGTTGAGGGCCATGGATCACTCCAAGAGGTCGGTGCGGTGCGTCAGAAGCGGGAGTCCAGGCGGGCGATCTCGTCGTAGAGACGACGGACCTCGTCGACGGCGCGGCTCGCGACCTGCTGGGCGTTGTTGATTCCGCCGGCCTGCTGGGACGTGACCCGGCTCATGGTCGACTTGTCGGCCTTGCGGCGGAGCTTCTGGTTGACGTCCCTGGTCAGATCCGTGATGCGCGTATGGGCGCGCGCTGCGATGTCCTTGGTGCGGGTATGGGCGCCGCGCAGCCGGAGCAGCTGGGAATCGAGATCGACGATGTCCCTGCGGTCATTGTCGATGTCGTGGCGAAGCTGCTCCGGAAGGAGCCTAGCCCGCCTGTCGAGGATGTCGTTGATGATGTTGAACTCTTTGCCGTATAGCTTCACTCCGAGGGATGCGCCGGTGAGTTCCCCGCTGAAGCCGGTTGCGGCGCCGGTGGCGCCGTAGGCCGTGGCCACGCCCCCCACGCCTTCGACCTTGCCGTATCCGTGCTCGCCCTTGTACTGGAAATCCTCGACGGGGAACTTCTCTTTCGGCGGGTTCTCGAGTTTCTCCACCCGGGACGTCAGACCGCCCACCCCCACGCTCGATTTCAGGGAGGCGACGAATTCCTTGTTGGCTGGGTTCGAGTCGAGTTTTCCGTCCAGGCCGAGATCGGTCCTGATCTTCTTGAGGAATTCCGGTGAACTGGTGTAATCACGTATTTCTTTGCTGGTGTCCGGCATGTAGACTCCTGGGTCCGAATGGGGGTGCGCATGGGGATTTCGGGGTGGGGCGCGCGGCCGGTGGAGATCCCGGCGGCCTTTCAGGGACGGGTCTGTGTCGTCGAAGGGCACGGCGGTCTGGTCAACCCGTTCTTCTGGATCGCGGGAGAAGCCGTCACCGAGCACGGTGCGAGGGAGGAGAAGCTCGCTCAGCTGGGTGGGTGGACCTGGCAGAAGGGGCGGCCGCAGGCACTGGTCGACCTCTCCCGCTACCGGACCATCAGAACCGCCCCGGAGCACGGGCACCGCGTCGGCCGCTGGGTGCTGACGCTCCGCGACGCGGCGGAGGCGGACACCGTCACCGAGACGCGCTGTGCCGGCAGCCGGATCATGCGGACCCCGCCGAAGGAGGGCGTGGTGACCGTGGAGTTCAGCGCGTCCGGGGGCGAGCTGGCCCTGGTGGGGGCAACGGGGTGTGATCCCGAAGTCCTCGCCACACACTCCGGACCGCTCGAGGAAAGGGTCACCGTCCCTGCGGACTCCCTGCTCGCCGTGCGTACGTTCGGCGGCAACTGGGCGCCGATGACGCCGTGGACGCTGCGCTGGACGGCATCGGGCTGACCCGCTGTCCGTCACTCGGACCGAGTCGCGGTACACCTCTCGGGAAGGAGCCGGGAACGACGGCTGACCGTGTTCCAGGCCGCCGCCGACAGATGGGTGCCGGGCGCGACGCCGCTGTCGATGCGGGTGTGAGCTTGGGCGCGGACTCACGTGTGGGTTCGGGCGTGGGTTCGGGTGTGAGCTCGGGCGTGGGCTCGGGTCCGGGCTCACGCGGTGGCCCGCACATGGGCCCGAGGGGGCTCACGCGCGGGCTCACGAGAAGAAGGCGGCGAGCTCGGAGGCACTGGGCAGGGGGCCCGTGTCGGCTCCCTCCGGCCCCTCGGGACCGCCCGGTCCGTCGGGTCCGTGCGTTCCGGCCGGGGCGTCCGGTTCCGCGGCGGGCGGCTGGGGGCCGCTGCCGGGCCGGGGAATCGGCTCCGGGTAGTCCAGCGGCTCGCTGTCCTCGTCACGGTTGACCGTCGCGAACATCCAGTTGGCCTCGGCGAGCCGGTCGACGACCTGGGCCAGCAGGTAGTCGGTGGGGGACCATTCGGCGGCTTCGCCGTGGAGTTCGCGGGCCACCGCGCTGTCGCGCGGCAGGTGCCGGACGAGGACCGCGAGCCGGCGGGAGGAGAGCCGGCCGCGGTGCCAGTCGAGCAGGTCGAGGCCGTAGTGGCGGAGCAGGTCCGCCTCGAGGGCCTCGGCGTGTTCGTCGACGAACGCGCCGAGGCTCAGCCTTCCCCCAGGCCGAGCCCGGTCTCCTTGCCGTAGGCCTCCAGGATGGCCGCGATGTCCTGCATGGTGATGTCGTGGTCCTCGAAGCGGGCGAACTGACGCTCGCCGAGGAGGAGACGGAGCAGGCCGTCGACGTCGTTGTCGTCGAGGTCGCGGAGCTTGCGGGCGGTCGACCGGCCCAGCTCGGTCGGCAGCTCGAAGGTCTCGTCGTCGAGTTCGAAGGTCCAGGCGCGGCCGAGCGCTTCGAGGCGCTGGGCGCGGGCGGCGTTGACGTTGAATCCGGCCATGGATGTGCTCTCCAGGTGGTGTCGAAGGGGGCGGCGGCCCCGGAACGCGGTGGTTCCGGGGCCGCCGTGAGGGATGGCGCCGGAGGTGCCGTTCGCGGTTTACGCGTAGGCGGTGGCGTCGTCCTTGATCCGGAAGCTCGCCAGCGGCGCGGCGTCGTCCACGGTCAGGGCCGTGAACGTGATGCCGAGCTTGACGGCCCCGGTGCGGGACAGGGCGATCTCCTCGGTCTCGGTGACCTGGCCGCGCGGCACGATGAAGCGGTACCGGGCGGTGCCGTCCACGAACTCGATGCCGAGGGCCCGCTCGTCCGCGGCCGGGGTGTTGGCCAGGTCGTACTTGAACTCACCGGCGGTGGCACCGGCGGTGACCGCGCCGCCGCCCAGGAAGAACGGCAGGGTGTGCTTGTTCATCTGGAGCAGCTGGAACTTCACGGTCAGGTCGCGGTCGGAGTAGATGAACCGGGCGGGGCTCACCGACTGCCAGGTGTCGACCGGGTCGATCTTGTCCTTCTTGTTGAACTTGATGCCGTCGGTGGAGGTGTAGCCCAGCTCGGTCCACTTGGTGGCGTCCCAGGCGACCGTCGCGTCGGCGGGCGCCGCGGTACCGGCGGCGGCGAACAGGACCTTGCCCGTACCGGCGACGCGGATTTCCTTGCCGTTGTTGCTTCCGGCCATGTGAACTCCTTGATGAGAGTGGTGAAGGTGACTGCGGATATGGCGAAGGCCCTGCCGGGATCGACAGGGCCCGTTCTTGGGGTGCTGGCTGCGCGACGTCGTCGCGTAGCCGCGCGGGCCGCTTGGTTCCGTGCGGCTTGCGCGGTGGTGGGGCTTACGCCGGGCGGACCGACAGCCGGACCGTGGAGAGATAGCGGTTCCCGGCCGGGCGGTTGTAGTCGGGCAGCCAGCGGGGCCCGTCCTCCTCGGTGACGTCGCTGACGAACGCGCCGCCGTACGAGGTGCCGGTCAGTTCCAGTACGCAGGCCCGCGCGGCCAGCGCCACGGTGTGGGCCGCGGTCTTGTCCGGCCCGTAGACCTCGAGGTCCAGCAGGGGCTGGTCGAGGTGCTGGTCGTCCACCCATGCGCCACCGACGCGGGAGACGAGGACGGCCTTCTGCGTGCCGTCGAAGCCGGCGGGCGGGCGGTTGTCGACCACCGTGCCCGCCAGCTCGGCGCGGTTCTTCAGGAAGTCGACGACGAGTCGTTCGGCGTCGGGAAAGGTCAGGACGGCCACATGGACGCTCCCTTCTTGGGCAACACGAAGCGGCAGGTCCGTCGCCCCTGCCTGGTGGCCTGTGGGCGCAGCTCTGCCGCTGCATCAACTGTGACCGAGGTCGTCGGATCCCGCAACTGGCGTACGAACAGGCCTACTTGGGGCGGAAACGCGAGAGGGCCCCGCCGGTACGGCGGGGCCCTGCTGTGGTGCGCGGGTGCGAATGGGAGTACGGGTGCGGATCCGGTGCCGGTACGCGAGTGGGTGCCGGCGCGCGTGCGGGTGCCGGTACGGGCGCGGCTACGAGGCCGGGCGGCGCGGGACGGTGACGCGGTGGGCGATGCGCTCCGCCGCGAAGACGTCCTCCAGGCGGTACAGGCTGCTGCGGCCGTGCCGGCCCGCCGAGGTCAGATGACCGCGCTGCACCCACTTCCGGATGGTCGCGGGCGAGACCCCCGCCTCCGCCGCGGCCAGGTCTCCGGTGATGAGGGGGGTGCTCACCATGCTGTCTCCTCGGTGTCGGTGCGCCCGGTGTCGGTGCGCCCGGTGTCGGTGTGCCCGGCGTCGGTGTGACTGGTGTCCGGCGGGTCCTCGGCGCCCTGGGCGTGCCGGGTGGGCTGGGCGGCCTCGCCGGTGCCGTCGGTTTCGGTGGCGGCCGCGTCCAGGGCCTCGCCGGTGCCGACGAGCGTGCGCTCGCACGCGGGGTTCACGCAGTGCACCTCGTCGCGCTCCGGGAAGGCGCGCAGCGACACCGAGGCGCAGTCGGGGCAGCGGCCGGGCAGCCGGACCAGCTGCTCGGGGTCGCCGAGCGCCCGTGCGCAGCGCCGCGCCATGCGCCGGGTCTCGTCCTCGACGTGGGCGGCGAGGTCCGGGTCGGCCGCGATGCGGTCCAACACTCCGGCGATCCGGCGCAGCCGGACTGGAACGGGCGCGGGGCGCACCCGGCGCAGGCCGAGGCGTTCGCGTACGGCGTCCTCCAGTTCGGTCACCCCGTCGGTGATGTCGCGGAGGGTGTCGGAGACGAACAGCCTGATGGGGGCGGAGGAGCCGCCGGTGGGCCGGGTCCCGCGCGGGCCGGCCGGGGCGCGGCTCTGGCCGGGGGCGAGCTCGTCGAGGAGTTCGGGGAAGAGGCGGGCGAGGGCGTCGAGCCAGACGGCGCTGCTCATGCGGTGGCCTCCCGGCCGGTGCGGGCCGTCGTGGTGGCGACTTCCCGGCCGGTGCGGGCCGACGAGGTGGCCTTCCGTGCGGCGCGGCCCGGCGTGGTGGCGACCTCCCGGCCGTTGCGCCAGAGGCGGCCGCCGCTCACCCCGTCGAACCAGGTGTGCCGGGGGTCCACCACGGCTTCGCATTCGACACGGATCGGGCAGTAGTTGCAGGCACGCAACACGGGTGCGGCCTCGGACGGACTGCGGGTGAAGACGGAGCGCTGGGGGAGATCCGCGCAGGCGGCTGCCCTGCGCCAGTCGAGTCCCTCGTCATCTTGGGGAAAATTCGACGTCAAAGGCATAACGGCAGTCATCGATCGGGTAAGCACGTGCAACCCCTCCCTCGTTGTACGAACCTGAGTTCGACAGTTGTTGCGAATGCGCGATCAGGCTTACATGGTGCGAGCGCGCGCGCAAGTGGCTGAGGGTGCGGGGCCGGACGCTCTCAGGACACGGGAGCGAGGTCAGGACACGGGCCGGGAGACCCCCGCCGGATCGCTCGCCTCGCCAGTCGTCGCGTCGGTCGTCGCGCCGGATGCAGCGCCGAGCGTCGCCCCGGCCACCGGCTCCACCACCGACCCCGCCGCCGTCCTGGTCGTCTCGGCTGTCGTCCCGCCCGCCGCCTCTCCGGTCGCGTTCAGCTCGGCCAGCATCCCCTTGCCGAACCCGAAGAAGTAGGTGGCGAGGAACCCGGCCGTGTACCCCGTCAGCAGGCCGCCCGCGTAGATGGCGGCCGTCGTGGGCAGACCCCTGTTGCCCGCCAGGAGCGGGAAGAGCGCCCACCCGGACGGTCCGATCGCCGTCGAGCCGACCTTGTCCCCGAGCATGGTGAAGAACCCCACGAAGCCGCCGCCGAAGGCACCGCCCACGCACGCCGTGACGAACGGGCGGCCCAGCGGCAGGCTCACGCCGTAGATCAGCGGCTCACCGATCCCCAGCAGGCCCGCAGGGAGCGCCGACTTGATCGTCGACCGCAGCGACGGATGACGGGGCAGCCGGAACCAGACGGCCGTCGCCGCGCCCACCTGCCCGGCACCCGCCATCGCGAGGATCGGCAGCAGGATCGTGTAGCCCTGCTGGTCGATGAGCGTCGCGTGGATCGGGATGAGCGCCTGGTGGAGCCCCAGCATCACCAGGGGCAGGAACAGTCCCCCGAGGACGAACCCCGCCGCCGGGCCGCCGTGGGCCAGCAGCCGGTCGGCGGCCGTGCCGATCGCCGCGGAGACCTCACCGGCCACGTACATGAGGCCGAAGAGCGTGACCAGGCCCGCCACCAGGACCGTGACCGTGGGGGTGACCAGGACGTCCAGCGACTCGGGCACCCTGCGGCGGCAGAACCTCTCCACGTACGCGGCCAGGGCGGCGGCGGCCAGCGCGCCGAGGACGCCGCCCTGACCCGGCGACAGCTTCTGGCCGAACGCGGTGATGTTCGCGACGCCCGGGAACACGATGATCGCCGCGACCGCGCCGCCGAGGACGGGTGTCCCGCCGAACTCCTTCGCCGTGTTGTAGCCGACGAACACGGCGATCAGGGACATGAATCCGCCGGCCGTCGCCGTCAGCGCGGGGACGACGCCCGGTGCCACGCCGAGGTTGTGCAGCAGGCCGGCGAGGCCCGCGATGATGCCGCAGCCGATCAGCGCGGGGATCAGCGGGACGAAGACGCCCGCGATCCGGCGCAGCAGCAGTTTGACCGGTGTGGCGTTCCTGGCCTGCTGCGCCGCCTTGAGCGCGGCGCCCTTCGCGGCGAGCGCGCCCGCGGGGTCCGTCCGGCCTGTACCCGCGGGGTCCGTCGTGCCCGTGCCCGCGGGGTCGGTCGCGCCCTCGCGGACCGCCTGCGCGAGCAGGGCCTCGAACTCCGGGGTGACGCGGCCGACCGTGCCGGGGCCGAGGACGATCTGGTACGTGTCGCCGTCCTCCACGACGCCGAGGACGGCGGGCACCGACCGCAGCGCCGCGTCGTCGACGAGGGTGCGGTCGTGCAGGCGCAGACGCAGGCGCGTCATGCAGTGGGCGACGGAGGCGACGTTCCCGGCGCCGCCGACGAGGGGGAGGAGCGCGGCGGCCGTGCCGCGGTGCGTGTCCGGTGTGGGTGCGGGTGCCATGGGGCTGATGCTGCCCCGGCGGGCCCGCCGCTCAGGCGTCCGGGCGGCGCCCGCCGTGTCGTGCCCACCCGTTCCGCCCTGTGGAGCCGCCGCCGGCGGCCTCCGCCAGCGCCTCGCGGAGATGTCCCGCGTGCTTGGCGAGGAGTTCCCCGGCCGTGGTGGGGCCGACGTCGGAGAGCAGGGTGAGGATCGCCGGTTTGACCTCGCCGTTCGTCGCCGTGAGCGCGGACTCGACGGCCTCCTCCGGGGCGTCGGTGGCCAGGGTGACGATCCGGCGCGCCCGGGCACGGAGCTTCTCGTTGGAGGCGCGCAGGTCGACCATCAGGTTTCCGTACGTCTTGCCGAGCCGGATCATCGTGATGGTCGAGATCATGTTGAGGACGAGTTTCTGGGCCGTACCGGACTTCAGACGGGTGGAGCCGGTCAGCAGTTCGGGGCCGACCACGACCTCGATCCCGTGGTCGGCGGCCGCGGCGAGCGCACTGCCCGCGTTGCAGGACAGGCCCACGGTGAGCGCGCCGAGCCCGCGGGCGTGCTCGACCGCGCCCACCGCATACGGGGTGCGGCCGGACGCCGATACGCCGACGACCGTGTCGTCGCAGGTCAGCCCGAGCGCGTCGAGGTCCGCCACGGCCAGGTCGCGGCGGTCCTCCGCGCCCTCGACC
Organism: Streptomyces sp. NPDC030222; assembly: GCF_055573115.1. Taxonomy (NCBI): domain Bacteria; kingdom Bacillati; phylum Actinomycetota; class Actinomycetes; order Kitasatosporales; family Streptomycetaceae; genus Streptomyces; species Streptomyces sp. NPDC030222. Next base: position 133,274 of record NZ_JBVICA010000018.1, read on the forward strand.
GCGGCCGTGACCGCCCCCGGGCCGCCTGCGATCAGTCCGACGACCTGGCCGGGGGCGGTGTCGAACGTCGGCGGGCACTCGCTGGCGTCCAGCACGCCGAGCCGTCCCGCCGTGCCCGCTCCCGCGTAGACGAGCCGGCCGCCCCGGGCCATCCGCTCGGCGGTGGCGTCGATCGCGGCCGCGATCGCGGGGAGCTGCGCGGCGACGGCGTCCGGGACGGTCCGGTCCTCGCCGTTCATGATGCGGGCGATGTCGAGCGTGCCGAGCCGGTCGATCCCGGCGAACTCGGCCCGGTAGGCCTCGGTGGTGAGCGTGGCCAGCTGCGCGCGGAGTTCCTCGTGCGAATCGGTCATGGAACGCGGCTCTGCTTTCGTGCTCGGCAGGACGTGGGCGCGGCGGGCACCGCGGCGCCCGGTGGATCCGTCAGCGCGTACGGGTGCGCGGACTGTGGCGGTGGGCCAGCGCCTCGTACGACGCGGCGAGCGCGGGGGCGGCCGAGTCGTACGTACGCTGGGCGACTCCGACGAACAGGCAGTCGACCACGAGGAGTTGGCTGGTCCGGCTGGACATCGCGGCGGGCCGCAGCTCGCTCTCCCGGGCCGTGGAGGTGGTCAGTACGTGATCGGCGTACGCGGCCACCGGTCCGTCCGGCCGCCCGGTGATCGCGACGGTGGTCGCGCCGTGGTCGAAGGCGGTCCGCAGCGGTTCTATGACGTCGCCGGTCGAGCCGGAATGGGTGATCGCGACGGCCACGTCGCCCGACCGCAGCTGCACGGCGTTGGTCACCGCCAGATGCGGGTCGGTGTGGGCGTGCGCGATCAGGCCTATCCGGAGCAGCTTCTGCGCGAGGTCCATGCCGACCAGGGAGGAGGCGCCGACACCGTAGATGTCGATGCGGCGGGCGGTGGCGAGGGCGGTGACGGCCGCCCCGAGCTGGACGGTGTCCAGTCCCGCGGCCGTGTCGGCGAGGGTCTGCTGCTCGTCGTGGGCGAGCTTGGCCACGACGTCCGCTATCGGGTCGTCGACGGCGATGTCGGCCGTCACCGAGGGGGCCCGGCCCGACTGTTGCTGGGCGGCGAGCCCGGCGAGCGCCAGACGCAGGTCGCGGTAGCCGGGGTAGCCGAGGGCGCGGGCCGTACGGACCACCGTCGCCTCGCTCGTGCCGGTCAGTTCGGCCAGTCCGGTGACGGTGAGGGCCGCGCAGCCCGCCGGGTCGCCGGCGACGGCCTCGGCGACGCGCTGCATCGAACGCGTCATGGACGGCGCGAGGGTGCGCACCTTCGCGGCGAGGGCCGCGGGGGCGGGAGGCGCCGGGTCCGCGGGCCCCGGCCGCCCTGTGAAAATTTCCTTCACGTCGTTCGTCACAAATGAAAGATATTTTCGGAAGCTGCGGTCCGTCAACCCTTCCGGGAGGCGGACAATGAGTCCATGGACCCCCACCTCGAACAGGCGTTGCACGCGGCTCGCGCGATGGTCCTCGCCGATCTCTCGGCCCGCGGTGTGGCCCAGGCCGAAATCGTGTCCATGGTCGAGGACGCCGTGGCGCAGCGGCGATGGTGGGTCGAGCAGTGGCCCGAAGGTGCCGACTATGTCGCCGGCCTCGTCGCCCAGGACGTCCAGGACGCCCTGCTGGAGCGCCACGGCCGCTGGCCCCTGTGCCCGGTGTGCGACGCGGGCGACCCCCATGCCCTCGACGTCGAGCCGGAGTTGGGGCCCGATCCGCGCTGGGTGTGCGGCAAGGCGGGGGTGGTCGTCGCGGCCGTGGGCTTGCTCGGCCAGTGCGGCGGGTACGCCACCTCATGACCCTCTACATCGACCCGCCCACGTGGCCGGGCCACGGCCGTCTCTGGTCGCATCTGGTCAGCGACGAGTCCTTCGACGAACTGCACGCGTTCGCGGCGTCCATCGGCTGTCCGCGCCGAGCGTTCGACGGCGACCACTACGACCTGCCGTCCGAGCGGTACCAGGACGCGGTGCGCGCGGGCGCGAAGGAAGTCGGGTCCAAGGAGCTGGTCCGGCGGCTCACGGCGGCGGGGCTGCGGCGACCGAAGCGCCGGGCCCGCCCCTGACGCGTCCGCGGTGTGCGTGCGGGAACCGCGGAGCGGCGTCCGCACTCGTACCCCACATGAGGCACCGGCGTGAGGGGCGGGCGTGAGGCACGGGCGTGACGGGCGGGACGACATGGCGACGGCGTACGGACGGGTGAGGACCGCCCTTGGCGCGGCGGCGGGAACGTGCGTGCTGGTGAGCGCCCTGGCCGGCTGCACGCTCTTCGCTCCGCACGTCGACGAAGAGCAGCGGCGGACCGTGCAACCCCTGGTCCACGCCGCGCTCCTCGCCGAGATGCAGCGTGAGGGCGGGCTGCTCGCGGAGGGCACGGTGGAGCTGGACGGGCGGCCCGCCTGGTCCTGCGCGGAGGACGTCGTCGAGATCAGGGAGGCGGCGAACGGCGGGCTGACCGTCGGCCTGCTCGCCGTGTGCTCCGAATGGGGCCGACGCGGCGACTCGGCCGTCGAGGGAACCGCCGTCTCCGGTCCCTGGATCACCGAGCTGGAACGAGACGGGAAGGGCGGCTACCGCGTGCGCGCCCAGGACTCCCCGCCGGACGGCGGCGGGTACCTCCCGTGGATCGACAGCCACTTCAGCGAGGCCGGCGCGGCGCACGTCCGCGACGAGGACCAGCGGCTGTACCGGGAGGTCGCCGAGGCGGGCCGCCGTCGACTGGGACTGCCGGAGGACGCGCCGACCGCCGAGCCGTGACGGAGGTTCCTCGCAGGTGCTGCCGCCGCGGACCGGTGTGCGCCGGTCCACGGCGGCCCACGTCCTAAGGGCCGGACGCGTTCCGGGGCTACATCCTCAGCCGCTCGAGCTCCGCGGTCACATTCCGGCGGGCCGGCGCCTCCCAGGTGTGCTGCCCGTACGGGGTGCGGAACAGCCGGGGCAGGGCCAGCAACTGGCGCAGCACGTTCCCCCGGCCCACCCGGAACGCCTCGTCCGGCACGAACGCGTACTCCTCCCGGACCTGCGCCGCGTACGCGCCGTACGTCTCCCGGTCGGACGCGAGGATCGCCAGGTCGGCGTCGCACAGCACCCGGCCGTTCGGGTCGTCGTCCGCCGGATCGTGCGTGACGGTGAGCCGCACCAGCCGGGCCACCTCGTCCGTCTGTGCGGTCGTCAGCCCCAGCTCCGGCAGCGCCCGCTCCGCCAGCCGTGCCGAACGCTCCTCGTTCGCCGAACGCTCCGGCAGGTACACCGCGTCGTGGAACCAGGCGGCCAGCCGCACCAGATTCGCGTCCTCGGCGTACGGGCCGTGCCGTTCCACTTCGTCGATGCGGTCCAGAACGGCGACCAGGTGCTCCGTGGTGTGGTACCTGCGCTGCGGTTCGGCCCAGCGGGCCAGCAGGTTGGCGGCGTACCGGTACGGATCCGGTGCATCGTCGCCGGCCTTGCCCCTGCGGGTGGCGTCGAGGGCGGCGAGCCAGCGGATCGTGAGCGCGTCGGCGTCCGTCATGCCGGTCATTGTGCCGCGCCGGGCCGTCCTCCCAGAAGCCTCCGCTCCGCCTCGGCGGACAGACCCGTCGCCGGACGGTCCGGTCGCACCGGCACGCCGGAGGCGAGCGAGCGCATCCATTCCCAGGTGCCGGCGACCGTGTCGTGCACCGGACGGCAGCGCAGACCGGCCGCGAGGGCCTTCGAGACGTCGGCGCCGTGCGTCGTGTCGTGGTCGGGGCCCGGCGGGATCCACACGGGCAGGTCCGTCCACGGCCGGACGTCCGCAGCGAGGATCGTCCCGGGGTCCGTCCAGCACAGTTCCGCGCCGGAGCCGGTGACGTCGACGCAGGCTTCGAGCAGTGCGCGCATCGTCGTGTGCCCGGGCGGGCCCACCACGTTGTACGGGCCGCCGAGCCCGCGCCCCGCCGTGTCCAGCAGCCATCCGGCGAGGTCCCGCACATCGACGTACTGGATCCCGAGGCCGTCCGGACCCGGCGCCGGGACGGGGCCGCCGCGGGCGATGCGGTCCAGCCACCAGGTCAGCCGTCCGGTGTTCTCGTACGGGCCGAGGATCAGCCCCGCGCGGGCCAGCAGCGCCCGCTCCCCGAACGCCGCCTCCGCGGCGAGCTCACCGCCCCGCTTGTCCTCGGCGTACCCGCCGGCCGCCGCGTCCGGCGAGCCGTCGACGACCGGACCGCTCTCGTCCAGCCCGGCCGGTGCGGGATACGTGTACACGGACCGGCTGGAGACATACGTGTAGTGGCCCACCCGGCCCGCGAGCAGCCCGGCGCTGTCCCGGACCGCGGAGGGCGCGGACGACCAGGTGTCCACCACGGCGTCCCATTCGCCGTGCTCCAGCGCGGCGAGGCCGCCGTCGGACGTACGGTCCCCCAGCAGCACGGCGGTCCCCTTCGGCGGCGCGTGGCGCCCGCGGTGGAACACCGTGACGTCCCATCCGCGGGCCAGTGCCCCGTCCGCCACCGCACGTCCGACGAACTCCGTGCCGCCCAGTATCAGAAGTTTCATGAACACCGACTGCCCGTGCGGGGGGCGTCCGCAACCACACACGGTAGGGTGGATATTGGACTAGACCTGTTGACGGTGTGTGGGAGAAGAGGCCAGATGGGCGACCGGGAGCACGGCACACTGCTCGAGGTGATCGCACTCGACGCGCACGACGCCATCGCGGCACGGGCCGGAGGGGCGGACCGGCTGGAGCTCGTCACGGACATGGCGGCCGACGGGCTCACCCCGTCCCGGGAGACCTTCGCGCGGATCCGCGCCGTGGTGGACATCCCGCTGCGGGTCATGCTGCGCGCCGCCGACGGCTTCACGGCCGGGGACCTCGACCGCCTGGCCGGCCAGGCACGCGCGCTGCGCGCCGAGGGGGCCGAGGAGTTCGTCCTCGGCTTCCTCGACGAGGCCGGCGGCCCCGACACGGACGCGGTGCACACACTGCTCGCGGAACTGCCGGGCTGCCGGTGGACGTTCCACCGCGCCGTCGACCGGGCCGCGGACCGGGACGCCGTGCGCAAGGAACTCGCCGGCACCGCGGGCCTCGACACCTACCTCACCGCGGGGTCGCCGCACGGCGTCGACGACGGCCTGCCCACACTCGTGGCCGAGGCAGCCCGGTCCGCCGAACCGGGCTACGAACCCCGCCTCATGGCCGGCGGAGGCCTCCGCCTCGACCACGTCGCCGCCCTCCGCGCGGCGGGCGTCGACGCCTTCCACATCGGCGGCGCGGCCCGCCCGGCGGGCTGGTCGTCCCCCGTCGACCCGGCCGCGGTCCGGGTGTGGCGCGAGGCGCTCGACGCGTAGCGCCTGCCCGGGGCCTTGTTCCTCGTGCGTGCCGGGCCGCGTCCGGGCCGATCCCCGCACGGTACGACGGAACCCGCGTGTTCTACGGGAAGCCGCTTCTACGGGGTGCCGTGACCGTCCAGGAACCGAAGCAGCACGGCCGCCTCCGCACGAAGCCGTGCGACTCGGTCGGCGTGCACGGGGGCGGTCAACTGCGCCGCGACGTCCAGCCGTTCGGTGGCCTCGGCGCGCACGATGTCCGCCACGCGGCGTTCGCTCAGCTCACATCGCGCTGCCTCGGTGGCACCGGCACCGACCGGCGACAGTTCGAGGGCCGAGCCGCGCGACCCGGCTTCGTCCACGGGCACCGCCTCCGCGTTGTCCAGTGCGGCGAGCGCCGCGCGCAGGGCGCTCACAGCGGCCCTGTCACGGGCACGCATCGCTTCGGGGAGGGCTTGACGCATATGAACACGCAGGGACATGCCAGGACCCTACGGTCGGGCTCCCGGCTCCCGCAACGCGATATCCCAACGCGCCGGGCTGATCGCCGGCCATGATCCCCCGAGCCACCGGCTAGCCCAACTCCTCGGGCAGCGGCACCGCGTGGTGGACCGTCAGGCCCGACACCGCTCGGGTGAGGCACACATACAGCCGGCGCAGGCCCGTCCGGGTGTCGGGTTCTCCGTCGACGATCGCGGCGGGCTCGTCGAGGACGACGTAGTCGTATTCGAGGCCCTTCGCGAGGGACGCGGGGACGAGGGTGAGCCGGGACTCGGCGGTCGTCTCCTCGCCCGGGGACAGGTACGGCAGCCCCGCGGAGGCCAGCGCCTCCGCGAGCGCCGGCACCCGGGCGTCGGCGGCGATCAGACCGATGGAGCCCTCGTGCCGCAGCGCGGAACGGCACGCCGCGATCACGTCCGCGTCCAGGCGGTCCGGCTCCGACGGGGCGACCTCCAGCGAGCCGGGGTTCTCCCGTACGGAGGCGACCGGGGCCAGCCCGGGGGACATGAACGGCAGCAGCCTCGACGCGTACGCGATGACCTCCCGCGGCACGCGGAAGCCTGCCGTCAGCTCCTCGACGACCGCGTCGGCCTTGCCGAGATGCGCCAGGGCCTCGTCCCAACTGCGCGTCGCCCAGGGAGTGGTGCCCTGTGCGAGATCGCCGAGGACCGTCGCCGATCCTGTCGTGCAGCGGCGTCCCACCGCGCGGTACTGCATGGGGGAGAGGTCCTGTGCCTCGTCCAGCACCACATGGCCCAGCGACTGGGTCCGGTTGACCAGGTCGGCCGCCTCGTCGATCAGCACCGCGTCCGCCGCCGACCACTTCGCGGACTTCACGCTCCGCGGCGGCTTCGTCCACAGGACGGCCTTCTGCTCGTCGGCCGTGAGCACCCCTTCCGCGTGCTCCGCCAGGAACTCCGCGTCGGAGAGCAGCCGCAGCACGAGCCGCGCCGGGTCCACCGGCGGCCAGATCGCCTTGACCGCCGCCTTCACCGCGGCGTTGCGGGCCACCGCGTCCTGCACCCGGTCGTCCGGCGCCTCCCCGGCCTGCTCCATGCGGACCAGCACCGTGTGCGCGATGCGCTGCGGCAGCGCATCGCGGGCGGCGCCGTAGCGGATGTCCCGGTCCAGCAGCTCGCGGACGATCTCCTCCAGCTCGTACGCGGGGACGCGCCACCGGCGCGAGCCGCGCACCACCACCAGCGCCTCCGACGGCATCGTGACGTGCGAGCGCAGGGCCCGCACGAGCACCTCCGCCATCCGGGCGTCGCCCTTGACGACGGCCGCGGCCGCCTCGTCCGCCCCGCGGACCTCCACATGGGCGACCAGGTCGTCCACGGTCGCCTGCTTGACCTCCAGCTCGCCGAGCGCCGGCAGCACCTGCTCGATGTAGTGCAGGAACGACCGGTTCGGCCCGACCACCAGCGTGCCCGTACGGGCCAGCCGCTCGCGGTGCGCGTACAGCAGGTACGCGACACGGTGCAGTCCGACCGCGGTCTTCCCGGTGCCGGGGCCGCCCTGGACGCACACCGTGCCGGACAGCCCGGACCGGACGATCTCGTCCTGCTCCGGCTGGATCGTCGCCACGATGTCCCGCATCGGGCCGACACGGGGACGCTCGATCTCCGCCTGGAGCAGCCTGCTGGTCCGGGTCGCGGCCTCGGACGGGTCGCTGAGGTGCTCGTCCTCGTACGCCGTGAGGTCCCCGCCGGTGTAGCCGAAGCGACGGCGCAGCGCCACGTCCATGGGGTCCTTCTTCGACGCCCGGTAGAACGGCTGCGAGACCGGCGCCCGCCAGTCGACCACCATCGGATCGCCTTCGGCGTCGTGCACATGGCGCCGCCCGATGTAGAAGCGCTGGCCCTGCTGCGTGGTCTCCAGGTAGTCGAGCCGTCCGAAGAACAGCGGGGTGTGCGCGAAGTCGGCCAGTGCCTTGATGCGTGCCTCGATCTGCGACTGCAGTACGACGGCGTTCACCCAGTTGGCGGTGACGTCGCTGATGTCGAGGGACTCCACCTCCTCGCGCATGGCGCGCAGCGCGGTGCGGGAGGAGGCGAGGTGGGCGCGCTCGCGCGCCAGCGGCTCGGCGGAATCGGTCGTCTCGGGTGCGTGCGCGGGCACGGTGCTGCCTCCGGCGGATACACGAGGGTCCTGGGGTGTGACGGCCCCCGGTTTCCGGCCGGGTGGCGGCGCTCCTCGAAGGGAGGCGGGCAAGAGCGGAGATTCTAGTGAGCGGGCCGGACGCGGGCGAATTGTTTTCCCGCCGCTGTCCTGCGGCTGCTGTCCGCCGTCGTTGTCTACCGGGGCTCTTCCCCCGCCGCTGTTCCGCACCCGCAGCCGTCCCGTCCCTCCGGCGGACGTCTCGGGGTGACGCGTCCACGACCCGTAGGGGAGGCCTCTGCCCGGAGATGTACGCGGGCGGGCGCCCGGTTCCGTCGCCCGGTCGATGCAATCCGGCTTGCGGAATCGCACCATGGACACATGAGCAGCGCAACGTTCTCCCCCGTCCAGGCGCGAGGGGCCACGGCCACCGGCGCCGCCAGACACCATGCCCACCGCCTCGGCGACCTCTTCCACGCCGTCGCGGTCTTCCTCGGCGCCGCCTGGGACGTCGCCGTCCTCGGCGAGTACTCCGAGGAGGCCGGCGTCCGCCGCCGGCTGCACGTCTGAGCGGCACCGCACCGCACGAGTACGCCGCCCGAGTACCCCGTCCCGCGTACGAGACCGGGCGGGCCTGCCGCAGCGGCCGCCGCCCCCGCGCCCCGGGGACGCGGGGGCGGCGCCGGCCTCAGGTCCTGTCCGGGTCGGCCAGCAGGTCGTCCGCGTCGACGATCCGGTACGCGTACCCCTGCTCGGCCAGGAACCGCTGGCGGTGCGCGGCGAAGTCCTGGTCGATGGTGTCGCGGGCGACCACCGAGTAGAAGCGCGCCTCGTGCCCGTCCGCCTTGGGCCGCAGCACCCGGCCGAGCCGCTGCGCCTCCTCCTGGCGGGACCCGAAGGTGCCCGACACCTGGATCGCGACCGTCGCCTCCGGCAGGTCGATCGAGAAGTTCGCGACCTTCGACACCACCAGCACCGAGATCTCGCCCTCACGGAACGCGTCGAACAGCTTCTCGCGCTGCGCGTTCGACGTCTCGCCCTTGATCACCGGGGCGTCCAGGTGCTCGCCCAGTTCGTCGAGCTGGTCGATGTACTGCCCGATGACCAGGGTCTGCTCGCCCCGGTGGCGGGCCACCAGCGCCTCCGTCACCTTCCGCTTCGTCGCGGTCGTCGCACAGAAGCGGTACTTCTCCTCGGTCTCGGCCGTCGCGTAGGCGAGCCGCTCGGAGTCCGTGAGGTTGACCCGGACCTCGACGCAGTCCGCGGGCGCGATGTAGCCCTGCGCCTCGATCTCCTTCCACGGCGCGTCGAACCGCTTCGGCCCGATCAGCGAGAACACGTCCGACTCCCGGCCGTCCTCCCGCACGAGCGTCGCCGTCAGCCCCAGCCGGCGGCGGGCCTGGAGATCGGCGGTGAACTTGAAGACCGGCGCCGGCAGCAGGTGCACCTCGTCGTAGACGATCAGACCCCAGTCGCGGGAGTCGAACAGCTCCAGGTGCGGGTAGACGCCTTTCCGCTTCGTGGTGAGCACCTGGTACGTGGCGATCGTGACCGGGCGGATCTCCTTGCGCGTACCGCTGTACTCGCCGACCTCGTCCTCGGTCAGGCTCGTCCGCTTCACCAGTTCGTGCTTCCACTGACGGGCCGAGACGGTGTTGGTGACCAGGATCAGCGTCGTCGCCTTCGCCTCCGCCATCGCCCCGGCGCCGACGAGCGTCTTGCCCGCGCCGCACGGCAGCACGACGACGCCGGAGCCGCCGTGCCAGAAGCCCTCCACGGCCTGCCGCTGGTACGGCCGCAGCGCCCACCCCTGCTCCTCCAGGTGGATCGGGTGCGCCTCGCCGTCGACGTACCCCGCCAGGTCCTCGGCGGGCCAGCCGAGCTTCAGCAGGACCTGCTTGATCTGCCCGCGCTCGGACGGGTGCACGGCCACCGTGTCGGCGTCGATCCGCGCGCCCACCAGCGGAGTGATCTTCCTGGACCGGAGGATCTCCTCCAGCACCGGCCGGTCGGTCGACGTCAGCACCAGCCCGTGCGTGGGGTGCTTGCTCAGGGTGAGCCGCCCGTAACGGGCCATGGTCTCGGCGACGTCGACGAGCAGCGCGTGCGGCACGGGGTAGCGCGAGTACTCGACCAGTGCGTCCACGACCTGCTCGGCGTCGTGCCCCGCCGCACGTGCGTTCCAGAGCCCGAGGGGCGTCACCCGGTACGTGTGGATGTGCTCGGGCGCGCGCTCCAGCTCCGCGAACGGCGCGATGGCCTTGCGGCAGGCGTCGGCCAGCTCGTGGTCGACCTCCAGCAGGAGTGTCTTGTCGCTCTGGACGATCAGGCAGGACACACATACCTCCGTGGATAGGATCGTCAGCGGTGACAGACACCACACCTGCCACCGCTACGGCCCGGGCCTTGCCCCGTGCCCGTCGCCCCAAGGGCGTGCCCGCCGACGCACCAGGACTGCGCGCAGCGGTCGACGTCGGACTTTCGCGGGAAACGGAAGAGTCTACCTCGTCCGAGCGTCAGCGGGCTGTGTGCGAGGCGCTCCGCCAGGCCCGGGGCCCGGAACGTCGTCCCGCGCGAGGGGCGAATGACGACGGTCTCCGACCGCAACGTACGTCTGCGCCGGCACCCGGACGGTCACCAGTGATCCCCCCGCGACGGCCGAAGCGCCCCCGTGGACGATGGACGGCCGTTACCGACCCCGGGTTCTCGGGACGGCGGGCGCACATGGGGTGCCGAGACGGTCGTCCGCAGCACGGGAGAACCTGACTCCGATGCTGTCCTCCACATGGCCGGTGTCTCGGTGCCCGAAGGGCAGCAATCGCCTGTAGCGCTCCCATGCGGCCCCGTCCGGCGACGGCGAGCAGGACCGCCGGGCGGGGCTTCTCATGTACGGCCGTGGCACCGGGCACACAGCCGGCCGGCGGCGACTGGTCAGGACGTGCCGTCGGCCAGTTCCGCGACGCCGGTGATGCGGTGCAGGGGGTACGTGCGGACCTCGTCCGCCGTGTGGTCGTAGGCGGTGACGAAGCCGCCCTCGACGCGGACCGGGGCGATGACGCGCTGGCTCGCGGCGCCGTCGGCGTTGACGTAGCCGATCCAGACGGCGGAGCCGGTGAGCGCCGCGGCCTGGACCGTGGCGAGGGTCTCCGCCGGGGAGGTCCGGGGGAGTTCGCCCTCGGTGGTGCGCGGAGCCTCCTTGCGGGGGACCGTCGCCGCGAGGTCGCCCGCCCTGATGGCCTTGACCGCCGCGCCGAGCAGCGTGGCGTCCGGCATGGGGGGACCGTCCGGGACCGGGACGGGGGCGGTGCGCGGCGGGGTGCGGTGGGCATCCGCGCGGGTGATCACCACGTCCCCCTCCGCGGACTCGGCGGCCGGTGCGAAGCCCATGCCGCGCAGGCCTTCGAGGAGCGTGCCCGGGTCGGCCTGCGCGGCGAGGACCGTCGGTGCGAGGCGGCGCAGCCGCAGGCCCTGGGCGCGCTTGTCGGCGAGGATCTCGCCGAGCATCGTGTCGTCGTCGCAGCGCACATAGGCCGAGGCCGCGCCGATGCGGAGCACGCCGTGCCTCCGCGCCACATCGTCGATCAGGTAGCTGAGCGGCTGCGGCACCGGAGTCCGGCTGTGCGCGGCGAGGAACGCGTGCAGGTCGTCGGCGGTGCGCCCGGCGTCCAGCGCCCGCCGCACCGACCCCGGCGTGAACCGGTACACCGTCGCGCCGCCCTTCGACTCGACGTCCGCGAGGACGGCCAGCATGCCGGCGAGCGGCCGGTCCAGCGGCCCGGGAGCGACGGCGGTCAGGTCGGCCTGGAGCAGGACGTGGTCGAGGGGCTCGGGGATCAGCGGTGCGAGCACGGCGGCGGCCCGTACGGCCGCGGCGGCCAGTTCGGCGTCGGTGGGCGCGGCCGACGGCACGAACACCGCCGCGTCCGGCCCGTGCGCCGCGTCCGGCCCGCCCGGCTCGTGTGCGGGCAGGCACAGCAGCTCCCGGCCATGCGACGTCAGTGCGCCCCGGCCGGTCACGCCGAGCAGTTCCGCCTCGTCGAGGGTCCAGCGGGCCAGCCGCGCGCGCAGGTCGTCGCCGGAGCGTGCGGGGCGTTCCCAGTGCAGCCGGGCGAACAGGGCTTCGGCGTCCGGGGCGGTTCCAGCCGGAAGGGCCGAGAGGAGGGCGAGGACCCGGCGCCGCACCTCGGGCGCGACGGACCGGTCGAGGTCCGGGCCGAGCACGGAGAGGGCGCGGCCCTTGGCGTCCTGCCCGCCGACCAGGCCGGGCGTACGGGTCGCCGACAGCCATGTGACGGCGAGCCGGGTCCACCGGTCGGGGACCGGCAGGTCCAGCCACGCGTCGTACGCGGGTGTCGGCGCATAGCGTTCGTCGGCCTCGCCGTCGGAGGCCAGCAGGCCGGTGCCGTAGCACAGTTCCAGCCAGAAAGCGGCGGTCTGTTCGGGGACGTCGAGCGTGGCCGCCACCCGCTTCAGGTCGCGGACGCCGAGTCCGCCGGCCCGCAGTACGGGCGGGCCGCCCGTGTGCCAGCCGCCGAGCAGTTCCTCCACCACGGCCAGCGCGGCGAGCGCCTGGCCCGCGGCGGTCGCGTCGACGATCGTCGGCTTGTGCTCCCCGGCCGCCGTGACGACGGGCGGCACCGGCTCGGTGGTCCGGTGGGCGCGCCCGGCGCGCAGGTGCAGGGCGGCCTCGCGCGGCAGCACGACGGTGCGGGCGCTCGCGGGCAGCAGCAGCCCCCGGTCGCGCAGCCAGCGCACGTGCGACGGCGGGTCGGCGGACACCTCGCCGTACGGCGGGCCCCACACCAGCCGGTCGAGCACCGCGATCGACTCGGCCGGTGCCGTGGACAGCAGTGCCGACATACGGGAGCGGTCCGTGAACAGCGAGGTCAGCGCCTCGGCCGCGGAGACCCCGTCATGCGTGGCAGGCAGCCCCGCCGCGGCCAGGATCTCCTGGAGCCTGCCCGGTGACATACCGGCCGCCGCCTCCAGGACGGTCGGGCCGAGACCGGTCGGCGAGGGGTGCGCGGGTGACGGGGCGAGCAGCTCGCGCGCGGTGCGCACCAGCCGCAGCCGGTCGTCGCCTCCCCACACCAGTGCCTGTCCCCGGAGCCGGGCGAGCGCGCCGGGCAGTGCCGCCTCCACGGCCGGGTCGCCGTCGTCCCCCGTCATCAGGGCGCGCAGCGTGTCGTACGGCGCCGGGTCGGGGGCCACGGCCAGTGCCTCGGCGGTCTGCAGGCCGAACGTGTCGAGCCGCTCCACGGCCCGTACGACGGACGCCCGTGTTCCGGCGCGGGTGGCCAATTGGGTGAGGTCGTTCGGGACCGGGTTCAGCAGATCGGGTCGGGCCCGGAGCAGGGCGGCGAGTGCGTCGTCGCCGCGGGAACGCAGGTCCTCTGCGAGCGTGCGGGGCGCCGCCCCGGTCGCACCGGCCGTACCGCTCGGACTCCCGGTCACCCGTGCCTCCCGCTCGCTGCTCCCCATCCGACCCACGGTAGACGCTACCTTCGGCTCAGCGAGCTGCGGAGGGGACGGCGTGGGCATCGAGAGCGACCAACTGGTCTACGACTATCTGAGCCGGGTCGGCGACCTGGCCCAGCAGCGGCAGTTGTCCTCCGCGGAGCGGATGCGGCTGGTGTCGTCGTTGCGGGACGAGATCGAGCGGCAGCGGGCGAAGGCCCTGTCGTCGGACAGCCCGGCGGCCGTGCGCCGGATCCTCGGGCGCCTCGGCACCCCGGACGACGTGGTCGCGGCTGCCTCGGACGGCGCGGCGGCAGGTGCGACCGGGAACGGTGCGACGGGGAACCGTACGGCCGGGAACGGTACGGCCGGGCGCGGTGCGAGCGGGCGTCGCGACGCCGCGGAGGACACGGTGGAGTCGGTGTCGGTGCCGGCGCAGCGCGACCGGTGGACGGTCCGCCCGGCCGCCTCGGGCGGCGCGCCGCCCCATCTAGCGGGCCTCGACGAACTGGGGCGCGCCGACCGACCCGCCGAATGGTGGCGTGTCGAGGCGGGCCCGTTCGGCGGCCCGGGGGACCGGGTCCCGGGGTTCGTCGGGGGCGTGGAGATCCCGGAGATACTCGCTCCTCCGCCGGGCGACGACGAGGACCCGGACGAGGACGATGCCGCGGAAGCCGAGGCGCGTCCCTGGTGGCGGCGCGTCCTGCGACGCCGTGCGAAGGGCCGGGACGCGGCCGCGGACGCCGGGGACGGCGCGGAAGGCGCTGACGGCGGGGCCGGCCGTTTCGGGGTCAGCCGTCCGATGCTGCTGGTCGCGGCCCTGCTGCTCGTCGCGGGGGCGGTGCTCGGCTCGTGGTTCGCGCTGGCCCTCGGCTGGCTCCTGGCCTACGGCTCCCGGACGCTCCGCCCCTTCGAGACGAAGCTGGCCGTGATGATCCTGCCCGGCCTCTCCCTCGCGGGCGGCGTCCTCTGGCTCTGGGGCCGTTCCACAGGTCGCTGGGGCGCCGCCACACCGCTCGCCGACGGGGCCTTCTCCGCCGCGCTGTCCGGCACCTGGCCGGTGGTGGTACGCGTCGCGGCGATCAGCTCCGCCCTCTTCCTGACCTGGCGAGCCCGCCACCGCTGAGATCGCTCACGCCACCGGTGAGGCGCTGCGCGAGCACGGGGCGCGGGTCTACGTCGGGGACCACACCGGTGACGTGCGCGGCGCGCGCACCGTGGAGGCACTGTCGGTGGCGGTGGCGACCGGGCCGTGCTCCGCGCAGGAGCTGCGTGCGGACGTCGTCCTCGACGATCTGACGGGGTTCCCGGCGTGGCTGCGCGACTTCGCGTCTCCGAGCGGCTTCGCGTCTTTGCGCGACTACGTGGAGGACCGTGCCTGACGACGCTGCGCTGCGATCGACCGGAGGACTCCCGCACCGGCGATCAGGAAGCCGACGCCCATCAGCATGCAGACGCCGTACGCGATCGGCGGGAAGGGATCGGTGCCGAGGAAGAGCGGGGCCACTGTCACCAGAGTGGCGAGAGCGCCGATGAAGAAGACGATCGCACCGATTCGAACAAGCCGATCACCGGCACCGTGGCGGGACGCTGGGGTTTCGTGACTCACCCGGCCAGGGTAGTTCCCCGCTCGTGGAAGCCGACGGGGACGTCTTGTCACCGGGCTCCTGACCATTAGCCTTGGTTCCGGCGGGTCTGGCGGCCCGCTGTAGTGCTATCCAGAGCAGTTTTTCCGACGAATACGAGGACGAGGACAGACGTGCCTACCGGCAAGGTCAAGTGGTTCAACAGCGAGAAGGGCTTCGGCTTTCTCTCCCGCGACGACGGCGGCGACGTCTTCGTTCACTCCTCGGTGCTTCCCAACGGGGTCGACACGCTGAAGCCCGGGCAGCGGGTCGAGTTCGGCGTGGTCGCAGGACAGCGGGGCGACCAGGCCCTTTCCGTGACGATCCTCGACCCGACCCCGTCGGTCGCCGCGGCGCAGCGGCGCAAGCCGGACGAGCTGGCGTCGATCGTCCAGGACCTGACGACGCTGCTGGAGAACATCACGCCGATGCTTGAGCGCGGCCGCTACCCCGACAAGGTCCAGGGCAAGAAGATCGCCGGTCTGCTGCGCGCGGTCGCCGACCAGCTGGACGTGTGACGGAGGCCGGCTGCCACCGACCGCCGTACGGGTGACCCGTAGGGGCCGTGCACCCGACGAGCACCCGGCGTGCGCCGCCCACCGACGGGTGACCGTCCGGAGGCGGAGTGTCGGCGGGGCGGCGGGGCGGCGGGGCCCGCGGGACCCGGATCCGTGGCCCCTAGGGAACGAACGCCAGCGCATCGGGGGGGAGGGGGGGGGAGAGGGACCCCTACGACGCTCAGGTGGAGAGGGCCCATGCAGGAGGAGGAACGCCCTCACCGAGGGAGGACACGGAACAAGTGAA